>NZ_CP124620.1:1930909-2252727 GCF_030128875.1 Stenotrophomonas sp. BIO128-Bstrain | reverse complement strand
GACATCGATACCGCGCGGGTCGCCGAGCTGCAGCGTGGCCTGGATCACACGCTGGAACTGGAGGCCGATGAGCTCGCTGCCGCTGTGCATGCGCGTTACAGCGCCGATCCCGCCGATCTGGCCGCGTGCAATGTGTACATCGTGACCGTGCCGACCCCGATCGATGCGCATGAGCAGCCCGATCTGGCGCCGCTGCGCAGCGCCAGTACCTTGATTGCCGGCCTGCTCAAGCGCGGCGACATCGTGATCTATGAATCCACGGTCTATCCCGGTACCACCGAGGAAGTCTGCGTCCCCCTGCTCGAGGAAGGGTCGGGGCTGCGCTTCAACGAGGATTTCTATTGCGGTTACAGCCCGGAGCGGATCAACCCGGGCGACCGCGAGCGGCGGCTGCCGGACATCCGCAAGATCACCTCCGGCTCGACGCCCGAGGTCGCCGCGGTGGTCGATGCCCTGTACAAGAGCATCATCACCGCAGGCACGTGGCCGGCACCGTCGATCCGCGTGGCCGAAGCCGCCAAGGTGATCGAGAACATCCAGCGCGACGTCAACATCGCCCTGGTCAACGAGCTGGCGCTGATCTTCGATCGGCTCGGCATCGATACCCAGGATGTGCTGGACGCGGCCGGCAGCAAGTGGAACTTCCTGCCGTTCCGGCCCGGCCTGGTCGGCGGCCACTGCATCGGCGTGGATCCGTACTACCTGCTGCACAAATCCGAGAGCGTGGGCTATCACCCCGATCTGATCCACACCGCGCGCCAGGTCAACAACCGGGTCGGCGAGCACGTCGCGCAACGCGTGCTGGCGCTGCTGGCATCGCGCCGCATCGATGTCGCCCAGGCCCGGGTGCTGGTGCTGGGCGTCACCTTCAAGGAGAACTGCCCGGACCTGCGCAACAGCCGCGCGCTGGAACTGGCGCAGCGCCTGCAGGCCAGTGGGGCCCGGGTGGACGTGCAGGACCCGTGGGTCGGTCCGGCGGCACTGGCCGATGCCGGCGTGCGTTGGGTCGAAGCCCCGGATGCGGGCGGGTATGACGCGGTCGTGCTGGCCGTGGCGCACGATCGTTTCCGTGCCCTGGATGCGGCGCAGGTGCGCGCGCTGTTGGCACCGGGTGGCGTGGTGTACGACGTCAAATCCGTATGGCCCCGGGAAGTGGTGGACGACCGCCTGTAGACTCGTTGGCAGCTATTGATTGAGGAAAGCCATGCACCGCTATCTCGCGTATCTGCTCGCCATCCTGCTGTTCCCGGTCTGCCTGTGGTTGGCCACGATCTGGCCCGCCTGGTACTGGGGAGTGGGGGTGACGGCCCTGCTGGTGGTGCTGGGCACGTGGGACATGCTGCAGAAGCGCAGCACGCTGCGGCGCAACTACCCGGTGATGGCGCACTTCCGCTACGGGCTGGAATCGATCGGGCCGGAGATCCGCCAGTACTTCGTGCAGAGCGATCTGGAAGACGTGCCGTTCTCGCGCCAGCAGCGTGCCCTGATCTACCAGCGCTCCAAGAATGAAATGGACGTGGTGCCATTCGGTACGCTGCGCAGCACGTATGCGGTGGATTACGAATGGATCAACCACTCGCTGGCGCCGACCGAGATCGGCCACCACGATTTCCGCATCCAGATCGGGCCCAACTGCGCCAAGCCGTACTCGGCCAGCGTGTTCAACATCTCTGCGATGAGCTTCGGCTCGTTGTCGGCCAACGCGATCCGCGCACTGAACGAAGGCGCGCGCCGCGGCAGCTTCTACCACGACACCGGCGAAGGGTCGATTTCTCCCTATCACCGCGAAATGGGCGGTGACCTGGTCTGGGAAATCGGCTCGGGCTACTTCGGTTGTCGTGACGAGGCCGGCGGCTTCAGTGAAGAGAAGTTCGTCGCCAACGCGAACCATGATCAGGTCAAGATGATCGAGATCAAGCTCTCGCAGGGCGCCAAGCCTGGCCACGGCGGCGTCTTGCCGGCGGCCAAGGTCAGCGAAGAGATCTCGATCACCCGTGGCGTGCCGATGGGCGTGGATTGCGTGTCGCCCTCCAGGCACAGCGCGTTCAATACTCCGGTCGAGCTGCTGCAGTTCGTCGCGCGGCTGCGCGAGTTGTCCGGCGGCAAGCCGGTCGGCTTCAAGCTGGCCATCGGCCACCCGTGGGAGTGGTTCGGTATTGCCAAGGCGATGCAGGAAACCGGGCTGCTGCCGGACTTCATCGTCGTTGACGGCGCCGAGGGCGGGACCGGCGCCGCGCCGGCCGAGTTCATCGATCACGTTGGCGTGCCGATGCACGAAGCCCTGCTGCTGGTGCACAACACCCTGGTCGGGCTGGACCTGCGCGACCGCATCCGCGTGGGTGCGGCCGGCAAGGTGACCAGCGCGTTCGAGATCGCGCGCACCATCGCGCTGGGCGCGGACTGGTGCAACGCCGGCCGTGGTTTCATGTTCGCGCTGGGCTGCATCCAGTCGTTGAGCTGCCACAGCGACAAGTGCCCGACCGGCATCGCCACCCAGAACCCCAATCGCTGGCGTCACCTGGATGCGGCCGACAAGGCCACGCGCGTGCACAGCTACCACGAGAACACGCTGCGCGCGTTGCGCGACCTGCTGTGCGCGGCCGGCCTCAACGATCCCTCCGAGCTGGGGCCGGAGCACATCCTGCGCCGGGTCTCGCCGGTGGAAATCCGTTCGCTGGCCTCGTTGTATCGCTATCTTGCGCCCGGTGAACTGCTGCGCAAGGTGCCAGACCACGCGGTCTTCCACGATTACTGGGCCGATGCGCGCAGCGACTCGTTCCAGCCACCAGCGCGCATCCAGGCGCTGCGCGCGAGCAAATCGCGATGACGGGCGATCGTGCAGTGCGCTTGCGGGTCGGCCGCGCCGACGAGGCGGACCGGCTGTGGGTACTGCGTACGCGCTGCGTCCGCGAACTGTGCAGTACGGCGTATCCGCCGGAGGTAATTGCCCCATGGTCGGCCTCGCCACCGCCGCAACATTACCGCGCGCTGCTCGCCGGCGGTGGCGGTGTGATTGCCGAAGACGCCGAGGGTGCGCTGCTGGGCTACGGCGTGATCGATCTGGCCGGCAACGAGATCGATGCATTGTTCGTCGATCCCGACTGCGGCGGCCGTGGCATCGGCCTGACCTTGATGCAGGCGATGGAGGCGTTGGCCGACCCTGCGCGGCCGCTGGTGCTCTCGGCCTCGCTCAACGCGGTGCCGTTCTACCAGCGCTGTGGTTTTGAGGCGCTGCGCGAGGAGAGCTACCCACACCCCAGCGGCGTCGCACTCGCGTCGGTGCGGATGCAGCGCACGCGTTGATGCCGGCCAGTGGCCGGCACCACCCGGATGCCGCGCTGAGCCGCGCCGAGCGCCTGTCAGGGCACGTCACTGGTAGTGCCGGCCGCTGGCCGGCACCTCGCGATCTATCCCTGCGCCAGCCAGGCCACCACGCCACGCCCGGCGCGCAGCCCGCTGGCGTAGCACGCGGTGAGCAGGTAGCCGCCGGTCGGTGCTTCCCAGTCCAGCATCTCGCCCGCACAGAACGTGCCCGGCCGTGCGCGCAGCATCAACTGCGTATCCAATGCCTCCAGGCGCACGCCACCGGCGGTGCTGATGACTTCATCGATCGGACGCGGTCGTTCCAGGGCCAGTGGCAGCCGCTTGAGCGCGTGCGCGATCTGCGCCAGCGGCAGCTGCCCGGCCTCGCGGCCCAGCACCTCGAACAGCAGGGCGGACTTCACCCCGCCCAGCCCGAGCTGGCGACGCAGGACCTCGCCGAAACTGCGGCCCTGGCGCGGCTTGCCCAGCTTCTCCAGCACCTGCGCTTCGGTCTGGCCCGGCAGCAGGTCCAGCTGCAGTTCCACCTGGCCGTCGCGGGCCAGGCTGTCGCGCAGATCGGCCGACAGCGCGTAGATGAGGCTGCCTTCGATGCCGGTCGCCGTGATCACGCACTCGCCCTGCAGTGAGCGCGGTTCGCCCTTCAGGTCGGTCCAGTGCGCCACCACCGGCTTGAGCGGGGCGCCGGCCTGGCGTTCGCTGAAGTAGGGCGTCCAACCGATGTCGAAGCCACAGTTGGCTGGCTGCAGTGGGGCGATGTCGATGCCGGTGGCGGCCATCGGCGCCACCCACGCGCCATCCGAGCCCAGTTCCGGCCAGCTGCCGCCGCCGAGCGCGAACACTACCGCGTCGGCCGTCACCGACGTTTCGCCATTGGGCGTCTGGAAGCGCAGCGCGCCCGCGTCATCCCAGCCGGTCCAGCGATGCTGCACGTGGAAGCGCACGCCCTGTTCCTTCAGCCGGCGCACCCAGCCGCGCAGCAGCGGCGCGGCCTTGCGGTCGACCGGGAACACACGGCCGGAACTGCCCACGTAGGTTTCCACGCCGAAGTCCAACGCCCAGGCGCGCAGCGCCTCGGCATTGAAATCGGCCAGCCACCCGCCCACCGCCTCCGCGCGCTCGCGGTAGCGCGAAACGAACACGTCAGGCGCGTCGGAGTGGGTCAGGTTGAGGCCGCCCTTGCCGGCGATCAGGAACTTGCGACCGGGCGAGCCCTTGGCCTCGTACAGATCGACGGCGTGGCCGGCAGCGCGCACGGTTTCAGCCGCCATCAGGCCGGCGGGGCCGCCGCCGATGATCGCGACCCGGCGTGGGGTGGTCAGGGCAATGCTCATGCAGGCAGGATCAACGCGGCTTGACGTCGAGCAGCTCGACATCGAACACCAGCGAGGAGTTCGGCGCGATCGGGCCGGCGCGACGGGCGCCATAGCCGTACTCTGCCGGAATCATCAGCGTGCGCTTGCCGCCCACCTTCATGCCCGCGAAGCCTTCGTCCCAGCCCTTGATGACCTGGCCCTGGCCCAGGTCGAAGCTGAAGGGCTCGCCACGGTCCACCGAGCTGTCAAACTTGTCACCGTGCTTGTCGGCGGTGCGCTCGTCGTAGATCCACCCGGTGTAGTGCACCGTGACCTTGCTGCCCGGCGTGGCCTCGGCGCCGGTGCCCGGCTGGGTGTCGATCTTCTCGAACTGCGCGATGCTGCCACCGGGCGGCGGGCCGGGCGGGGTGCAGGCGGCCAGCAGCGACAGCATCAGAGGGGCGAGCAGGTAACGCGGCAGACGGCGCATGGGCGGGCTCCGGATCCAAAAAACGGGGACGCAAGGGTAGCGCATCGCCGGGCGCTATCATGGGCGCATGTCGAAACTGCTGCTCAACCTGCGCAATGTCGCGGACGATGAAATCCAGGATGTCACTGCCCTGCTGGACAAGGCGGGCATTGCCCATTACCGCACCGAGCCCAGCCCGTGGGGCATCTCCTTCGGCGGCATCTGGGTGCGCGACAACGAGGATCACCCGCGGGCCAAGGCCTTGATGGCCGACTACCAGCAGACGCGCGGTGAGCGCGTGCGCGGCGAGCGTGAGGCCGCGCTGCGCGAGGGCACGGCCGAGACCTTCGGCAGCCTGATCCGGCGCCGCCCGGTGTTCGTGGTCACGGTGCTGGTCGGGATGGCCGTCGCGGCCGCGCTGGTGCTCCTGCCGTTCGTGCTGCTGCGCGGCTGATTCCGGCGCGGCTCAGGCGTCGCGGCCGCCCAGCGGCTAAAATGGCGGGATGATCGCCAATACCGCCGCCTACCACTTCACCCCCGTCGCCGACCCGGACGCGCTGTGCGCGACCCTGCTGGAGCGGGCCACCGCCGCGCAGCTGCGCGGCACGATCCTGGTAGCGGGCGAGGGCATCAACCTGTTCCTGGCCGGGGCGGTGCAGGCAATCGATGGCTTCTACACCGCCCTGCGGGCCGATGCCCGGTTTGCCGGGCTGCGGGTGAAGACCAGCTACAGCCACATGCAGCCCTTTGCCCGGCTCAAGGCCAAGGTCAAGCCGGAGATCATCAGCTTCCGCATCGACGACGGCCAGCCGCTGGCCTACCCGCGCGCCCCGTCGATCGACCCGGCCACGGTGCAGCGCTGGCTGCGCCAGGGGCATGACGACGCCGGCAAGCCGGTGGTGATGCTGGACACCCGCAACACCCAGGAGATCGAGTACGGCACCTTCCAGGACGCGCTGGTGCTGCCGATCACCAAGTTCACCGATCTGCCCGACGCGCTGGCCCCGCACCGTGAGGCGCTCAAGGACAGCACCGTGGTCAGCTTCTGCACCGGCGGCATCCGCTGCGAGAAGGCGGCCCTGTGGATGCGCAATGACGGCATGGACAACGTGCTGCAGCTGGACGGCGGCATCCTGGGCTATTTCGAGGCCGTGGGCGGCGAGGGCTATGACGGCCGCTGCTTCGTGTTCGACGAGCGCGTGGCGCTGGACGCGGCCCTGCAGCCGCTGGTGGACCAGGACGCTGACGCCGCCTGAGCCGTCTTCACGGCGTTGATTGTCCTGAATCGTCGCGAGACGGAAATCAGCGTCTTGCCACGCGTGCCTTGTGGGCGGTGGCAAACCGCGCGGACAGCCCCATCTCAGTGAGATATCTCCTGGTTGGAACGAGCATTCATGATGCAGCTGTCGATTCTTGATCTGGCGCCGGTCTGCGAAGGCAGCGACACCACGCAGGCCTTCGCCAACATGCTGGACCTGGCCCAGCACGCCGAAGGCTGGGGTTTCCATCGCTATTGGCTGGCCGAGCACCACAACATGCCCGGCATCGCCAGCGCCGCCACTGCCGTGCTGATCGGCCATGTGGCCGGGGGCACCAAGCGCATCCGTGTCGGTGCCGGCGGCATCATGCTGCCCAATCACTCGCCGCTGCAGGTGGCCGAGCAGTTCGGCACGCTGGCTTCGCTGTACCCGGACCGCATCGATCTGGGCCTGGGCCGCGCGCCCGGCACCGACCAGCCGACCGCCCGCGCACTGCGCCGCTACTTCGACAGCGCCGACCAGTTCCCGCAGGACGTGCGCGAGCTGCTGCACTACTTCGAACCGGCCCAGAAGGGCCAGGCCGTGCGCGCCGTGCCCGGCGCCGGCATTCCGGTGCCGGTGTGGCTGCTGGGCTCGAGCCTGTTCAGTGCGCGCCTGTCGGCGGCGATGGGCCTGCCGTTCGCCTTCGCCTCGCACTTCGCCCCCGACGCGATGGATGAAGCGCTGGCGGTCTACCGCCGCGAATTCCGTGCCTCGCAGTATCTGCAGGCGCCGTATGCGGTGCTGGGCCTGAACGTGGTGGCCAGCGATTCGGAAGCTGACGCCAAGCGGCTGTTCACCACCCAGCAGCAGAGTTTCGTCAATCTGCGCCGTGGCCTGCCGGGCCTGATTCCGCCGCCGATCGACGACATCGAAGCGTTCTGGCAGCCGCACGAAAAGGCCGGCGTGCAGAACGCGCTGGCCTGCGCAGTGGTCGGTGACGTGAAGCAGGTGCAGGAAGGGCTGGCCGCGTTCGTGGCGCGGCACAAGCCTGACGAAGTGCTGGTCACCGCCAACATCTACGACCATGCCGCGCGCAAGCGCTCGTTCGGGCTGGCGATGCAGGCATGGCGCGCACTGCAGGCGTAATGCCCACGGCGCATGCGAAGAAGGTGTGACCGCGCGGTTCACGTCGCCGTAGCCGCCGATCGGCTGTGATGGTGGCTCCCCTTACAGGAGCCACCCCATGGCCGAGCACGATCGTCAGCAGCACATCAAACAACTGGCCGAACTGATCCGCGGCGTGGACATCGCGATGTTCACCACGGTCGGTGTGGACGGACGCTTGTTCAGTCGTCCGCTGGGCACGCAGGAAGTCGAGTTCGATGGCGACCTGTGGTTCGCCACCGGCGCCGACAGCCCGAAGATCGCGGAAATCACCGCCAACCCGCGCGTCAACGTGGCCTACGCCTCGCCCTCGGGCAATACCTATGTCTCGGTCTCGGGTACCGCGCGGGTGGTCCATGACCGCGCCAAGATCGACGAACTCTGGTCGCCGGCGATGAAGATCTTCTTCCCGGGCGGCAAGGACGACCCGAACCTGCGCCTGATCCACGTCAGCGCCGAATCGGCCGAATACTGGGATGGCCCGGGTGGCCTGCTCGGCAAGGCCCTGTATTTCGTGCTGTCGGCCGTGACCGATGACCCGGGCGCGATGTCCGACACCGGCACGGTGGATCTCAAGCCCGGCGCGTAACCGGGCTCACAGGGCCGGCCCTGCGCCGGCCAGTGTGGTGCTGAAGCCGGCCGCGGGGTCGGCTTTTTTCATGGCGCGTCGCGTGAAGGGGGGGGGCCGGCCTCAGCCGAACCAGCGTTGGAACAGGTCCACCGTGTAGCCCACCAGGTGGCCCGAACTGAAGCCGAAGAACAGCACGGCAGCCACCGCGCCGACCCAGTTGACCAGCATGAGCACGCCGTCGCGTTCGAGCAGCGCCAGCGCGAACAGCAGCAACTGGAAGCCGAACAGATAGTTGGTAAGCGGGATCGGCAGCGACAACAGCACGCCGATCAGGATCAGCAGCAGGCCGCTGAAGGCATGGGCGGGCAGCGGCACCAGCAGTCCGGCCATCCGCGGTTTGAGCAGGCGGTCCAAGCGCCGCAGCGGGCCGTCGATGCGCTCCAGGAAGCGATGCATGGTGCCGCGCTTGGGCCCACGGTTGCGGATGAAGCCCGGCAGCCACGGCCGGCGCATGCCGCACAGCATCTGCGCACCGATCAGGACCACCAGCGGCCCACTGACCGCGCCGCCGATCCCGGGAATCGGAATGAAGGCCGGCAGGATCGCCACGAACAGGAACACACCGAACGCGCTCTGCTGCAGGTCCTGCAGGATCTGGCCCAGCAGCAGCCGTTCCTCCGGGTCACCGTGGTCGAACATCGCCAGGAGGGTACGGATACCCTCGTTGCGGTACTGCGGCCGCGTCGGATCCGGCGGCGTCGGCTCAGCCGGTGATGTCATCGGTTTCGTCTTCGCTCAGGGTGCGCAGCAGCAGCTTGTCGACACGGGCGCCGTCGAGATCGACGATCTCGATGCGCCAGCCGGCCCAATCGAAGTACTCGCCCGCATGCGGGATGCGGCCGAAATAATGGATGCACATGCCGGCCAGCGTGTAGTAATCGCCATCGTCGGCATCGGGCAGCTCGGCGTTGCCCATCAGTTCGCGCAGGTCCTCGATCGACAGCGAGCCATCGACCAGGAACGAGCCGTCCTCACGGGTCACGACCAGTGCGTCCTCGTCCACGTTCTCCACCGACTGCAGGCGGCCGACCACCGCGCCCATCAGGTCGCTGATGGTGACCAGGCCCTGGATCTCGCCGTACTCGTCCACCACCAGCGCCATCGACTGCTGCTCCTCGCGGAAGATCTCCAGCAGCTTCATCGCGTGGGTGGACTCGGAGACGTACAGCGGCTCGCGCAGGTTCTGGAACAGCGAATGGTCATCGCGCACCAGGCGCGTCACCAGGCTTTTGACTTCCAGTACCCCGACGATGTCCTGGTCGTTGTCGCGGAACACCGGGTAACGGGAGAACTCGTTCTCGCGCATGGTGGCGATGTTCTTCTCCGGCGCGGCCTGCGTATCCAGCCAGGCGATCCGGTTGCGCGGGGTCATCAGGCTGTCGGCGGTACGGTCGCCCAGGCGCATGACGCGGTTCATCATGTCGCGCTCGTGCGCGTCGATCACGCCGGCTTCGTGGCTCTCGGCCACCAGCATGCGGATCTCTTCTTCGGTGACCGAGGCGGCCTCATCCTTGCCCAGGCCGAGCACGCGCAGCACCAGCCGGGTGCTGTGGGAGAGCAGCCACACGAACGGGAAAGCGATCCGGGACAGCCAGCCCATCGGCCAGGCGACCAGCCCGGCGATGTCTTCCGAACGGGTGATGGCCAGTCGTTTGGGGACCAGTTCACCGAAGATCAGCGTCAGGAAGGTGATCAGGGCAACCGCCAGCGCCTTGCCCACTTCACTGGAGTAGGCGAAGGCCGGGACGATGCCGTGCAGCCACTCGGCGATGGCCAGGCCGATCGCCTCACCGCCGAACACACCGGTCAGGATGCCGATCAGGGTGATGCCGATCTGGACCGTGGACAGGAAGCTCTCGGGCTTTTCGGACAGTTCAAGCGCGCGCTCGGCGCGTTTGCTGGAGGCGGCCATCTGCTTGAGGCGGCTCTTGCGCGAGGTCATGACCGACATTTCGGACATGGCGAAGAAGCCGTTGAGCAGGATCAGGGCAAGGACGATAAGCAGTTCAAACACGGGCTTCATCCCCGGTTGGTGGCAGGGAGGGCGTGTTCAAGCGATGTCGGCTACCGGAGGGCGCGTAAGCGCGGCGGTGCGGCGGGGGGTAAGGGTCGTCGTCCATAGAGTGCACCCGAAGGTGCCCGCGCATCTTAACAAAAGGCCGGGGCAGGGATGCAATCAGGGTCGTTCAGGCAGGGCCGTGGGAGCGTGAAGATGACAGGGAGTACCCGGATTGGACATCAAACCGTCATAATTCCGCCCGGTGCCGTCCTTCCTCGACGGCGAATAGGTTTCTCAATGTTCTCTCTGCAGACCATTTTTGGCTCCGGCAAACAGTTCTACACCCTGCTGGACGAGGCTGCCCAGGCCGCCCAGGACAGCGCCAAGGCGCTGCACGCGATGCTGCGCGAAGCGGACCGCCAGCCGGCGCTGGACGCCTTCAAGCTGGCCCGCCTGCGCGAGCGCGCCGCCTCGGACAAGATCAGCCAGGCGCTGGTCGACAGCTTCATGACCCCGATCGAGCGCGAAGACATCGAAGCGCTGGGCTCGGCGCTGTACAAGATTCCCAAGCAGATCGAGAAGTTCGCCGATCGCTATTCGCTGGCCACCCAGCACCTGGAACACATCGATTTCGCGCCGCGCGCGGCGATGCTGGAGCAGGCCGCCAGCGTGGTGGTGGAGATGGTGGGCGACCTGCGCCACATGAACCTGGACCGGATGACCGCGCTCAACGAGAAGCTGCGCTCGCTGGAGAACGAAGCCGACCGCCTGATGCTCGAGCTGTACCGCGACATCTATTCCGGCCGCCTGGACAGCCTGCAGATGTTCCTGCTCAAGGAGTTCTTCGAGATCCTGGAAAAGGCCATCGATCGTTGCCGCGAGGCCGGCGTGGTCGCCTACCAGATCGTCTTGAAGAACAGCTGACGGACGCCACAGCATGCTGACCCTTGTCCTGGTGGTGATCCTGGCCGCGCTCGTCTTCGAGTTCATCAACGGCTTCCACGACACCGCCAACTCCATCGCCACCGTGGTGGCGACCAAAGTGCTCTCGCCCGGCTGGGCGGTGATGCTGGCGGCCTTCATGAACCTCATCGGTGCCCTGACCGGCACCGCCGTGGCGCTGACCATCGCCTCGGGCCTGCTCAACACCAACGTGGTCGATGTGACCCCGCAGGTGATCCTGTGCGCGCTGCTGGGCGGCATCATCTGGAACCTGATCACGTGGTGGAAGGGGCTGCCGTCCTCGTCCTCGCATGCCCTGATCGGCGGCCTGTGCGGCGCCGGCCTGGCCGCTGCCCATAACAACTGGGACGCGCTGATCTGGTCCGAGCGCATCGGCACCTGGGCCCAGAACAAGGGCCTGCTGTGGAAGGTGTTCCTGCCGATGATCACCTCGCCGATCGCCGGCTTCCTGCTCGGCATCGCGGTGATGCTGCTGCTGTGGGCGATCATCGCGGGCATGGCCAAGGTGGGCGGGTTCATCGGCCGGCTGGCGCGCCCGCGCATCGTCAATGCGTTCTTCGGCAAGGCCCAGATCGCTTCGGCGGCCTACATGGGCTTCGCCCACGGCCACAACGATGCGCAGAAGACCATGGGCATCATCGCGATGACGCTGATCGGTGCCGAAGCGACCGGTGCCCTGAATGACCTGCCGTCCTGGCTGGCCTTCATGCACCCGGACGCGAGCGCCGGCGACGGCATCGCCATGTGGATCGTGCTGACCTGCGCCGTGGTGATGGCCGCCGGTACTGCCTCGGGCGGCTGGAAGATCATCAAGACCCTGGGCCACAAGATGGTCAAGCTGCACCCGATCCACGGCTTCGCCGCGGAAACCAGCTCGGCCACCATCCTGACCCTGGCCGCGCACTTCGGTATGCCGGTCTCGACCACCCACAGCATCTCCACCGCGATCATGGGCGTGGGCTTCGCCAAGAACCCGCGTTCGCTGCGCTTCGGCGTGATCGAGCGCATCGTGTGGGCGTGGATCCTGACGATCCCGGCCGCCGGCGGCTGTGCGTACCTGATCCTGCGCCTGTTCGAACTGTTCGGCTGGGCCTGACCGGTCCGCACGGTTGAACATCGAAAAGCCCGCCGCAAGGCGGGCTTTTTCGTGGGAGGGAGCGTGCCGGACGGGGCGGGACGGGGCGAGGCCGGTATACGCAGGATGGCGCCGCGCCGGTTCTAACGCGGCGCCGGGTCGGCCCGATCCTGCCACTCGCGTGCCAACAGGCCGTAGACGGCTGAATCGGAGACCTCGCCGGCAACCCGCCAGCGCTCCCGCAGCAGTCCTTCGCGCTGGAACCCGATCCGCTCCAGCACCTTCGCCGACGGGACGTTGCGCGGATCGATCTCCGCTTCCAGCCGACGCATGCGCAGTTCATCGAACAGGTAGGCCGCGAACCGTGACAGCGCCTCGTGCATGTAGCCCTGGCCCTGTGCCGACGGCGCCAGGTGATACCCGATCTCCGCGCGCCTGGACGTCTCGTCGATCGCGAACACGCCCACGATGCCCAGCAGCGGTCCGTCCACGTGCTCACGGATCGCCAGTTTCAGTTGCGTGCCTGCCTCCAGCGCGGCGAGATCGTCGAGGATCTGTACGTAGGCCTGCTTGAGGTCGGTCCACGCCGGATGGTTCCAGTAGCGCATGCCCACACGGTCGGACTGGATCGCGAACAAGGCCTGCGCGTCCGTGGCGCGGATCGGTGTCAGCACCAGGCGCGTGGTTTCCAGCATCAGGGACGGGTCGAACGGCATGCGGGTTCCTGCGAATGCGGTGACGCCACGGTAATCCTTCCCGCTGCATGCATCCATGCCTGGTGGCACAGGCAAGAAAAAACCCGCCGGAAGGCGGGTTTTTTCAGTACCACACGAGGCGGATCAGACCTCCAGCGAAGCCAGGTCGCCCTTCTTTTCCAACCAGCCCTTGCGGTCGCCGGCGCGCTTCTTGGCCAGCAGCATGTCCATCAGCGAATGGGTCTGCTCGCCATCATCGATGGTCAGCTGCACCAGGCGACGCGTATCGGGATGAATGGTGGACTCGCGCAGCTGCTGCGGGTTCATTTCACCCAGGCCCTTGAAGCGGGTCACGCTGACCTGGCCCTTGATCTTCTCGCGCTCGATCTTGTCCAGCATCGTGCGCTTCTCTTCCTCGTCCAGGGCGTAGAACACCTGCTTGCCCACGTCGACACGGAACAGCGGCGGCATCGCCACGAACACGTGGCCGGCATCGACCAGTGCCGGGAAGTGCTTGAGGAACAGCGCGGTCAGCAGGGTCGCGATGTGCAGGCCGTCCGAGTCGGCGTCGGCCAGGATGACGACCTTGCCGTAGCGCAGCCCGGCGATGTCTTCCTTGCCCGGGTCGCAGCCGATCGCGATGGCCAGGTTGTGCACTTCCTCGGAGGCCAGCACGCTGCCCGAGGACACTTCCCAGGTGTTGAGGATCTTGCCGCGCAGCGGCAGGATCGCCTGGAAGTCCTTGTCGCGGGCCTGCTTGGCACTGCCGCCGGCGGAGTCGCCTTCGACCAGGAACAGCTCGGTGCGCGACAGGTCCTGGCTGATGCAGTCGGCCAGCTTGCCGGGCAGGGCAGGCCCCTGGGTGACCTTCTTGCGGGTCACCAGCTTTTCGGTCTTCAGGCGCGCACTGGCGCGCTCGATCGCCAGCTGGGCGATCTGCTCGCCCAATGCGACGTTCTGGTTCAGCAGCAGGCTGAAGGCATCATGCGCTGCGCCCTCGACGAAGCCGGCGGCCTGGCGCGAGGACAGGCGTTCCTTGGTCTGGCCGCTGAACTGCGGGTCGGTCATCTTCAGCGACAGCACGAACGACACGCGGTCCCAGACGTCTTCCGGGGCCAGCTTGACGCCACGCGGCAGCAGGTTGCGGAAGTCGCAGAACTCGCGCAGCGCCTCGGTCAGGCCGGTGCGCAGGCCGTTGGCGTGGGTGCCGTGCTGGGCGGTCGGGATCAGGTTGACGTAGCTTTCCTGGACCAGCTCGCCTTCGGGGATCCAGGCCAGGGCCCAGTCCACCACCTCGTTTTCTTTCTTCAGGTGGCCCACGAACAGGTCGGCCGGCAGCATCTCGCGCTCGCCGAGCTCGGCCTTGAGGTAATCGCTCAGGCCGTCTTCGTAGTACCAGGTGTCCTGCTCGCCGGTGGCTTCGTCGTGGAGCTTCACGGTCAGGCCCGGACACAGCACGGCCTTGGCACGCAGCAGGTGGCGCAGCGCGCGCAGGTTGTACTTGGGCGTGTCGAAGTACTTCGGGTCGGCCCAGAAGCGCACGCGGGTACCGGTGTTCTTCTTGCCGACGCTGCCGACCACTTCCAGCGGGGTGGCGCGGTCGCCGTTGCGGAAGGTGATGCGGTGTTCGCTGCCGTCGCGCTTGATATGCACTTCGACCAGGGTGGACAACGCGTTGACCACGCTCACGCCAACGCCATGCAGGCCGCCGGAGAAGGTGTAGTTCTTGTTGTTGAACTTGCCG
Source organism: Stenotrophomonas sp. BIO128-Bstrain (assembly GCF_030128875.1). Lineage (NCBI taxonomy): Bacteria > Pseudomonadati > Pseudomonadota > Gammaproteobacteria > Lysobacterales > Lysobacteraceae > Stenotrophomonas > Stenotrophomonas sp. BIO128-Bstrain. The sequence continues at coordinate 2,238,130 of NZ_CP124620.1, read as the reverse complement.
CCCGCGTGCAGGCGGGTCAGGATCAGTTCGACGCCGGGGATCTTCTCCTCGGGGTGGATGTCCACGGGCATGCCGCGGCCGTCATCGCTGACCTCGCAGCTGCCGTCCTTGAACAGCGTGACTTCGACCGTGTGGGCATGCCCGGCCAGGGCTTCGTCGACGGCATTGTCGATGACTTCCTGCGCCAGATGGTTCGGGCGCGCGGTGTCGGTGTACATGCCGGGGCGGCGCTTGACCGGGTCCAGGCCGGACAGGACTTCAATATCGGCGGCGTTATAGCGGGCGTTCATCTGTCTTCATAAAGCGCAATGCGACGGCGAAGTTTGCGGTCTGGACGGGTTTTTTGCACGCCACACGTTCAGGGGGCGGCCGACCGGGGCGCGATAGACTGTACTGGATGGGAAACCGGAGCCTCCGGCGCCCCATTCCATGCCATACCGCGAGGAGCACCCCATGAAGAAGTTGCTGACCATCGTTGCCATCGCCGCCGCCGTGGTGGCCGTGCCCATGGCACTGGCCCAGAACGCCGGACAGGGCCAGCCCACGCCGCAGCAGGGCGAACAGGCCGACAAGGCGCAGGCCGAGGCGGACGCCAAGGCCAAGCGCCGCGCGGCCGCCACGGCCGAAATGAAGGCCAGGGGCGAGCAGGCCCCGCAGAAGGAAGAGGAAGAAGAAGCGCGGAAGAAGCGATAAGCGCTTCGCGCTGACGCTTCCCCACGGTTTGCGCGGCAAACCGTGGGCCCCGCTCACCCTCTCTTCCACATCCCCGCGCCTGTCGGCGCGCCCCCTTGAACTCCAAGGGGGCTCTCCACCAGAGAGACCTGGGGATCTGAAAAAGTAGTCAACATGAGCCCCGGTATCGCGCCGGGGCTCTTCTTTTTATGTGAAGACCGTCATCCGCCCCTTGGGCTGGAGGCCGTCAATCTGTAAACTATGGCTTTCCGGGAGTAGTGCGTGTCATCCATCAGCGAATGGACTGGCCTGATCGTGCGCGATCGCCAGCAGGGTAGGCAGGAGGTGACGGTCCAGACAGTGGCCGGCACGGCTGCCCCGACGTCGCTGACCCACTCCTGCACCGCACCCCCCCTGATCCCGGCCCTGGCGCGTGAACGCCCCGCAGCCGCCCGGATCGCTCCGATTTCCCCCTTCACGTCGTCCGTCGCCCTGCGCGTCGGCGCCGTTTCCCCCTTCCTGACAGGACACCCCCAGCCATGACTCCCTTGATCTTCGTAACCGGCGGCGTAGTGTCCTCGCTCGGCAAAGGTATTGCCGCCGCGTCGCTTGCCGCCATCCTCGAGGCCCGCGGCCTGCGGGTGACGATGATGAAGCTCGATCCGTACATCAACGTCGACCCGGGCACCATGAGCCCGTTCCAGCACGGTGAGGTCTACGTCACCGATGACGGCGCCGAGACCGACCTGGACCTGGGCCATTACGAGCGCTTCGTGCGCACCCGCCTGAGCCGCAAGAACTCGGTCACCACCGGCCGCATCTATGAGAACGTGATCCGCAAGGAGCGCCGTGGCGACTACTTGGGCGCCACCGTGCAGGTCATTCCGCACATCACCGATGAGATCCGCCGCTGCATGGACGAGGCCACCGAAGGCTTCGACGTGGCGCTGGTGGAGATCGGCGGTACGGTGGGCGACATCGAGTCGCTGCCGTTCCTGGAGGCGATCCGCCAGGTGCGCACCGAGCGCGGCCCGGAGAAGGCGCTGTTCATGCACCTGACCCTGGTGCCGTACATCGCTGCCGCCGGCGAGTTGAAGACCAAGCCGACCCAGCACTCGGTCAAGGAGCTGCGTTCGATCGGCATCCAGCCGGACGTGCTGCTGTGCCGTTCCGAGCAGGTCGTGCCGGATTCGGAGCGCCGCAAGATCGCCCAGTTCACCAACGTCTCCGAGCGCGCCGTGATCAGCGTGCCGGACGTGGACGTGCTGTACCGCATTCCGATGGGCCTGCACGCGCAGGGCCTGGATGACATCGTCATCAACCAGCTCAAGCTCGGCGACAAGGCCGGCCCGGCCGACCTGCACGAGTGGGAAGCGGCGGTGGACGCCACCCTGCACCCGCTGGACGAGGTCACCATCGCGGTGGTCGGCAAGTACGTCGACCACCAGGACGCCTACAAGTCGGTCGGCGAAGCGCTCAAGCACGGCGGCCTGCGCCAGCGCACCAAGGTCAACCTGAAGTGGCTCGAAGCGCAGGAGCTGGAAGACAGCGACCTGGCCGCGCTGAAGGATGTCGACGGCATCCTGGTGCCGGGCGGCTTCGGCGACCGTGGTTTCGAAGGCAAGGTGCTGAGCTCGCAGTTCGCCCGTGAGCAGCAGGTGCCGTACTTCGGCATCTGCTACGGCATGCAGGCCGCAGTGGTCGATTTCGCCCGCCACGTGGCCGGCCTGGAAGGTGCCAACAGCACCGAGAACGATCGCCAGTCGCCGAACCCGGTGATCGGCCTGATCACCGAATGGCGCACCGCCACCGGCGATGTCGAGAAGCGTGACGACAAGAGCGACCTGGGCGGCACCATGCGCCTGGGCCTGCAGGAGCAGCGCCTGAAGCCGGGCACGCTGGCCCGCGAGCTGTACGGCAAGGACGTGGTCGCCGAGCGTCACCGCCACCGTTACGAGTTCAACAACCGCTACCGCACCCAGCTGGAAGATGCCGGCCTGGTGATCGCGGGCAAATCGATGGATGACACCCTGGTGGAAGTCATCGAGCTGCCGCGCGACCAGCACCCGTGGTTCCTGGCCTGCCAGGCGCACCCGGAGTTCCTGTCGACCCCGCGCGACGGCCACCCGCTGTTCATCGGCTTCATCCGTGCCGCGCGCGAGCGCAAGGCCGGTGGCAAGCTGGCCCAGGACGCGGCCGCCTGATCGGCACGCCGCACTTGCAGTGGGGGCCACGTGCCCCCATTGCAGAGCGCTAATCACCCACGGCGGCTGGCCTGGCCAGTGTTCGCCGGACAACAAGGAAACGCCATGAAACTGTGTGGATTCGACGTCGGGCTGGACCAGCCCCTGTTCCTGATCGCCGGCCCGTGTGTGATCGAGTCGATGCAGCTGCAGCTGGACGTGGCTGGCAAGTTGAAGGAAATCACCGATCGCCTCGGCATCAACTTCATCTTCAAGTCGAGCTTCGACAAGGCCAACCGCACCTCGGGTACCGCCTTCCGCGGCCCGGGCATGGAAGAGGGCCTGAAGGTCCTGGCTGAGGTGAAGAAGCAGATCGGCGTGCCGGTGCTGACCGACGTGCACGAATACACCCCGATGGACGAAGTGGCCTCGGTGGTGGACGTGCTGCAGACGCCGGCGTTCCTGGTGCGTCAGACCGATTTCATCACCAAGGTGTGTGCGGCCGGCAAGCCGGTCAACATCAAGAAGGGCCAGTTCCTGTCGCCGTGGGACATGAAGCCGGTCGTCGAGAAGGCCAAGGCCACCGGCAACCAGGACATCATGGTCTGCGAGCGCGGTGCCAGCTTCGGCTACAACAACCTGGTCAGCGACATGCGTTCGCTGTCGGTGATGCGCGATACCGGTTGCCCGGTCGTGTTCGATGCCACCCATTCGGTGCAGCTGCCGGGCGGGCAGGGCAACAGCTCCGGCGGCCAGCGCGAGTTCGTGCCGGTGCTGGCACGCGCGGCAGTGGCTGTGGGCGTCTCGGGCCTGTTCGCCGAGACCCATCCGGATCCGTCCAAGGCGCTGTCCGATGGCCCCAATGCGTGGCCGCTGGATCGCATGGAAGAACTGCTTGAAACCCTGATGGAACTCGACGCGGTCACCAAGAAGCACGGGTTCTCGCGCTTCGCATGATGGCCGACGTGTCGGCGTCACCCGCGGTGCGCCGCGGCTGGCGCGGTTGGGCCTGGGGCTGGATCGCGCTGGGTGCGGCGATGACCGCCTGGGGCGGTGTGTTCGTGCTGGTGCTGCTGGTATTCGCCAGCGTCGGCTCGCCGGGCGATGGCGACAACGCGCTGCGCTCGGTGCGCCCGCTGCTGCTGGTGACGCTGTCGCTGACCGGGACCGTCGCGCTGGTCTGTGTCACTGCCAGCGTGCTCGCATTCCGGCTGCGCCGGCAGGCGGCTGGCGGCGGTGGCGCACTGCTCCTGCTGGCCCTGTTGATGCTGGTGTTGTTGATCCCATCGCTGGTCTCGCGCCAGGCCACCGTGGCCGGGGTGCTGCCGTCGGCCCCGCCGATTTGGCAAGTGACGGGTGTGCAGGGATAATCACGCGGCATGTTTTTTTCGGCGCTGCATTGGCGGCGCCTCCCCTCTCTGACTGGTAACCGGCCCGCTATGACCACGATCCGCAGCATCCACGCCCGTGAAATCCTCGACAGCCGTGGCAACCCCACGCTGGAAGCCGAAGTCATCCTCGAGGACGGCTCGTTCGGTCGTGCCGCGGTGCCGTCGGGCGCCTCGACCGGCACCAAGGAAGCCGTGGAACTGCGTGACGGCGACAAGACCCGTTACCTGGGCAAGGGCGTGCGCAACGCCGTGTCCAACGTCAACACCACGATCGCCACGGCACTGAAGGGCTTCGACGCCGCCGACCAGGAAGGCCTGGACCGCCGCCTGATCGATCTGGACGGCACCGAGAACAAGGGCCGCCTGGGCGCGAACGCGCTGCTGGGGGTTTCGCTGGCCAACGCGCATGCTGTGGCCGCCTCGAAGAAGCAGGCGCTGTGGCAGCACCTGGCCAATGGCCGCGACGTGACCCTGCCGGTCCCGATGATGAACATCATCAACGGCGGCGCACATGCCGACAACAACGTCGACTTCCAGGAGTTCATGGTGCTGCCGGTCGGCTTCACCTCGTTCTCCGAGTCGCTGCGTGCCGGCACCGAGATCTTCCATTCGCTCAAGTCGGTGCTCAAGGGCCATGGCCTGAGCACGGCGGTGGGCGATGAAGGCGGCTTCGCGCCGGACTTCCGCAGCAACGTCGAAGCGCTGGACACCATCCTGGAAGCCATCGGCAAGGCCGGCTACACCGCCGGTGAAGACGTGCTGCTGGGCCTGGACGTGGCTTCCAGCGAGTTCTACGAGAACGGCAAGTACAACCTGGTCGGCGAGAACAAGCGCCTGACCTCCGAGCAGTTCGTCGATTTCCTGGCCGACTGGGCCGCGCAGTACCCGATCATCACCATCGAAGACGGCCTGGCCGAGAACGACTGGGCCGGCTGGAAGCTGCTGACCGATCGCATCGGCAACAAGGTGCAGCTGGTCGGTGACGATCTGTTCGTCACCAACCCGAAGATCTTCAAGGAAGGCATCGAGTCCGGCACCGCCAACGCGATCCTGATCAAGGTCAACCAGATCGGCACCCTGACCGAGACCCTGGAAGCGATCGCCATGGCGCACGCGGCCAACTACGCCTCGATCGTCTCGCACCGTTCGGGCGAAACCGAAGACACCACCATCGCCGACATCGCCGTGGCCACCACCGCCACCCAGATCAAGACCGGCTCGCTGTGCCGCAGCGATCGCGTGGCCAAGTACAACCAGCTGCTGCGGATCGAGGAAGCCCTCGGTGCCGGCGCGCGTTACGCTGGTCGTGACGCGTTCGTGTCGCTGAAGCGCTGATCGCATGCGCAACTGGCGCTGGCTGCTGCTGGTGCTCGCGCTGCTGCTCGCGTGGCTGCAGTACCGCTTCTGGTTTGGACCGGGCAACTCGGGCGAGGTGATGATGCTCGAAGCCCAGGTCGAGAACCAGAAGCGGGACAACGCCGGCCTGCAGCAGCGCAATGACGCGCTGGCTGCCGAGGTCAAGGACCTCAAGGAAGGCGAGGCGGCCATCGAAGAACGCGCGCGCAGCGAGCTGGGCATGATCAAGCCCGGCGAGAAGTTCTACCGCGTGGTCGAAGACGCGCCGGTGCCGCCGCCGCGTGCACCGACGGCCGTTCCCGATCCGGACGCGCCGCACCAGGACGTGCCCTGATGGCCGGCATCTGGGCGGTGGTGCCCGCCGCTGGACGTGGCACCCGCTTCGGCGGGCCCACGCCCAAGCAGTATCTGCTGGCCGGCGACCGCGTGTTGCTGGCCCATACCCTCCAGGCGCTGCTCTCGCACCCGGTCGTGGCCGGGGTGATGGTGGTGGTCGCCGAGGATGACGCCGACTGGCCGGGCTGGCAGTCGCTGGCGGACAAACCCATCCTGACCTGCATCGGCGGGGCGACCCGTGCCGGCTCGGTACTGGCCGGCCTGCATGCCTTGCCCGATGACGTGCGGGCCGATGATTTCGTGCTGGTCCACGATGCCGCCCGCCCCAACCTGGCCGCTGCCGATCTGGGCCGCCTGCTGGAAGTGGGGCGTGCCGACCCGGTCGGCGCGATCCTGGCCGCCCCCGTGCGCGACACCCTCAAGCGTGCCGGCGACGACGGCGGCATCGATGCCACCGAGCCGCGTGAGCGCCTGTGGCGCGCGCTGACCCCGCAGCTGTTCCGCCGCCACCAGCTGGCGCGCGCGCTGCAGGAGGCGGCCGATGCCGGCGTGGAGGTCACCGACGAGGCCATGGCCATGGAGCGCCAGGGGCTGCGCCCGCTGCTGGTGGAAGGCAGCGAAGACAACTTCAAGGTCACCACCCCGGCTGATCTGTCCCGTTTTGAATTCGTGTTGTCGCGTCGCGAACCCTGACGTCCGCACGCGCCACACCCAACCGCAGGTTCTTGCAATGACCACGCCACAGTTCCCTCCCTTCCGCATCGGACAGGGCTACGACGTCCATGCCTTCGGCGAGGGCGACCACATCATGCTCGGTGGCATCCGGGTCGAACACAGCTGTGGCGTGCTTGCGCACAGCGATGGCGATGTGATCCTGCACGCCCTGTGTGATGCGATGCTCGGCGCGCTGGCGCTGGGTGACATCGGCGTGCATTTCCCGCCGACGGACATGCGCTGGAAGGGCGCGGACAGCGCGCACCTGCTTGCGCATTGCAACGGCCTGCTGCGCGAGCGCGGCTGGCAGGTCGGCAACACCGACATCACCGTCATCTGCGAGCGGCCGAAGGTTGGCCCGCACGCCCTGGCCATGCGTGAGCGCATCGCCACCGTGCTGGGCATCGCGCTGGACTGCGTGAGCGTCAAGGCGACCACGTCGGAAAAGCTGGGCTTCACCGGCCGCAGCGAGGGTATCGCCGCCCAGGCCAGCGTACTGCTGGTGGCGCTGTGATCCCGTTGCCGCTGGCGTTCGGCGCGCCGTTGCTCACCGCGAAGATCCGCACCACGCCCGAGGATTTCCAGGTCGACGAACTGCCGGCGTTCGAGCCGAGCGGCGAGGGCGAGCACCTGCTGCTGACGATCCGCAAGCGGGGCGCGAACACCGTGCACGTCGCCAAGGTGCTGGCCAAATGGGCCGGGCTGCCGGACATGGCGGTCAGCTACGCCGGCATGAAAGACCGCCATGCGGTCACCACGCAGCGCTTCAGCGTGCACCTGCCCAAGCGCGTGGCGCCGGATCCGGCGCTGCTGGCTTCCGATGAGATCGAGGTGGTCGAGTCGACCTGGCACAACCGCAAGCTGCAGCGCGGTGCGTTGGCCGGCAACCGCTTCAAGCTGGTCCTGCGCGATGTGCAGGGGGATGCTGCGGCCATCGAAGAGCGACTTTCCCATATCGCCTCGCGCGGCCTGCCGAACTGGTTCGGTGAGCAGCGTTTCGGTCGCGATGGCGGCAATGTGCCGGCGGCGCTGGCGATGTTCGGTGGCCGCCGCATGCGTCCGGACCAGCGCTCGCTGCTGCTCTCGGCCGCCCGTTCGGCGCTGTTCAACCAGGTGTTGGCGGCGCGCGTGGAGCAGGGCAACTGGGACGCGCCGCTGGACGGCGAGGTCTGGATGCTCGATGGCAGCCGCAGCGTGTTCGGCCCGGAGCCGTGGACGGATCTGCTGGCCGATCGTCTCGGCCGCTTCGACATTCATCCCAGCGGCCCATTGTGGGGAGAGGGGGAACTGCGCAGCACCGGTGCCGCTGCCGAGCTGGAGCTGGGCGCGGTTGCCGATGCGCAATCGCTTGCACTGCGCGCCGGCCTGGAAAGCGCCCGCCTGAAGCAGGAGCGCCGCGCGCTGCGCCTGCGCCCGGCGATGCTGCAGCACCAGTGGCTGGCTCCCGAGGTGCTGGAACTGAGCTTCGCGCTGCCGCCCGGCTGCTACGCCACCGCGGTGCTGCATGAGCTGGGGCCGGTAGAAGACGCAAGCCAGTCCGACACCCAGGCCGGGTAGAGCCGACCGTTGGTCGGCTGCCGTCCGTCCAGGCACCACAAATTGCGTAGAGCCGACCGTTGGTCGGCTGCCGTCCGTCCCGGCACCGCAAATTGCGTAGAGCCGACCGTTGGTCGGCTGCCTAGCTCAGCCGACCAACGGTCGGCTCTACCCCGTGCGCGTGCGGCGGGGGAATTCCAGGGCCGGCGTTACCGGTTGCTCAGCAGCACCAGCACTGCGCCGGTGCCGCCCTGGCCGGCGGGCGCGGAATGAAATGCGAGCACGTCGTTGCGCAGGCGCAGCAGACGATCGACCAGATTCTTCAGCACCGGTGCGCCGCCATCGGATTGCAGTCCCTTGCCGTGGATGATGCGCACGCAGCCGTACTCATGGGCATGCGCTTCCACCAGGAACTGGCGCACCAGTGTCTCGGCCTGGGCCACCGTCGCGCCATGCAGGTCCAGTTCGTCCTGCACGGAGTACTGCCCGCGCTTGAGCCGCTGGAACATCCGCGGCGGCAGATTCTCGCGCCGGTAGCTGGCGGTATCGCCGGCCTCCAGTGGGCTGCTGTCGCGCAGCAGCCGGGCGAATTCCCCGCGGGCCTCCTGTTCATCCTGTTCGGCCATGCGCGCACGCGGCTTGGGCCGCGGCGTGGCCGGCGGCGGGGTGACCACCTTGCGCAGCGGCTTGACCTCGCCGATGGCGGCCCGGAACAGGGCCGCGGGATCTTCGTCTTCAGAATGTGACATGCGTACAGCCTAATGGGCGGGAGGGGCGATGCCTACCGTTATCGGGGTAGGACGATCTGTCCGCTTGCGGCACAATAGCTGACGCACTTGCGCGGTCGTCGGGCTCCGGAAGGGGCAGGGCCACCGCCGCGAACAGTGGGAAGTGATGGAATCGAAGTCTTGAAAAATCAAGCGGTTAAATCGCAGATGCGGATTCTGGTCAGCAACGACGACGGTGTCGATGCGCCGGGCATCAAGATGCTCGCCACGGTATTGCGTGACGCAGGTCATGAAGTGACCGTGGTCGCCCCCGATCGCGATCGCTCAGGCGCCAGCAATTCGCTGACCCTGGACCTGCCGATCCGCATGAAGCGCATCGACCACTACACCTGCTCGGTGGCCGGCACGCCGACCGACTGCGTGCATCTGGCCCTCACCGGCATGCTCGAGTACGAGCCGGATATCGTCGTCTCGGGCATCAACAACGCGGCCAACCTCGGCGACGACGTGATCTACTCCGGCACCGTCTCGGCGGCGATGGAAGGGCGCTTCCTGGGTCTGCCCGCCGTGGCGATGTCGCTGGTCACGCACAACCACGAGCCACGCAACTTCGAAACGGCCGCCCGCGCTGCGGTGGAGATCGTCACCCGGCTCAAGGCCGATCCACTGCCCGCCGACACCATCCTCAACGTCAACGTGCCGGATCTGCCGTGGAGCGAAGTACGCGGCTTCGAAGTGACCCGCCTGGGCAACCGTCATCGCGCCGAAGGCTGCATTGCCCAGCGCGACCCGCGCGGCAACCAGGTGTACTGGATCGGCCCGGCCGGGCGCGAACAGGACTCCGGCCCCGGCACGGATTTCCACGCGGTGCGCAACGGCTATATCTCGATCACCCCGATCCAGGTCGACCTCACCCGCTACCAGGCGCTGGAGAAGGTGGCCAGCTGGGTCGGCGGGCTGACCGCCGCGCTGGATCGGCCGGCATGAGCCCACGCCTGCGCCTGCAGCCCGAAGCGGTCGGCATCGGCATGACCTCCCAGCGCGTCCGCGACCGCTTGGTCGACCGCCTGCGCGATGCCGGCATCGCCGACGAAGCCACCCTCAATGCCATCCGCGTGGTGCCGCGCCATCTGTTCATCGATGAAGCACTGGCCTCGCGTGCCTACGAAGACACCGCACTGCCGATCGGCCACGGCCAGACCATTTCGCAACCCTGGGTGGTTGCGCGCATGACCGAAGCGGTGCTGCAGTCGGCGCCGACGAAGGTGCTGGAAGTCGGCACCGGCTCGGGTTACCAGGCCGCCGTGCTGGGGGCGATCGGGCTGGAGGTCTACACGGTCGAGCGCATCGGCGATCTGCTGCGCCAGGCGCGCAAGCGCTTCCGCGCGCTGGGCATGAACATCCGCAGCAAGCATGACGACGGGCGCGTCGGCTGGGCCGAGCACGGCCCTTACGATGCAATCGTGGTGACGGCGGCGGCACCGGCGCTGGTCGATGCGCTGGTCGAGCAGCTGGCCGTGGGTGGGCGCCTGGTGGCGCCGGTCGGCGGCCCGGGCGCGCAGTCGCTGATCCAGTTGACCCGTCGCGATGACGGCAGTGTCGAACAGCAGGTACTGGCACCGGTCACGTTCGTACCGCTGCTGTCTGGCATGCTGGACTGATTCCAAGGAGCGTTGCGTCATGAAGATTTTTGGTCCGCTGTACGAGCGGGCAATGAAGTGGGCCGCGCACGAGCGCGCCCCGACCTATCTGACGGTGTTGAGCTTCATCGAAGCGATCATCTTCCCGGTGATGCCCGAGGTGATGCTGGCGCCGATGTGCGTGGCCCAGCCCAAGCGCGGCTGGTGGTTCGCCACGCTCAGCCTGGCCGGCTCGATGGCCGGTGCGCTGGTAGGCTATGCGCTGGGCCACTTCGCCTTTGAAGCGCTCAAGCCGGTGTTCGCCGCGCTGGGCATGCTGGGCAGCATCGAGGGCGGTATCGCCATCGTGCAGGCCAAGATGGCCGAGTCGCCGTGGGCAGTGTTCACCTTCCTGGTGCTGGGCGGCTTCATGCCGATCCCGATGAAGGTCTTCACATGGGCATCGGGTATCGTCGGCGTGCCGTTGCCGCAGTATTTCCTGAGCATGTTGATCGGCCGTGGCAAGCGCGTGTACGTGCTGGCGGCGGTCATTCGTATTGGCGGGCCGCGCGCGGAAGCTGCGCTGCGCCGTTGGATTGAACCGCTGGGCTGGATCGCGACCGCGCTGGTGGTCGTGCTGGTCGCCTGGCTTGTATGGAGGTCGAAGTTCGCATGAGTGCTGATCGTTTGAGCAAGGGAGTGCGCAGCGGCGCGCTGCTGTTGGTGGTGTCGGTGCTGAGCGCCTGCGGCACTGCCACCGTGGTGCGGCCCTCGGGCTCGGGCGGCGGCGTGGCCCACAGCACGCCGCAGACCTCGGTGGCCAAGCCCGGCCAGACTGCGGTCGTCCGTCGTGGCGACACGCTGTATGCCTTGGCCCGCATCCACAACATCACCCCGCGCGATCTGGCTGCCTGGAACGGGCTGGCCGAGCCGTACACGATCTATCCCGGCCAGTCGCTGCGCCTGTACCCGGGCGGCAGTGGCAGCCCTGGCCGCGCCCCGACCACCGTGGTCACCGCGCCGCGTCCGGGCAGCACCGCGCCGGCGGCCACCCCGGCCCCGACCACCGCCATCAAGAGCAACATCAGCTGGCGCTGGCCGGCCGATGGCGCGATCGTTGGCCGCTTCGTCGCCGGCGAGGCGACCAAGCAGGGCGTGGACATCGCCGGCACCAGCGGCCAGCCGGTCCGTGCGACCGCCGCCGGCGTGGTGGTGTATTCCGGTGCGGGCCTGGTCGGTTTCGGTGAGCTGATCATCATCAAGCACAGCGACCAGTGGCTATCGGCGTATGGCCACAACCGCAAGCGCCTGGTCAGCGAAGGGCAGAGCGTGAAGGCCGGCGAGCAGATCGCCGAAATGGGGCGCACCGGCGCTGCGCGCGACATGCTGCACTTCGAGATCCGCTACAACGGCAAGCCGGTCGATCCGCTGCTGTATCTGCCGCCGCGGTAATCAATGCAGCCGACCAACGGTCGGCTCTACCCCGCACAGCCCGTAACCGGGTGGTAGAGCGACGCCATGCGTCGCTGTCGAGCCCGGGACGCAGGCACAAAAAAGGCCGCCCCCGGGGCGGCCTTTTCTGAACGGAAATCCCGGTCTCACCCCTTCAGGATGAACGCCGCCGCCACCTTGCGACCCTCGCTGGCGAGGATGTTGAAGGTCCGTGCGGCCGCCGGGTTGTTCATCACTTCCAGGCCGATCCCCCGGGTCAGGCATGCGGCCATGACCGCAGCGGGCGGGAAGACCTGGGTATCGCCGGTGCCCAGCACCACCAGTGCGGGGTTCAGCGCCAGCACCGGCGCCAGGTCTTCCGGGGTGAGACGGGCGATATCGGCCACCGGCCAGGCTTCGATCAGCGTGTCCGGGGCCAGGATGAAACTGGCGGCCAAGGTCCGGTCATTCACCTTCGCGCTGCGGCCATCGGCGGCACGCAGGGCGTAGGCGTAATCGGGGATTTCGTGGCTCAGCTGCATGGGCGTTCCGGGATCAGCCGCGCGGCAGGACGATCTGGCGCTGTTCCTTGCTTGGGCGGTACAGCACGGCCACGTGGCCGATGCGCTGCACCAGCGCGCTTTCACTGGCACTGACCAGCTCGGCGATGAGGGCGTCGCGGGCCTCGCGGTCTTCCGCGGCGACCTTGACCTTGATCAGCTCGTGGCGTTCCAGCACCTCTTCCAGTTCAGCCAGGAAGGCCGGTGTCACCCCCTTGCCGCCGATCTGGAGCAGGGCTTTCAGATCATGCGCGTGACCGCGGAGGAAACGGGTTTGGGAAGACGTCAGGGCGATAGCCATTCAGGAACAAGCGGTTAACTGGGGCGATCAGGGTATCATGACCTCCCCATCGGACCCGCATCTCAATGGCAACCCGCAGCAAAAGCAGTCAACGTTGGTTGAAAGAGCACTTCGCCGACCCCTTCGTGAAGAAGGCCCAGGCCGAGGGCATGCGCTCGCGCGCGGCCTACAAACTGGAGGAGCTGCTGGAGCGGGATCGGCTGCTGAAGCCGCACATGGTCGTGGTCGACCTGGGTGCCGCCCCGGGCGGCTGGTCCCAGCAGGTCCGCCGTCAGATCGGCGACACCGGCCGGGTCCTGGCGCTGGACATCCTGGAGATGCCGCCGCTGGCAGGCGTGGAGTTCCTTCACGGTGACTTCAGGGAACAGGCCGTCCTATCGGAGTTCGAAGCCATGCTGGGGGATCAGCCGGTAGACCTTGTGCTCTCGGATATGGCCCCCAATAAGAGTGGAATGGACGCGGTGGACCAACCGCGGATGATGCACCTGGCGGAGTTGGCGTTGGAGTTTGCCGACAACCATCTCAAGCCCGGTGGCGCGTTCCTGATCAAGCTGTTCCAGGGCGTGGGCTTTGACGACTATGTGCGCGAAATGCGCCGCCGGTACGACAAAGTGGTGATCCGCAAGCCTGAAGCGTCCCGTAAGCGCTCGCCCGAGGTGTACGCCTTGGGGCAGGGAAAACGCGCGCAGATCAAGTAAGCTCAACCATACGAATCGCGTCAGGAATTAGAGGAACACCGGAGCCAATGAGGATGAACGACTTGACCAAGAACCTCCTGCTATGGGTGGTCGTCGCCGTCGTGCTGATGGTGGTCTTCCAGAGCTTCTCGCCGAAGAGCAGCGGAGCCGGCGCGCAGGGTGCGACGTATTCGCAGTTCCTCGACCAGGTGGACAGCGGCAACATCCAGAAAGTAGTGCTGGGCGAAATGCGCGGCGGTGCCAATGATGTGACCTACACCACCCGCAGCGGCCAGACCAGCACCATCACCGCGCCCTACGATCGCGACCTGATCAACGTGCTGCGCGGCAAGAAGGTGGAATTCGAGCAGGCGCCGCCGTCCAGCGGCATCTCGCTGGGCGCGATCCTGATGAACTTCCTCCCGGTGATCCTGATCATCGGCTTCTGGATCTTCATCATGCGCCAGATGCAGGGCGGTGGCGGCGGGGCCAAGGGCGCGATGTCCTTCGGCAAGTCGCGCGCCAAGCTGCAGGGCGAAGACCAGATCAAGGTCACCTTCGCCGATGTCGCCGGCTGCGACGAGGCCAAGGAAGAGGTTGGCGAACTGGTCGACTTCCTGCGTGACCCGACCAAGTTCACCAAGCTGGGCGGCAAGATTCCGCGCGGCGTGCTGATGGTCGGCCCGCCGGGTACTGGCAAGACCCTGCTGGCCCGCGCCATTGCGGGTGAGGCCAAGGTCCCGTTCTTCTCGATCTCCGGTTCGGACTTCGTGGAAATGTTCGTCGGCGTCGGCGCCAGCCGCGTGCGCGACATGTTCGAGCAGGCCAAGAAGCAGGCCCCGTGCATCATCTTCATCGATGAAATCGACGCTGTCGGTCGCCATCGCGGCGCCGGCCTGGGCGGCGGTCACGACGAACGCGAGCAGACGCTGAACCAGCTGCTGGTCGAAATGGACGGTTTCGAGGGAGGCGAGGGCGTGATCGTCATCGCCGCCACCAACCGTCCGGACGTGCTGGATCCGGCGCTGCTGCGCCCGGGCCGTTTCGATCGCCAGGTCGTGGTCGGCCTGCCGGACGTCAAGGGCCGCGAGCAGATCCTCAAGGTGCACATGCGCAAGCTGCCGCTGGCCGACGATGTCGAGCCGATGGTGATCGCGCGCGGTACCCCGGGCTTCTCCGGTGCGGACCTGGCCAACCTGGCCAACGAAGCGGCGTTGTTTGCCGCGCGTGGCGGTGAGAAGGAAGTCCGCATGGACCACTTCGACCGTGCCCGCGACAAGATCCTGATGGGTGCCGAGCGCCGTTCGATGGCGATGAGCGAAGAAGAAAAGACGCTCACGGCGTATCACGAAGCTGGCCATGCCATCGTCGGCCGCCTGGTGCCCGAGCACGATCCGGTCTACAAGGTCACCATCATTCCGCGCGGCCGCGCGCTGGGTGTGACGATGTACCTGCCGGAAGGCGACAAGTACTCGATGAACCGCGTGGCGATCGAATCGCAGCTGTGCTCGCTGTACGGTGGCCGTGTGGCCGAAGAGTTGATCTTCGGCACCGACAAGGTCACCACCGGTGCCTCCAACGATATCGAGCGCGCCACCAAGATGGCCCGCAACATGGTCACCAAGTGGGGCCTGTCCGACGAGCTCGGCCCGATCGCCTATGGTGAAGAGGACGATGAAGTGTTCCTTGGCCGTTCGGTGACGCAGCACAAGAGCGTGTCCGACGATACCGCGCGCCGCATCGACGAAGTCGTCCGCAGCATCCTGGACAAGGCCTACGCCCGTACCACCGAGCTGCTGACCGCCAACCTCGACAAGCTGCACACGATGTCCCAGCTGCTGCTGCAGTACGAGACCATCGATGCGCCGCAGATCAACGCCGTGATGGAAGGGCGCGATCCGCCGCCGCCGGCGGGCTGGGGCAAGTCGGCCAGCAACAAGGATGGCGGCAACAACGACAAGGGCGGCGATGCCCGTCCGGTCGCCCCGATCGCCGGCCCTGCCGAACAGATCTGAGTGTTGCCCACGTAAGTGACGAAGGCCGGGGAAACCCGGCCTTCGTCGTTTCCGGCGGGTCATAATGTGGCTCTGTTTTCGTTCCCGTTCTGGAGTCGCCATGTCCGCACCCCCACCGCAGCCGATCTCGCACACCACCGAAATGGTGATCGCCACGATCATTGGCGTGGCCATCGGCCTGACCCGCGACAACTTCCTGCTCGGCGCCGGCATCGGCATCGCCGTCGGCGTGCTGATGAGCATCGCCAAGACGGTCTACGTGGAGCGCAAGCGCCGCCAGCGCTGAGGGCAGGCTTCGTCAGCGCGACCGGCAGGCGCTCGCGTGGTCCGGCGTAAACTACGCGCTGGCGTACTTCGTGGATCTGCCCATGTTCGACATTTCTCCCCAGCTCGATTGCGGCGGCCGCCTGCTGCGGCTGGATCGCCCGCGGGTCATGGGCATCGTCAATGTCACCCCGGATTCGTTCTCCGACGGCGGTGAGCACGACAGCGTCGAGGCCGCGGTCGCACACGGCCTGCAGCTGGTGGCCGAAGGTGCCGACCTGCTCGACATCGGCGGCGAGTCGACCCGGCCCGGCAGTGCGCCGGTGCCGCTGGACGAAGAACTGCGCCGGGTCATCCCGGTGATCGAGCGCCTGGCGCGCGAAACTTCCGTGCCGATCAGCATCGACACCTTCAAGCCCGAGGTGATGCGTGCCGCCGTCGCCGCCGGTGCCGGCCTGATCAATGACATTCATGCGCTGCGCCAGCCCGGTGCGCTGGAGGCTGCCGCCGAGCTCGGCGTGCCGGTGGTGTTGATGCACATGCAGGGCGAGCCGGGCAGCATGCAGGACACCCCGCACTACGACGATGTCGTCGCCGAGGTGCATCGTTTCCTGACCGAGCGCATGTTCCAGGCCGAGATGGCCGGCGTTGCCAAGAAGCACCTGGTCATCGATCTGGGCTTCGGCTTCGGCAAGACCACCGAACACAACATGATCCTGCTGGCGCGCTCGGACCGTTTTGTTGAGCTCGGTGTCCCGATGCTGGCGGGTCTGTCGCGCAAGCGCAGCATCGGTGAGCTGACCGGTCGTGAACAGCCGCGTGACCGCGTGGCCGGTTCGGTCGCCGCGCACCTGATCGCTGCCCAGCGCGGCGCAATGCTGCTGCGCGTGCACGATGTCGCGGCCACGGTCGACGCCCTGAAGGTGTGGGCGGCGGTGGATGCCGTGCCGATGCCGCGGGCGTCGGCCGCACCGGCGATGCCGCGCTGGCCGGACGAGGACTGATGGCCGTCGACCAACGCCCGCTTGCGATCGCGGTGATGGGGCCGACCGCGTCGGGCAAGACCGCCACCGCGATCGCGCTGGCCCAGCAGTTGGACGGTGAGATCGTCAGCGTCGATTCGGCCCTGGTCTACCGCGGCCTGGATATCGGTTCGGCCAAACCCGACGCCACCGAGCGCGCCCAGGCCCCGCATCATCTGCTCGATGTGCGCGACCCGTGGCAGACCTATTCGGCGGCAGAGTTCGCCGGCGACGCTGCCCGGGCCGTGCGCGACATCATTGCGCGCGGCCGCATGCCGATTCTGGCCGGTGGCACCGGGCTGTACTTTCGTGCCCTGCTGCAGGGCCTGTCGCCGATGCCTGAAGCCGATCCGGCGGTGCGCGCGCAGATCGCCGCCGAGGCGGCCGGGCAGGGCTGGGCGGCGATGCACGCCCAACTGGCCGATATCGATCCGGCAGCGGCAAGGCGCATTCATGCGACCGATCCACAGCGCATCCAGCGGGCGCTGGAAGTCCATCGCCTGACCGGCACCCCGATCAGCGAATGGCAGAAGCTGCCTGGTGTGGACCGGCTGCCGGTGCGGGCGCTCAAGCTGGTATTGGCCCCCCGCGAGCGCAAGGTGCTGCATCAGCGCATCGAAACCCGGTTCGACGCGATGCTGGATCACGGTTTCCTGGACGAAGTCCGCGCGCTGCGCGCCCTGCCGGCCATGGCCGGGGTGGCCGCGCCGCTGGATCTGCCGGCCGTACGCGCGGTCGGCTACCGGCAGGCATGGGAATACCTGGACGGGCAGGGGACGGCCGCCGAGTTCCGTGAGCGGGGTATCCAGGCTACCCGGCAGCTGGCCAAGCGGCAGCTGACCTGGTTGCGCGGGGAGCTTGATGCGCGCTGGTTCGATCCCCATTTAGAGAAGGCTTCCCTGGCGGATGCGGTGTCGACCTTCGTCGCACGCTGAGTCCACGCCGCCACCCACCCGCCCCGTGTACCATCAAGGGTTCCGGCGGGCGGCGGGGGCCGTGGCAACTGCCGGAAGACCATAAAAACAATAATCAGGAGTGTGCAATGTCCAAGGGGCAATCGCTGCAGGATCCGTTTCTGAATGCACTTCGGCGCGAACGTGTGCCGGTGTCGGTGTATCTGGTCAATGGCATCAAGCTGCAGGGGACGATTGAATCGTTCGACCAGTTCGTGGTGCTGCTGCGTAACACGGTGAGCCAGATGGTGTACAAGCACGCCATTTCGACCGTGGTACCGGCGCGCAATGTGAAGGTCGGGCCCGGTGGTGGCTATGTGCAGTCCAATGATGGCGCCGAAGGCGTCCAAGGTGATGACGACGTTGAGTGACAGTGTGAAAAATTCTGGAGAACTGCGTGTTTGACCGTTCCAAGCGAGGCGAACACGCACTCCTGATCCAGCCGCATGCCGGCCGGCTCGAAGATGACGTGCTTGAAGAGTTCACCGATCTGGCCCGCTCCGCCGGGGCCAGCATCGCGGCCACGTTGACCGCGCGCATCGATCGGCCCAATCCGTCGATCCTGATCGGCAGCGGCAAGCTGGACGAGGTCAAGGCCGCGGCCGAGGCCACCGGCGCTGACCTGATTCTGGTCAACCACGCCCTGTCGCCGGGGCAGGAGCGCAACCTGGAGCGGTTCCTGGAGCGGCGCGTGATCGACCGCACCGGGCTGATCCTGGATATCTTCGCCCAGCGTGCGCGCAGCCATGAAGGCAAGCTGCAGGTGGAACTGGCGCAGCTGCGCCACATGTCCACGCGGCTGGTCCGCGGCTGGACCCATCTGGAGCGCCAGCGCGGTGGTTCCATCGGCCTGCGTGGCCCGGGTGAAACCCAGCTGGAAACCGATCGCCGCCTGCTGCAGAAGCGGGTGGAGCAGCTGCAGAAGAAACTGGAAAAGGTGGAAGTGCAGCGCACCCAGATGCGCCGTGCCCGCCTGCGCAGCGAACTGCCGCGCGTCGCCCTGGTGGGTTACACCAACGCCGGCAAGTCGACCCTGTTCAACGCGTTGACTGGCGCCGAGGCCTACGCGGCGGACCAGCTGTTCGCGACGCTGGACCCGACGGTGCGCCGCATCGCACTGCCCGGTGGCAGCGTCGTGCTTGCCGATACCGTCGGTTTCGTCCGCGACCTGCCGCATGACCTGGTGGCTGCGTTCCGCTCGACCTTGTCTGAAGCCCGCGAAGCGGACTTCCTGCTGCACCTGGTCGATGCGGCCGATCCGCACCGTGAGGAGCGCATCGCGCAGGTCGATGAGGTGCTGACTGCCATCGGCGCGGGCGATCTGCCGCAGCTGCTGGTGTTCAACAAGATCGACCGCATCGACGGGGCCGAGGTGCGCCACGATGGCCAGGACGGCATCCCCGACAGCGCCCGTCGCGAACGGGTCTGGATTTCCGCCCGCGACAACGTGGGCCTGCCGCTGCTGCAGTCCGTGCTGGGCAAGCGTCTGGGCCTGCAGCACGTCAGTGGCGAGCTGCGGCTGCCGCCAAGTGCCGGTCGCCTGCGGTCGCGTCTGCACCAGCTGGAGGTCGTGCGCAGCGAAGCAACCGATGAAGACGGTTGGCTGCTCCAGGTTGAGATTCCGATCGCCGAGGCCGAGAAGCTGGCGGCCGGCGAGGACGGCGAACCGATCCGCGCCATGCTCCCGGAAAAACTTCCGGAGTGGTGAGGGGGGCGCCGGCCGCTGGCCGGCACCCACGATCCTGAGGTAGTGCCGGCCGCTGGCCGGCATTCCATGACCCTGAGGTAGTGCCGGCCGCTGGCCGGCATTCCATGATGCTGAGGGAACGCGACCCTCCGTCGCACCCGGCGACACACGACATCACCCACGATTTCGGCTAAAACTGGGGGCGTTCGTTCCCCCCGTTGATCCAGGATTCCCCATGACCGTTCCTTCCGACGCCGAGCTCGGCGCCCTCGCCAGTGACGTGGGCCAGCGGCTGCAGCAGGCCTCGCTGCAACTGGTGACCGCCGAGAGCTGCAGTGGCGGCTGGATCGCCAAGGCGATGACGGATATCGCCGGTTCCTCGGCGTTCTTCGATTGCGGCATGGTGGTGTACAGCTACGAAGCCAAGCAGCGTCTGCTTGGCGTGCGCGCGCAGACGCTGGAGCAGTTCGGTGCGGTCAGCCGCGAGACCGTGCTGGAGATGGTCTCCGGCGCGCTGATCAATTCCGGGGCGGGCATCGCCGTGGCGGTGACCGGGATCGCCGGGCCGGGCGGCGGCAGCGAGGACAAGCCGGTCGGCAGCGTCTGGATCGGCTGGAAGGGCCGGGGCGGCTACGCCCGTGCGCAGTTGTTCCAGTTCGACGGCGACCGCGAAGCCATACGGCGGCAGACCGTACAGCAGGCGCTGACGGGAATCTTCCCCCTGTTGTGACATCCTGACCGCGTGTGCTGACAGGAGAGTGGGCCGATGTGGGAAACGCTGGGTACCGTGCGTGACCTGGGGCGATTGCAGGAAATCGCGTCGGTCCTGATCCGCTATGGCTTTGGCGACCTGGTGCGCCGGATCGGCCTGGCCGATGTGCTTGAGCGTGCCGGCCGCCTGCTGCACTGGAACGACACCCAGCAGATGCTGCGGATGACCGCGCCGGTGCGCGTGCGCCGCGCGATGGAGGATCTGGGTCCGACCTTCGTCAAACTCGGCCAGGTGCTGGCCACCCGCGTGGACCTGTTCCCGCCCGACTGGATCGCTGAATTTTCCGAACTCCAGAACGCGGTACCGGCGCTGCCGTACGCGCAGGTGCGCGACCAGCTGGAGCGCGACCTGGGCGCGCCGGCGACGGAGGTGTTCGCGTGGCTGGATGAAACCCCGATGGCCGCCGCCTCGCTGGCACAGGCCCATCGCGCGACCCTGCATGACGGCACCGCCGTGGTGCTGAAGATCCGCCGCCCCGGCATCCGCGACGTGATTGAAGCCGACCTGCGCCTGCTGGCGCGGCTGGCCGAGATCGTCGAGGCGCGGCTGCCCGATCTGCAGCGCTACCGCCCGGCCGAGGTGGTGCAGCAGTTCCAGGTGTCACTGCGCCGCGAGCTGGATTTTGCCGCCGAATGCCGCAATGCCGAACGCATCGCGCGCAACTTCCAGGGCCGCAATGACATCCTGATTCCCAACGTGCACTGGCAGTGGACCTGCGAAAGCCTCAACGTGCAGGACTTCGTTGATGGTATTCCCGGCCGCGACCTGGCCGGTGTCGATGCAGCCGGCCTGGACCGCGTGCAGCTGGCCCGGGCCGGGGCGCGCATCGTGCTCAAGATGGTGCTCGAGGATGGCTGTTTCCACGCCGACCCGCACCCGGGCAACATCATCTACCTGCGCGACGGCCCGATCGGCGTGATCGATTTCGGCATGGTCGGCGCGATTTCCGAACAGCGCCGCTTCCAGGTCGCCCAGCTCCTGCACGGCCTGGTCACGCAGGAGCCCGAGCAGGTGGCCGACGTCCTGCTGGACTGGGCCGGTGGCGTGGAGGTGGACGAATCGCGGCTGCAGCAGGACATCAGCACGTTCGTCGACCAGTACCGCGGGGTGCCGCTCAAGGACCTGCACATGGGCCTGATGCTGGGCAACATCACCCAGCTGCTGCGCCAGTACGCGCTGACCCTGCCGGCCGATCTGGCCCTGATGATCAAGACCTTCCTGACCCTGGAAGGGATGGGCCGCCAGCTTGACCCGCAGTTCGACATGGCCAGTGCCGCGCGCCCGTACCTGGAACGGGTGATGTGGCAGCGTTACTCGCCCGGCGCCATGCTCAAGCGCGGCAAGCGCAGCCTGGTGGGGGTGATGGACCTGGTCGGCGACCTGCCGCGCGATGTCCGCCGACTGCTGCAGATGGCGCGCCGCGGGCGGCTCCAGCTCAAGGTCGAGACCACCGCACTGCAGGGCTTCGGCGACCAGGTCAACCGCGCCGCCAACCGGCTGGTGATGGGCATCGTGACCGCCGCACTGATCATCGGCTCCTCCATCGTCATGCACAGTGTCGGCGGCGTCTCCAGCCGCTGGCTGCTGGCGCTGGGCGTAGCCGGGTTCATCGGTGCCGGCTTCTGCGGCGTGTGGATACTGTTCTCGATCTGGCGCAGCGGCAAGAACCCCTAGGGTTCTTGCCGCTGGGATCCGAAGGATCCCCGCAACGTGCCGCCAACGCGGCACATTGCGCGTAGAGCCGACCGTTGGTCGGCTGCTCTTGGCTAGCTGCCTGGCTCGGCCGATCATCGTTTGCCCCAGGTAGCGCCACGCCATGCGTGGCTGCCCTGTTTGCCCCAGGTAGTGCCACGCCATGCGTGGCTGCTCTGTTTGCCCCAGGTAGCGCCACGCCATGCGTGGCTGCTCTCCATCCGGCGCCAGGAATGCCTGACCCAGGAAATGGCAGAGGCTCAACGCCGGAGGGATGGCCGCAAGCGGCACGCCTCCGCAGTGCCAGGCATTGCCGCGCTGCGCGCGGTCACCGACCAACGGTCGGTGGCTACAGGTGTTGCTGGCGGCTTCGGCCGGCGCAATACATCCCTTCTTCTAATAGCTCTTGCTCTGCGGGCACTTGCGTGCCCGCATCGTTAGTAGTAATACTACTAACCATGGACCTGACCGATACCCAGCAGGCGATCCTGCAGTTGATCGCCGAGCGTATAGAGACCGATGGCGCACCGCCGTCGCAGACCGAAATCGCCCGCGCGTTCGGCTTCAAGGGCGTCCGCGCGGCCCAGTACCATCTGGAAGCGCTGGAGCAGGCCGGGGCGATCCGCCGCATTCCGGGCCAGGCCCGCGGCATCCGCCTGGTCCAGGCACCGGCGCTGCAGAGCGGCCTGCCCGAATCGCTGCCCGCCTCGGCGCTGCCGGACCACGTCCTGCGCCTGCCGGTGCTGGGCCGGGTCGCGGCCGGTCTGCCGATCGGTGCGGACATCGGCTCGGATGACTTCGTGGTCCTGGACCGGGTGTTCTTCTCGCCCGCGCCGGATTACCTGCTGAAAGTGCAGGGCGATTCGATGATCGACGAGGGCATCTTCGACGGCGACCTGATCGGCGTGCACCGCACCCGCGACGCGCGCTCCGGCCAGATCGTGGTGGCCCGCATCGATGACGAGATCACGGTCAAGCTGCTGAAGATGGGCAAGGACCGGATCCGCCTGCTGCCACGCAATCCCGATTACAAACCGATCGAAGTGCTGCCGGACCAGGACTTCGCGATCGAAGGCCTCTATTGCGGGTTGCTGCGGCCCAACCGCTGACCCTGTTTTCCCTGAATCACGCGCGGTCTTTTGTGGCACATCTCTGGTTTTGCTGAGGTTGGTACGGATGTCCGATAATTTTTTTCCGAACGCGGGGCAGAATCTCAGCCCGTGCGATACGCCAGCCTTAAAGTGAACCCATGGCCAAGAAGACTTCCAAAGACAGCACCTCCACCGATACGACCTCTGCAAGGACCACTCCGATGGACGAAAACAAAAAGCGCGCCCTCACCGCCGCGCTGAGCCAGATCGAAAAGCAGTTCGGCAAGGGCGCCGTGATGCGCATGGGCGACCGTGTCGTCGAGGCGGTCGAGGTCATCCCTACCGGTTCGCTGATGCTGGATATCGCACTCGGCATCGGCGGCCTGCCCAAGGGCCGTGTGGTGGAGATCTACGGTCCGGAATCGTCGGGCAAGACCACCCTGACCCTGCAGGCTATCGCCGAATGCCAGAAGAAGGGCGGTACCGCCGCCTTCATCGATGCCGAGCACGCGCTGGACCCGATCTACGCCGCCAAGCTGGGCGTCAACGTGGACGACCTGCTGCTGTCGCAGCCGGATACCGGTGAGCAGGCGCTGGAAATCGCCGACATGCTGGTGCGCTCCAGCTCGGTGGACATCGTGGTGGTCGACTCGGTCGCCGCGCTGACCCCGAAGGCTGAAATCGAAGGCGAAATGGGCGACCAGCTGCCGGGCCTTCAGGCCCGCCTGATGAGCCAGGCGCTGCGCAAGCTGACCGGCAACATCAAGCGCTCCAACACCCTGGTGGTCTTCATCAACCAGCTGCGCATGAAGATCGGCGTGATGATGCCGGGCCAGAGCCCGGAAGTGACCACCGGCGGCAACGCGCTGAAGTTCTACGCCTCGGTCCGCCTGGACATCCGCCGTATCGGCGCGATCAAGAAGGGCGACGAGATCATCGGCAACCAGACCAAGATCAAGGTGGTCAAGAACAAGCTGGCGCCGCCGTTCAAGCAGGTGATCACCGAAATTCTGTACGGCGAAGGCATCAGCCGCGAAGGCGAGCTGATCGACATGGGCGTGGAAGCCAAGCTCGTCGAGAAGGCAGGCGCTTGGTACAGCTACGGCGAAGAGCGCATCGGCCAGGGCAAGGACAACGCCCGCGGCTATCTGCGCGACAACCCTCAGGTTGCCCAGCGTCTGGAAGCCGAGCTGCGCGAGAAGTTCCAGCCGGAAGAAGCCGTGCGTGAAGGCGGCGACGACGCCGAAGACGACGCCGAGTGAGTTTCCTGCGGGGCAGGGCGGCGCCGTCAGTGACGCCTGCCCTGGCCCGCAGTTCCACGAATCCCCGACGGGATGGCGCCAAGGATGGCGCACTGTAATGATAGGCGGCCATGCACGATTCCGATCCCCCCGCACCCCGGCGCAAGCGCCGTGTCCAGGAACAGACGCCGGTCCAGCGGGCATTGGGGTTGCTGGTGCGCCGCGAGCATTCGCGCAAAGAGCTGACCCGCAAGCTGCAGGCCCGGGGCATCGAGAACGAGGCCGCCGAAGCGGCCGTCAGCAAGCTGGCCGAGGCCGGCTGGCAGGACGACACCCGCTTTGCCGAGAATCTGGTCCGGATCCGGGCCAATACCGGCTATGGGCCGATCCACATCCGCGCCGAACTGGGCACGCATGGCCTGGATAGTGATCAGATCGCTGCCGCCATGGATACTTTCGAAGGCGACTGGACCGAGAACGCCCGCGACCTGGTCTGCCGCCGTTTCGGCGAGGCCGGCCCGCAGGAACTGCCGCAGCGGCGCAAAGCGGCCGATCTGCTGGCCCGCCGCGGCTTCCCCGGCGACAGCATCCGCCAGGCCACCCGTTACGACCCTGAGGACTGAGCGGCCCGGGCCTGATACCCTTTGTGGTTTCGGCGGTCCTGCAGTTGACACCCGGCCATTGGGGCTGCGTGCCAGGGACTGACCGGCCCGCACAAAGCCAGCCCCCCCCCATGAACGCATCCGTCAAATTCACTACCTCCCAGATCCGCAGCGATTTCCTTGAGTTCTTCAAGGGCAAGGGTCATACGATCGTGCCGTCGGCGCCGTTGGTGCCGGGCAATGATCCGACCCTGCTGTTCACCAACTCCGGCATGGTGCAGTTCAAGGACGTGTTCCTTGGCGCCGAGAAGCGCAGCTACGTGCGCGCGGCCGACGTCCAGCGCTGCCTGCGCGCCGGTGGCAAGCACAACGACCTGGACCAGGTCGGTTACACCGCGCGCCATCACACCTTCTTTGAAATGCTGGGCAACTGGTCCTTCGGCGATTACTTCAAGAAAGATGCCATCGCCTGGGCTTGGGAGCTGCTGACCCAGGTCTGGAAGCTGCCGGCCGAGCGCCTGCTGGTCACCGTCTACCAGACCGATGACGAGGCCTACGCGCTGTGGCGCGATATGGTCGGTATTCCGGAATCGCGCATCGTGCGCATCGGCGACAACAAGGGTGCGCCGTTCGCCTCGGACAACTTCTGGCAGATGGCCGAGACCGGCCCGTGCGGCCCGTGTACCGAGATCTTCTATGACCACGGCGACCACATCGCCGGCGGCCCCCCGGGCTCGCCCGACGAAGACGGCGATCGCTTCATCGAGATCTGGAACCTGGTCTTCATGCAGTTCGACCGCCAGCCCGACGGCGCCCTGGTGCCGCTGCCGGCGCCGTGCGTGGATACCGGCATGGGCCTGGAGCGCCTGGCCGCGATCCTGCAGCACGTCCATACCAATTATGAAATCGACCTGTTCCAGGCGCTGATCCGCAAGGCCAGCGAGCTGACCGGCATGGCCGATCTGGAGAACAAGTCGCTGCGCGTGATCGCCGATCACATCCGCGCGTGTTCGTTCCTGATCGTCGATGGCGTGCTGCCGTCCAACGAAGGCCGCGGCTATGTGCTGCGCCGTATCATCCGCCGCGCGCTGCGCCATGGCTGGATGCTCGGCGTGCGCCAGCCGTTCTTCAGCAAGCTGGTGCCGACCCTGGTCGAGCAGATGGGCGTGGCCTATCCGGAACTGCCGGCCCAGGTCGACACCGTCGTGCGCGCCCTGCAGGCCGAGGAAGAGCGTTTTGCTGAAACGCTGGATTCGGGCATGAAGATCTTCGACGACGTCGCGGCCAAGGTCAGCAACGGCGTGATTCCGGGCGTGGATGCGTTCCGCCTGTACGACACCTACGGCTTCCCGCTCGATCTCACCCAGGACATCGCGCGCGAGCGTGACCTGACCGTGGACATCGACGGCTTCAACGCCGCGATGGAGACCCAGCGCGAGACCGCGCGCGCGGCCGGCAAGTTCGGCGGCGGCGTGACCCTGTCGGCCGATCTGGTCGCCACGCTCAAGCCGACCGTGTTCCTTGGCTACGACCGCCTGCAGGCCGACGACCTCACCGTGGTCGCCATCCTCAAGGACGGCCGGCCGGCGGAGACCGCCCAGGCCGGTGACGACGTCATCGTGCTGACCAACCAGACCCCGTTCTACGCCGAATCCGGCGGCCAGGTCGGCGACAACGGCACCCTGACCGGCGCGGGCGTGCAGGTGGACATCCGCGACACGCAGAAGTTCGCCGGCCAGTTCCATGGCCATGTGGGCACGCTCACCCAGGGCAGCCTGAAGGTCGGCGACGTGCTGTCCGGCCAGGTCGATGGCCAGCGCCGCGGCGCCACCATCCTCAACCACTCGGCCACCCACCTGCTGCATGCCGCCCTGCGCGAAGTGCTGGGCACCCACGTGCAGCAGAAGGGCTCGCTGGTCGCGCCTGATCGCCTGCGCTTCGACTTCTCGCACTTCGCGCCGATCAGCGCCGAGGACCTGGCGATCATCGAGCGCAAGGTCAACGAACAGGTGCGTGCCAACAACGCGGCCGAAGTCCACAACATGGGCATGCAGGAAGCGCTCGATTTCGGCGCGATGGCACTGTTCGGCGAGAAGTACGGCGAACACGTGCGCGTGCTGAAGATGGGCGACTACTCCACCGAACTGTGTGGCGGTACGCATGTCTCGCGCACCGGCGACATCGGTCTGTTCAAGATCACCGCCGAAGGTGGCGTGTCCTCCGGCGTGCGCCGTATCGAAGCGGTCACCGGGCAGGGCGCCCTGGATTACGTGGCCCATGAAGAAGCCCAGCTGAGTGAAGCGGCCGCACTGCTCGGCGGTAACGCCGGTGACGTGGTCGACAAGATCCGCCAGCTCGGCGAGCGCCAGAAGAAGCTCGAGCGCGAACTCGACGCCCTCAAGGCCAAACAGGCTGCGGGCGCGACCGCCGATCTTGGCGCCGGCGCAGTGGAGGTCAAGGGCGTCAAGATCCTGGCCGCGCGCCTGGAAGGCTTCGACGCCAAGGCCCTGCGCGATGCCATCGACCGCCTCAAGCAGCAGCTCGGTGATGCGGTGATCGTGCTGGCCGGCACCCAGGACGGCAAGGCCGCCCTGGTCGCGGGCGTGAACGGCAGCGCAATGGGCAAGGTCAAGGCCGGGGAACTGTTGGCCCATATCGCCAGTCAGATCGGGGGCAAGGGCGGCGGCCGCCCGGACCTCGCCCAGGGTGGTGGTGAGGACGGGCCCGCCCTTGCTTCTGCACTGGCCGCCGTCGTCGACTGGGTCACCCCCCGTATCTGAACAACCTGACGGTTCCTGCTCCTTGAAGGGGCGGGAGGCCTGACGGTACTATGGCGAATCTTTTCCCGTTGTCGTGGGGCGCTCTTGCCGGGGCGCCAAGCCGGTGGGGAAATGCCACCACCGGTTCCCTGGAGACTTGAACAAATGTTGATCCTGACTCGCCGCGTAGGCGAAACCCTGATGATCGGTGACTCGGTCAGCGTGACCGTGCTCGGCGTCAAGGGCAACCAGGTGCGTATCGGTATCACCGCTCCGAAGGACGTGGCCGTGCACCGCGAAGAGATTTACCAGCGCATCCAGCGCGGTGATGAGCCGAATGCATCCGGAAGTGAAAATTCTTCGGATTAAGGCTTTACCTGAGGGCGCGGAAAACGTTATTATTCGCGCCCCCGCTGAGATGATTCATCGCAGTGGCGGACCAAGAACACTGGAGCGGTGCCCGAGTGGCTGAAGGGGCTCCCCTGCTAAGGGAGTATAGGGCTTAAAACTCTATCGAGGGTTCGAATCCCTCCCGCTCCGCCAGTTGTAGAAAAGGCCTTCGTACGCAAGTACGGAGGCCTTTTTCTTTGTGCGATCCGGTTGCGCGATCTGGTTCACTCCACCGACTTGCAGACCGCTTCGATGCGATGCCCGTCCGGGTCGATCAGGAAGGCGGCGTAGTAGTGATCGCCATACTCCTCGCGCAGCCCCGGCGCCCCGTTGCAGGTGCCGCCAACCGCCAGTGCATCGCGGTGGAACGCGTCCACCGCCTGGCGCGAGGGCGCCCCGAAGGCCACGTGGAATCCGGCGCCCGGGGGCGAGGCATCGGCCCGCAGCTTCAGGCACAGAAGATCCTCATCTTCGACATATCCATATCCGATCGCGTCGTCGTCTTCGAAGACGCGGCGCATGCCCAGCGCACCGAGCGCGGCATCGTGGAAGGCGGCGGCACGCGCGAGATCGCGCACGCCCAGTGAAAGGTGATGCAGCATGGTGGCGCGCTTCCGTGTGGGATATGGCGCGCAGCGTCGCATGAAACCGGCGGAACGCGCGTCGGCCGACGCATTCGGATGGCGAATGCAGTCGATCCCCAATCTTCATTGGTGGCGGCGCGGCGGCTCGGCTACGGTCGTTCTCCAGCGGCGCCCACCGGGCGCCCCCGTGGAAGGAGCAGGAACATGTCGATGGGAAGGAGGTCGCTACGCGGCTGGGTGGTCATGAGCCTGCTGATGGGCATGGTCATGCCGGCCGGTGCCGCTTCGTTGGATGAGCGGCTGCATCGGGCAGCGGAGAAGGGCGATGCCACTGCAGTGCGTACGCTGCTGGGGCAGGGCGCCAGGGTGGATGCGCGCGGCGTGGCGAAGGCGACACCGTTGCTGGTTGCGACCCACCACAATCACGTGGAGGCCGCGCTTGCGCTGATCCAGGCGGGTGCCGACGTCAATGCCAAGGATGCGATCCAGGACAGCCCCTATCTCTACGCCGGTGCCCGCGGGCATCTCGAGATCCTGCGCGCGACCCTGGCGGCCGGTGCGGACTTGAAGAGCACCAATCGCTACGGTGGCACTGCACTCATTCCGGCGGCCGAACGCGGGCACGTGGAGACCGTGGCGACGCTGATCGCTGCCGGCGTCGAGGTGGATCATGTCAACAACCTGCAGTGGACCGCGCTGCTGGAGGCGATCATCCTCGCCGATGGCGGCCCGCGGCATGTCGAGATCGTCCGTCAGCTCATCGCGGCGGGCGCGGATGTGAACCTGCCCGACGGTGACGGCGTGAGCCCGCTGCAGCATGCACGCCAGCGCGGGTACCGCGCGATCGAGACGCTGCTTCTCGCCGCCGGCGCTGCCCAGGGCTGAGCATCCGCACGGCGGCGGGGGAGCAATGTTGCCGCTGCCTTGACGCGGCAACGGCATGCTCTGCACCATCGTTCTGCGACGCTGTGCGCTTCCCCCGCAGAATCAGGAGTCGCCGTGAACGCACGTCGCCACTTCCTCTCCGTTGCCGCCGCCGGCACCGCCGCCTTCGCCGCTTCACCGTTGATGGCGCAGTCGTCCGGCCCGGGCAGCGTCCTGCCCACCCGCGGCCAGGCCTCGACGAAACCCTTGCCCGGCAATCCGGCGCAGCAGGGCAGGCGCTATCGTCCGCAGACCCGCCTGGGCCTGGGCGGTGTCGCGATCGGCAATGGCTTCGCGGCCGCCAGCGACGCACAGAGTGAAGCCACGCTGGCAGCGGCCTATGCGGCAGGCGTGCGCTATTACGACACGTCACCCTGGTACGGGCTCGGCCTGAGCGAGCGCCGCTACGGCCATCACCTGCACAACCACCGGCGCGCGGGTACACGCTGTCGACCAAGGTCGGCCGGCTGCTGACCGCGACCGCCGGTGAACTGCAGGAGGTGATGTGGAAGGATCCCTCGCCGTTCCATTACCGCTACGACTACTCCGCCGACGGCACGCGGCGTTCGGTGGAGGACAGCCTCAACCGGCTTGGTGTGTCGCAGCTGGACGTGGTCTTCATCCATGACCTCTCGCCGGACAACGAGAAAGATCTCGGCATGCCGTGGGAGCAGCGCTTCGCGGAAGCGGCGAAGGGCGCGATGCCAGCGCTGACCCGCATGCGCGAGGAGGGCTTGATCAAGGCGTGGGGCTTCGGTGTGAACCGTCCCGAGCCCGCCCTGCGCGCGGTGGCCGAGGCGGATCCGGACATCTTCCTGCTCGCCTGCCAGTACTCGCTGCTCGACCACGAGCAGGCCCTGCACGACACCTTCCCCAAGATCGCCGCACACGGAGCATCGGTAGTGGTCGGCTCGCCGCTGCTGGCCGGCTACCTGGCTGGGCGCGATCGCTATCTGTATGACGGCAAGGTGCCGTCGTGGGCGCCGGAAAAGCGTGCCAGGGTGCAGGCCATCTGTGATCGCCATGGCGTGGACCTGCGCACCGCGGCGCTGCAGTTCGCCGATGCGCCGGAGGTGGTCTCGGCGGTCATTCCGGGCGCGCGCACGCCCGAACAGGTGCTGGCCAACGTCGCTTCCATGTCCGTGGCGGTGCCGGGCGCCTTTTGGGCAGAGCTCAAGCAGGAAAAGCTGATTGCCTCCGATGCGCCGGTGCCGCGCGGCTGACCAGGCCGAAGCGCCGGCAGATCGCTTGAGCTGATCGGCGCGCCAACCCGACCCATCACGCCCCGCGCCCAGTGGGGCATGGCTGGGCGCCGTGCGCGTCCCTGGGCGGGCTGGCCTTCCGCTGGCCCGCCGGATGCGGCATCATGCCGCCCAATCGTTACCTCCAGCCGCCGCCAGAGGAATCCCTTCCTGCCTGGAGGCATTGCCGTGTCCGTCGTTCCGTTCCGTGTTGCCCCGATCCATTCGGGTCGCCGTCGTGCTGTTACCTCGATCTCCCCGCTGATGCAGGCGATGGGCTGCGTGCTGGGCCTGGCCCTGTCCGCGTCTGCCGTGCAGGCCGAAGAGGCGCCGGCGGGTGAGGCGCCTGCCAAGGATGGCGCACAGACCCTGCAGACCGTGCAGGTCACCGCCAACCAGCTCGGCACCGTCACCGAGGGCAGTGATTCGTACACGCCCGGCACGATCGCCACCGCCACCCGCCTGGTGCTCAGTCCGCGCCAGACGCCGCAGTCGATCAGCGTGATCACCCGTCAGGAAATGAACGACTTCGGCCTCAACGGCATCGATGACGTCATGAAGGTCACGCCCGGCGTGAGCATCGTCACCTATGACAGCGAGCGCACCGAGTACTACGCGCGCGGCTTTGCGGTACAGAACTTCCAGTACGACGGCATCCCGATGGCGCGCGATTCGGCCTACTCGGCCGGCAACACGCTCAGCGACATGGCCATCTATGACCGCATCGAAGTGCTCAAGGGCGCCACCGGCCTGCTGACCGGCATGGGCGATCCGGGCGCGACCATCAACCTGGTGCGCAAGAAGCCGACCCGCCAACTGGCTGGCAGCGCCACGCTGGGCGTGGGCTCGTGGGACAGCTATCGCGCCGAGGTCGATGTCGGCGGGCCGCTCACTGAAAGTGGCCGCGTGCGCGGCCGCGTCGTGGGCGCCTACCAGGACAAGCATTCCAATGCCGACCACTACCAGCGCAGCAATGAAGTCTTCTACGGCATTCTCGAGGCCGACATCGGCGAGAGCACCCTGCTGACTGTCGGTGCCGATTATCAGGACAGCGATCCGGAAGGCTCCAGCTGGGGTGGCATTCCGCTGCTGGACAGCGAGGGCAACTTCAACAAGATGCCGCGCTCGTTCAACAACGGCGCACGCTGGAGCCGCTGGGGTCAGTACGCTCGCACCGGCTTCGCCACGCTGGAGCACACCTTCGCCAATGACTGGGTCGCCAAGTTGCAGCTCAATCACCAGGTCAACGGCTATGACGCCTCACTGGGCGCGGCGGCCGGTGGCAATCCCGATCCGGTTACCGGTGAGGGTGTGAGCATGTGGCTGGGCCAGTACATCGGCAAGACCACCAGCAATGCGGCCGATCTGTACGTCAGCGGAAAGTTCGAGTGGTTCGGCCGCCAGCACGAGCTGGTCGTCGGTGGCAGCGTGTCGCGCAAGCGCTGGGTCAACAACGGCTACTCGCCACAGCCGGGCTATGTCAGCAGCGTTGCCGACTACTACGCGTGGACCGGCGATGTGCCCGAGCCCGATTGGCAGTGGGGCTACGGTGACAACCAGGTCACCCGTGAAAGCGGTGCCTACGTGGTGGGCCGTTTCGATCTGGCCGATCCGCTCAAGCTGATCCTCGGCAGCCGCATCGCCAACTACAAGTCTCCGGATACCGACGAGAGCGGCGTGGTCGTGCCGTATGCCGGCCTGGTGTACGACCTCAATCGCAACTTCTCGGTGTTCGCCAGCTACAGCACCATCTTCAAACCGCAGGGCAACCAGGACGAGCAGGGCCGGGTGCTGGATCCGCTGGAAGGGCGCAGCTACGAAGCCGGCCTGAAAGCGGAGTTCTACGATGGTCGCCTCAATGCCAGTGCGGCGGTGTTTCAGCTGGAACAGGACAACTACGCGCAGCCGACCGGCGGCAGGACGCCGAGTGGCGGGATCGCCTATGAAGGCCTGATGGGGGTGCGCACCAAGGGCTACGAGCTGGAGGTGTCCGGTCAGCTGGCGCCGGGCTGGCAGGTCCAGGGCGGCTACGCGCACAAGATCGCGCGCCAGCAGTCCACCAAGGTCTCCACGCTGGAGCCGGAAGACCAGTTCAGCGTGCACACCAGCTACCGGCTCACCGGTGCGGCCGATGGCTGGAGCCTCGGCGGTGGCGCGCGCTGGCAGGGCAGCACCTTCGGCACCATCACCAACCCCGCCACCGGCGGGAGCCAGCTCCATCGCACCGAGCCCTATTGGCTGCTCGATGCCATGGCGCGTTACCAGTTCAATGACCAGCTCTCGGCGACGCTCAACGTCAACAACCTGCTGGACAAGCACTACTACACGATCTTCAGCTGGTACAGCACCTACACCTGGGGTGAGCCGCGCAACGTCCGGCTGACGCTGAACTACAGATTCTGATCCACGCAACGAACGACACCCCGGGCAACCGGGGTGTCTGCGTTTCCGCGCCTGGTGATTACAGCGCGACGTCGAACACGATGACTTCCGCATCATTGGCGTTCTCCAACGTCAGCTGCGCCTCGTCGCTGACCTGCAGCGCATCGCCGGTTTCCAGGGTGATGCCGTTGACCTGCAGCTGCCCGCGGGCCACTTGTACATAGGCGCCGCGGCCCGGGGCCAGCGGCAGGTGGACGCGGTCGTCACCGTCCAGGATCGTGGCGTAGAGGTTGGCATCCTGGTGGATCAGCAGCGAACCCTCACGGCCATCGCGCGAGGCGATCAGGCGCAGCTGGCCGCGCTTGGTCTCCGGCGCGAAGTGGGTCTCCTGGTAGCTCGGGGTGATGTTCTCCTGATCGGGGAACAGCCAGATCTGCAGGAAGTGCACCGCCTCGTCGGCCGAGTGGTTGAACTCGCTGTGGCTGACGCCGCTGCCGGCGCTCATGCGCTGCACATCGCCGTAGCGCAGCACCGAGCCGGTACCCATCGAGTCCTTGTGCTCCAGCGCGCCGCCGAGCACGTAGGAGACGATCTCCATGTTGCTGTGGCTGTGGGTGCCGAAACCCTGGCCGCCCTGCACGCGGTCTTCGTTGATCACCCGCAGCGGGCCGAAGCTGACGTAGCGCGGGTCGTAGTAATTGGCGAAGGAGAAGGTGTGCATGGAGTTCAGCCAGCCATGGTCGGCCTTGCCACGGGTGTTGCTCTTGCGGATCTGCAGCATGGGAATCTCCTGGGTGTTCGATGGTTTCGATGGCGGTCCGGGGTGGTCGCTGCCGTTCCCTTTCCTGTTGCGGCCAGTATCCGCTTGCTCCGGGCGCTTGAAAAACGGATAGTTTCGCAAGCCATCATCGAAAATTTCGAATGCTCAAGCTCAGCCTCGACGCCCTGCAGATCCTGGATGCCATCGACCGCCGTGGCTCGTTCGCCGCGGCCGGCAAGGCCCTGCACAAGGTGCCCTCGACCATCTCCTACACGGTCGCCAAGCTGGAAGAAGACCTGGGCGTGCAGCTGTTCGACCGGGTCGGGCCGCGCGCGCACCTGACCCCGGCCGGGGAGGCGCTGCTGGAAGAGGGGCGCCATCTGCTGCGGGCCGCCCGCGAGCTGGAGATGCGGGTGCGGCGCGTGGCCTCCGGCTGGGAAGCCGAGCTGACCGTGGCGGTCGATTCGATGTTCGTACCGGCGCTGCTGGCCGAGGACGTACGAGCCTTCAATGCGGTGGCCGAACAGACCCGGATGCGGCTGATCACTGAATCGCTCTCGGGCACGTGGGAGGCATTGCTGGACCGGCGCGCGGACCTGCTGGTCGGCGCGGCGGGTGAGGGGCCCAGTGGCGGCGGCTACGTAGTCGAGCCGATGGGCGTGGTGCGCTTCGTGTTCGCCGTGTCGCCCTCCCATCCATTGGCGGCCGCGCCCGAACCGTTGGGCCGTGAGCAGCTGGCCACCCACTGCGCGATCGCCGTGGCCGATTCGGCACGGCGGCTGCTGCCGCGTACGGTGGGCCTGCTGATGGGACAGGAAACGGTCACCGTGCCGGACATGGTCAGCAAGTTCCGCCTGCAGTGCGCCGGGCTCGGTTTCGGTTTCCTGCCCGAGCCGTATGTGCAGCAGGCGGTGCGGGACGGCCGGCTGGTGATCAAACAGGTCGAGGAACCCAAACCGGACGAGACGTTCTGGCTGGCCTGGCGCACCGGCGGGGAGGGGGCCGCATTGCGCTGGTGGCGGGAGCGGCTGCAGCGCCCGGAGGTGCTGGCGGGCTGGTGGCCCACCATGGAAGGCTGGCTGGGCTGATCGCAGGCCGGGCACGGGCCTGCACGGCGATGCCGCTGCCCGTCCGTTCAAGCTGAATGTTGGCTTGGCTGTCATGGGATGGTCATCTGGATGCGATAGAGCGGCGCTTGCGTGATCGGTACCCTGCGCGACTCGTCTGGTTTTTCCGATTCTGCCCATGAAGCGCTTGCTGCTGTTGCTGCTGGCCGGGGCTGGCCTGTGGCTGGCTGCCTGCTCTTCCTTGACCTCCACCGCTGCCTCGACCTCGTTGAGTGATCGCCTGATCGCGCCCGGCGGCGTATCCACGCTGCTGGACATGCCGCGCATCGCCGAAGCGGTGGAGAGCGTGCCCAACCGGCATGGCCGGGTGACCGGGCGCGCGGGCGTGCCGATCTTCTGGCGTGCGTTCGACCCGGGTCAGTACGGGCTGCATTACCAGTACCTGGCCCAGCAGCACGACAACGGCGAGCCGCTGCGCACCGGCATGGCGCTGGACCTGCCGCACCCGTTCCGGGCGCAGGCACCGCGCGGCACGGTGGTGCTGCTGCACGGCTGGATGATGAACGGTGATGCGATGCTGCCGTGGTCGCTGCAGCTGGCGCAGTCCGGCTACCGCGTGGTCACCATCGACCTGCGCAACCACGGCCATTCGGGTGCGGGACCGTCGGGCTACGGCACCTTCGAATCGGACGACGTGGTCGATGTCATCGCGGCGCTGAAGGCGCGTGGTGAAGTGGTCGGGCCGTTGTACCTGTTCGGGGTGTCCTATGGCGCTGCCACTGCGCTGTTCACCGCCGACAAGCTCGGCGACCAGGTCACCGGCGTGGTGGCGATGGAGTCTTTCGCCAATGCCGGCGATGCCATCCGCAGCATGATCCCGCACCTGATGTCACTGCAGCCGACGGCATGGAAAGCGCAGGCGATGGCCGCCTACGGGCGTTGGCGCTATGGCGGTCAGGATATCGACCAGGTGATCGCCGCCGCCAGCCAGCGGCTGGACCTGGATCTGGACCGCGTCGATGTCACCCGCGCGCTGGCCGACAGCCGCGCCTGCGTGCTGCTGTTGCATGGCCAGGACGATCAGCATGTACCGGTCGGGCAGGGGCGCCGCCTGGCGGCCGCCAGCCCGCGCGTGCACTACATCGAGCTGCGTGGCGAAGACCACATCACGCTGCCACTGCGCGTGGATCTGCTGGGCAGTGTGGTGGATGACTGGCTGGCGCATGACGACCACGCCGGTGGTGCGTGCCCCGCGCCGGAACTGCCGGGTGAAGCCGACCTGATGGCGATGCAGGCGGCCCGGGCACCCGCACCGCAGGGTTGACCTCCCGGTAGTGCCGGCCGCTGGCCGGCTCCAGGTGATCGTCCAACATTCATGAGAGCCGGCCAGCGGCCGGCACTACCCGTCACTGTCGAATGGCAGCCGGCGCCAACGCAAAAAAAAACAGCAACCGATGGCTGCTGTCTTCGTCGATGCAATGGTGCGCCCGGAGAGATTCGAACTCCCGACCGCCTGGTTCGTAGCCAGGTACTCTATCCAACTGAGCTACGGGCGCATTTGCATTGTCTGGTTGTGTGTCCTGCCGCGCGTGTTGCCACGTTCGACGGGAAGGCAAGCAAGCCTGCCATTCGATGTAATGGTGCGCCCGGAGAGATTCGAACTCCCGACCGCCTGGTTCGTAGCCAGGTACTCTATCCAACTGAGCTACGGGCGCATTTACATCGAATTTTCATTACTGATACCGACGGCGAAATCGATACCCTGTTGATGGTGCGCCCGGAGAGATTCGAACTCCCGACCGCCTGGTTCGTAGCCAGGTACTCTATCCAACTGAGCTACGGGCGCGTCAACAGGAGCGGAATTATGCGGATCGGCGTCGCATTCGTCAACGGTTTTTGTGAAGGTCTTCATTCAAATGAATGAAAAAGGCGCTCCACCACGGCTTCCGGCGTTTTCATCCAGGCGAAGTGATCGGCACGCGTGCCCAGCGCCTGCGCACTCAACACGCTGAGCTGCGCACGCATGCCGGGTATCTTGGCCAGCAGGGCCTGCATCGAGGAAGGCGGTGCCAGCCAGTCGTGATCCATCACCACGGCAGTGGCCTGGCCCTCCAGGGTGCGCATGCCGGCCTCCAGATCGGTCGCCATGCCCACCGCCGCATAGTGATTGTTGAGGCCCACGCGTGACCAGTCGCGGATCAGGCCGCGCGCTTCCGTGCCGCCGAAGCCGAGCCTCTTGCCGTGCAGGACCCCTTGGCGCTGGGCCAGCCAGGGCAGGAAGCGGTACACCAGCGGCAGCGCCCAGCCGCGCGGGGCGGGGAAGGTGCGCCAGTACGGCGTGCCGCTGGCGACCAGCCACACCCGTGCGAAGCGCTGCGGGTGCAACCCGCCGAAGCAGCAGGCCAGCTGACCGCCGAGGCTGTGGCCGCCGATGATCAGGGGCGTTACCGCGTCTTCGGGCATCTGGGCCAGGCTGGCCGGCAGGTCGTGTTCGAGGATCTCGCGATACCCCCAATCCTGCGTGCGCGACGGCCGCAGGCTGCTGCTGCCGTTGCCGCGCCACTCATGCAGGTACACCGCGATGCCACGCGCCGCGAGCGCATCGGCGTAGGGCAGGTAGTGGCGCGCGGCCACGCCCAGCGCCGGCAACCACAGCAGGCGTGCGCGTGGCTGCGTGGGCACGCGTGCCAGCAGTTCGAAGCGATGGCCATCGCCGGTCTGCACGGGCAGGGGAGAGGCGTCGATCATGCCGGGCGTGCCGCGCCGAAGTGGTCGATCACCAGCACCTCGCTGCGGCCCGGGTAGTAACCGCTCTGCAGGCCACGCGCGACGTAGTCGATGGCCGCTTCGCAGGCGTTGGGCAACGAGAGGCCCTGGCACAGCTGCGCGGCGATCGCCGAGGCCAACGTGCAGCCGGTGCCGTGCGCATCCACCGGCAACCGGGCGTGGATGAACTCGTCGCGGGTGACGCCGTCGAAGTAGCGATCGATCACGCGGCTGCCTTCATCCAGATGGCCGCCCTTGAGCAGTACCGCGCCGGCACCCAGCTCGAGCAGCGCGTCGGCGGCATCTTCGGCGTCTTCGGCGGTGACGATGCGGCGGCCGAGCAGCAGCTCGGCTTCCGGCGTGTTGGGCGTGAGCAGCGTGGCCAGTGGAACCAGGCGCGTGCGCATGGCCTCCAGGGCGGCGTCTTCAAGCAGTTTGGCACCGCTGGTGGCGACCATCACCGGATCCAGCACGACGTGCGGCGGGCGGTGCTTTTCCAGCGCGTCGGCCACCAGGCCGATCACCTCGGCATTGGCGAGCATGCCCAGCTTCACCGCATGGATATCGAAATCGGCGAAGCAGGCGTCGATCTGCGCCTGCAGGAACTCCAGTGGCGGCACGTGCACGGCGGTGACGCCGCGGGTGTTCTGTGCGGTCAGCGCGGCAATCGCCGAAAGGCCATGTACGCGATGGGCGGCGAAGGCCTTCAGGTCGGCCTGGATGCCTGCGCCACCGCCGGAATCGGAGCCGGCGATGGTCAGGGCGGAAACGGGGCTGGAAGGCGTCATGCCTGGATTGTGCAATGTTTGCCGCCGTATTGCTGCCGTGCCGTCAGCGCGCCCGCAGCAGCGCCCACTGCCGGTACAGCACGTAGCCCAGCCCGGTGCCGCCGGTCAGCAGGGCAGGCGCCAGCAGCGCGTCGTAACCGAAGCGCAGGAACAACCCGGCGCCGATCACGCCGCCGGCCAGGAAACCGCTGACGATCAGGCCGCTCAGGGTCAGCCGCCGGATCGGCAGTGGCAGGCCGCGCAACAGGTGACCCAGGCCGATGCCCAGGTCGGTGAACATGCCGCTGAGATGGGTGGTGCGCACCACCGCACCGCTGAACGTGGTCGCCATCGCGTTCTGCAGGCCGCAGGCCATCGCCGCCGCGAGCGCGCCCCAGATCTGCTGCTGTTTGAACAAGGGGATCGCGATCAGCAGCAACAGCGATTCCAGCGCCAGCACCACGCCATAGCGGCGCCCCAGCTGCAGGCCGCTGTCCTGGATGATCACGCCGCTGAGCGTGGCACCCACGCAGAAGGCGATCAGCAGTCCCCACAGATGCCCGACCACGCGCCAGTCGCGCTGGGCCAGTGCCATGCCGAGCTGGCTGGTGGTGCCGGTCATGTGGCTGACCGCCTGGTGCTCGAAGCCGAGGAAGCCGACCACGTTGACCATTCCGGCCACGCAGGACAGCGCGATCGCGCCGATCCAGACCCAGGTGGGCAGCCGGATGCTCATCCGGCGCGTGTGGTCGGGGTCACGGCACGATCAACGGCCCGCAGGCGGGCCGTTGAACTGCACATCCGAGAAACTGCCGCTGGCCGGATCGAACACCGCGCCCCAGAACTGCGCGCCGCCATCGCAGACCCGGATCGCATCGCGCGCCGGGTCGATATCGGCATCGTCGGGCAGATGGAAGGCGTTGAGATAGATCAGCTGGCGGCCGTCCATTTCGATGCCCACGTATTGGCGATCGAAATCGGCCGCCTTGGGCACCTGCGCCTCCAGCGACGGCAACTGGGCTTCCAGCTGTTCGACCTGTTGGCGGCTGGGGGCCCAGTAGCCGGTGACGCGCCCCGGCTCGCGGCCGGGGCTGGAGCGTGAGCAGGTATCCAGAACCTGGGCGGCGACGACCGGTCGCGTCACCACCCAGGACTGGCCGGTCTTGACCGCGGTCGGGACGCTGGCGCCCGGCCGTGTATTGGCAGGCGTGCAGGCGGCCGCCAGCGCAGCAAGCGCCAGCGGCAGGACCGCACGGGACAGGAAACGGCTCACAACACCTCCGAAGCGTAATCGGCCAGGCGCGAACGCTCGCCACGGCGCAGCGTGATGTGCGCGCTGTGCGGCCAGTTCTTGAAGCGGTCCACCGCGTAGGTCAGGCCCGAGGTGGTCTCGGTCAGGTACGGGGTATCGATCTGTTCCACGTTGCCCAGGCAGACGATCTTGGTGCCGGGGCCGGCACGGGTGATCAGGGTCTTCATCTGCTTGGGAGTGAGGTTCTGCGCTTCATCCAGGATCAGATAACGCGACAGGAACGTGCGGCCACGCATGAAGTTCAGCGAGCGGATCTTGATCCGGCTGGCGATCAGGTCGTTGGTCGCCGCACGGCCCCACGCGCCGCCTTCCTGGGTATGCGTGAGCACTTCCAGGTTGTCGGTCAGCGCGCCCATCCACGGCGTCATCTTTTCTTCCTCGGTACCGGGCAGGAAGCCGATGTCCTCGCCGACGCTGACCGTGGCGCGGGTCATGATGATCTCGCGGTAGCGCTGCTGGTCCATGGTCTGGGCCAGGCCGGCGGCCAGCGCCAGCAGGGTCTTGCCGGTACCGGCGGTGCCGAGCAGGGTGACGAAATCGATCTCCGGGTCCATCAGCGCGTTGAGGGCGAAGTTCTGCTCGCGGTTGCGCGCGCTGATGCCCCACACCGCGTGGCTGCCGTGGCGGAAATCGTTGACCAGCGACAGCGTGATCTTCTCACCGTCTACCTTGGCCACGCGCAGTTCGACTTCATCGTCGCCCGGCAGGTAGG
This sequence comes from Stenotrophomonas sp. BIO128-Bstrain, assembly GCF_030128875.1. Lineage (NCBI taxonomy): Bacteria > Pseudomonadati > Pseudomonadota > Gammaproteobacteria > Lysobacterales > Lysobacteraceae > Stenotrophomonas > Stenotrophomonas sp. BIO128-Bstrain. The sequence continues at coordinate 2,197,623 of NZ_CP124620.1, read as the reverse complement.
CGTACTGGTTGGGATGCCAGTTCTCGTCTTCGCTGGCGATGATTTCGTAACTGGTGCGTCCCTTGTCGCTCCAGCTGCGCAGGTTGTCGGTGTGTTTCTTCCAGAAGTCTTCCGGCAGCTCGGTGGCGCCGGTGTAGAGCAGGCTGAAATCGTCGAGCGCGCGGTCGTTTTCGTAGTCTTCGGAGACGATGCCGGCAATGGCCGCCTTGATCCGCAGGTTGATGTCCTTGGAAACGAACACCACCGGAATCTCCGGGACCTGCTCCTTCAGGGCCAGGATCGCGCCGAGGATGGCGTTGTCGGGAATGACCGCGCCGAAGCTCTTGCCGGCGTCGAAGTGGCTGGTCTGGAAGCGCAGCAGGCCCACGCTCTGCTTGCCGCGCAGCTGCAGCCCGTTCGGGCGCTGCAGTGGAATGCCGTCGGCCAGGTTCTCCAGGCCCGAAGCCTGCACCAGTTCATTGAGGAAACGGCTGACCTGGCGCGCGTTGCGGCTGGCCTCGGTGGTGCCCTTCTTGCCGTTGTCCAGCTCTTCGATCACCTGCATCGGCAGGTAGACATCATGCTCCTCGAACTTGAACAGCGCGGTCGGATCGTGCATGAGCACGTTGGTATCCAGTACGTAGATGCGCTTGCCTCGGGTCATCGTCAATTCCTGGTGGCAGAACAGGGACAAGCCATCACGACCTGCGGGGCAGGGTGATGGCCATTGGGGGTGCCGGGGTGGTCACTGGGTTTTCGCGGCCTTCAGGGCTTCAAGGACGGTGTCTGCGTGGCCGGCCACTTTGACCTTGCGCCACGCCTGCACGATACGACTGTCCGGCGAAATGAGGAAGGTGCTGCGCTCGATGCCGCGCACCTGCTTGCCGTACATGTTCTTCAGCTTGATCACGTCGAACGCGGTGCACAGTGCTTCATCGCCATCGCTGATGAGCGGGAAGGCGAAGCCCTGCTTGGCGCAGAAGTTGTCGTGGGATTTGACCGAATCGCGGGAAACGCCGAACACGCGGGCGCCGGCCTGGGTGAACTGCGGGAGCAGTGCGTTGAAATCGATGCCCTCGGTGGTGCAGCCCGGGGTGCTGTCCTTGGGGTAGAAGTACAGTACCAGCCACTGGCCGGCCAGATCGCCGAGGGTGGTGGTCTCGCCGCCGGACAACGCCAGCGGCAGTGCGAGGGTGGTGCTGTCCAGGGTGTCGCCGTCGTTCATGGGTTCCTTTCCGGATCCTGGGGTAGATCTACTACAACTGCATGAAACCCCGCGCGCCCGTGACGAGCGCGCGAAACATCAGAACTTCATCGGGTCCATGATCGCATCGAGGTTGAGGTGATCGCAGAACTCGAGGAAATCATCGCGCAGCGCAGCGATGTGCATGTTGGCCGGCACACCGATCGTGACCTGCGCGGAGAACATTTCCGCACCGGTCTGCATCGCGCGGTAACGCGTGCTCTGCAGGTTTTCGATGGTGATGCCCTGGCGGTCGAAGAAATCGGCCAGCTGGAACAGGATCCCCGGCTTGTCGGCGGCGATCACTTCCACGATGTAGGGCAGCAGGTTGGACTGGGCCTGCTTGGCACCGGTGCGGTACCAGACCAGCTTCAGGCCTTCCTCACGCTCCAGCCGGGTCAGCATCGCCTCCAGCTTGGCCACCGAGTCCCACGAGCCGGTGGCCAGGGCGGTGACGGAGACGTCGCGGCCGACCGTGGCCAGGCGGGCATCGACCAGATTGCAGCCACTGTCGGCGATACGCCGGGTCACAGGCAGCAGGGGGGACTCCGGATGCGTCGTATAGGCGTTGATCAGGAGGTGGTTTTCGGTCGGCGCAGGCCGCGGCGTGGTGTCGGTCAAGATGGTTCCGGGTGATGCAAGGTGAGTCTGAACGGCCGGACGAGGGCACGTTCGCCGGAGTCCAGCATACTTGCCCGCGCTTTCGACCCGCAAGTAACATGCAACGTACATCTGGCCGGCGTTTACGCAGGCACGGTGCCCCCTTTCTTCCGAGCACGATGTCCTTGTCCCTTTCCGGTCTCATCACCGCGCTGGCGACGCCCTTCCAGGCGAACGGCGCATTGGATCCCGACGGTTGGCAGCGCTTGCTGCATCTGCAACTGGAGGGTGGTGTTCACGGGGTGGTGGTGGCCGGTTCGACCGGTGAAGCCGCGGCCCTGTCCGACGACGAATACGACCAGTTGCTGCGCAGTGCGGTCAAAACCGTCGCCGGGCGCATCCCGGTACTGGCCGGCACCGGCCTGTCCGGGACGGCCAAAACGATCGAGCAGACCCGCCGGGCGGCCGCCAATGGCGCCACGCACGCGCTGGTGGTGACCCCGCCGTACGTGCGCCCCACCCAGGAAGGCCTGATCGCGCATTACCGCGCGGTGGCCGACCAGGGCGGCCTGCCGGTCATCCTGTACAACGTGCCCGGCCGCACCGGCTGCGACATGCTGCCCGCGACCGTGGCCGAGCTGGCCAGCCACCCGAACATCGTCGGCATCAAGGAAGCGGTGGGCGATATCGGCCGCGTGCATGCCCTGCTGGCCCTGCGTTCGCCGGATTTCGCCATCCTCAGTGGTGACGACGGCACGGCCGCGCGCTCGATCCTGTCCGGCGTGGACGGCCTGATCTCGGTCGGTTCCAACGCCTTGCCGGGTGCCTACCGGCGGATGTGCGACCTGGCAGCGGCCGGTGAGCGCGAGGCGACCGAGTCGTGGGATGCCCGTCTGGAGCCCTTCCATGAATTCTGCGGCGTGGAGTCCAACCCGATCCCGGTGAAGGACCTGCTGCGCCGGATCGGCATTGGTGACGGCCTGCGCCTGCCGCTGCTGCCCCTGTCCGCGGCCCACCACGCCGCTGCCGAACACCTGGCCACCGATATCGGTGCGCTGGAAGCACTATCCAACCACTGACCACAGTGGTCACCCAGGAGATTCCCATGCGTCAATCCGTTTCCGCCATCCGCGTGCTGTCCTTCGCGATCCTGGCTACCGCCACCCTCGTCGGCACCACCGGTTGCTTCAAGCGCGGTGCCAAGGGCGACTACGCCCTGGCCCCGGAAGTGCGTCCGCTGGAAGTGCCGCCGGATCTGAACGTCCCGGCCGGCCAGGCCGCCGCCACCGCCGCCACCAGCTCCACGCTGGCCTCGCAGTCTGCGCGTCCGGCGCCGTCCTCGACCCAGGCACCGGCCAACAATGCCGGGTTCACTGTGCCGGGCACCAAGGAAGAGGTGTTCGCCAAGGTCGGCACCGCGCTGGAGTCCGTTGAAGGCGTGAAGATCGCCAGCAAGGCACAGTTGCTGGGTTCCTATGACGTGGCCTTCGAAGGCAGCGACTTCCTGGTCCGCGTGGTGGCCGTCGATGCCGGCGCCTATGTGTCGGCCGTGGATCCGCGTGGCCTGCCGGCGACCGCCGCCGCGCCGACCAAGCTGCTGGGTGAGCTGAAGGCGAAGCTGGCTCCGTAAAAGCGCCAGCGGCCGGCCCGGCCGCTGGCCGGGGCAGGCACGCATCGCGTGCCGTCCGGGCCGGGCCTGGATGGCAGCAGAGCGAGGAGCAGCCGGCCAGCGGCCGGCACTACCGAAGCTGCGGGTCAGAGAAACGAAAAGGGCGCCCTCGGCGCCCTTTTTGTTGCCGCCAGCGCCGGAAGGCTCAGCGTTCCAGCAGCTTCAGCTTGTCCGGCTTGCCGTCCCATTCGCCGGCGTCGGCAGGCGGGTCCTTGCGCACGGTCAGCACCGGCCAGGCCTGGGCCAGTTCGGCGTTCAGGGCGACGAACACTTCCTGCCCGGCGGGCACGTCGTCTTCAGGGAAGATCGCGTTGACCGGGCACTCCGGTTCGCACAGGGTGCAGTCGATGCACTCATCCGGGTCGATCACCAGGAAGTTGGGGCCTTCGTGGAAGCAATCCACGGGGCACACTTCCACGCAATCGGTGTGTTTGCACTTGATGCAGTTTTCAGTGACGACGAAAGGCATGGGGAAATCCGGCGTTAAGCCGACCAATTCTAGAACAGGTTGTGCCTGAATGCTGGGGCCGTGCGCTCAGCCGAGCAGGGCGCGCTGCCGCGCAAGACGGTACAGGCCCCGCGCCGCAAGGCTTTCAGGCGCATCGACGGGGGTCCTGTCGAGCACCTTCAGCGCGTGGGCATAGCGCGTGGTCAGCGTGGTACTGCCCACCAGGTGCACCTCGGCCCCGGGCGCGGCCAGGTCGCGGATTTCATGACCGAGCAACAGGCCGGAGAGATAGGAGGGGGCGGCCGAAGGCGCGAGTCGCTCGAACAGGCCCAACGCACGCACGCCGAACAGGTGGTGCAGCAGGCCACCGGCATCGCCGCTGCGCTGCACGCCTTGGGCGAAGGCGATGGCATCGAAACCATCGCCGTCGTCCATCAGGCGGCCGAGCAGGCTGTGCTGGCGCAGCAGCGCGAACACCTCGCCGGTCATGGCGGTCGCAAAACCGGTGATCGCCCCATCGTGCAGCGTTGCCCACTTGCTGTGCGTACCAGGCAGGCAGACATGGGCGTGGCCTGCGCGGGTGTCCAGGCCGAACAATTGGGTTTCTTCGCCGCGCATCACATCCGGCGTCCCGCCCGCGCCCTGGACGGCCACGCCAGGCACGAACCAGAGATCACGGCCAGGCAGCCGTGCATCGTGGTGCAACTGCAGCGCTGCGGCGAGATCGGCCAGCCCGGCCGGGCAGGGCAGGTAGGCCTGCTCGATCCAGCCATTGCGGCTGCCGATCATCCCGCTGAGCAGGATCGTGCTGTCCGGCCAGCCATCGACCAGCCCGGCCAGCACGTCGGCGTAGTTGCCATCGCAGTGCAGTATTCCGCGCGCACTGGCGCGCTGCTCAAGGGTGGCGCCGTGCTGGTCCAGCCGGTAGCCGCGCAGGCTGCTGCTGCCCCAGTCAACGGCGATCATCCGCGGATCCGGCTCTCGGGCAGGCCAGGCTGCGCCTGGCGCGCGGCGAACAGGCTGCCGGCGTGCGTGCTTGCGGCCAATTCCTCCGGCGTGTGGTCCAGCCGCGAGCTGATCACGTACAAGGTACGCAGGTCATTGCCGCCGAAAGCCACGCAGGTGGGGTGTTTGACCGGCACCGGCTGGACCTGCAGCAGGGTGCCATCGGGTGCATAGCAGCTGACCTGGCGCGCGCGCCATTGCGCGTTCCAGACCCGTCCGGCCGCATCGACGGCCGAGCCATCCGGTTCGGCCGCCGTATCGGCCAGGGCGGTGAATTCGCGCACGTTGCGGGTGCTGGCCTGCTCGGGGTCGTAATCGCAGGCCATGATCCGCGGCGATACCGAGTCGCACCAGTACATCGTGCGGCCATCCAGGCTGAAGCTGATCGCGTTGGAAATCACGATGCCCGGCAGCGGCAGCTCGCGCAGGCCGTGGCGGGTGGAGTACTGGTAGAAGCGGCCATCGGCAGCGCGCTCGGGGTGCTCGTTCATGGTGCCGAACACGAAATTGCCGTGACGATCGGCGCGGCCATCATTGCTGCGGGTATAGGGCTTGTAGGGCTCCACATCGGCAAGCCACTGCAGGGGCAGGGTGTCGTCGGTGGCGCTGGCAAGATCTGCGCGGTGCAGCGAGCTGACCAACGCCACCAGCAAGGTGCCGTCGTCGAACAGGCCGATGCAGCCGGGGCGGTCAGGCAGCACCCAGTAGCGGCGGGTGCCGCGCGCGGGGTGGTGCTCCCACAGCCGGCGCTCGGCGATGTCGATCCACAACACGCTCTGCCGCTGTTCGCACCAGAGCACGCCTTCGCCATGGGTGCAGCGGCTGTCCACCACCAGCGTGGCCGGGGCCAGCTCAACGCTCATCGCCACTCACCATTCGGCAACGGAGCCGTCGCTGTGGCGCCAGATCGGGTTGCGCCAGTCAGGCGGGTTTTCATGGGCATGGCGCAGGCGCTCCTCATCGATTTCCACACCCAGCCCGGGTTTGGGCAGGGCGGCGATGCTGCCATGGTCGCAGTGGAAGTCGTCCTTGTTCAACACGTAATCGAGCAGATCGGCGCCCTGGTTGTAGTGGATGCCGATGCTCTGTTCCTGCAGCACCGCGTTGTGCGAGACGAAATCCAACTGCAGGCAGGCCGCGAGCGCGACCGGGCCCAGCGGGCAGTGCGGCGCGAGCGCGACATCGTAGGCTTCGGCCATCGCCGCGATCTTCAGACACTCGGTGAGGCCACCGGCATGCGAGAGATCCGGTTGCAGCAAGGACAGACCGCCGTTGGCGAGGACCTGCTTGAATTCGAAGCGCGAGTACATGCGCTCACCGGCCGCCAGTGGAATCGAGGTGGCCGCGGCCAGGCGCGGGTAGTACTCGGCCTGCTCCGGAAGGACCGGCTCTTCAACGAACAGTGGCCGGTATGGCTCCAGTTCCTTGAGCAGGACCCGGGCCATCGGTGCGCCCACCCGGCCATGGAAATCCACGCCGAAATCGATGCTGTCGCCGAATGCATCGCGCAGCGCGGCGACCTTGGCGATGGCGGCATCCACGCGGCGGGGGCTGTCCAGCAGCTGCATCTCTTCAGTGCCGTTGAACTTGAACGTATCAAAGCCGAGCGCGCGGTACCGATGTACCTGCTCGACCAGATCGGCCGGCCGGTCGCCGCCCACCCAGCGGTAGGTCTTCATGCGATCGCGCACCAGGCCCCCCAGCAACTGGTAGACCGGCACGCCGAGCGCCTTGCCCTTGATGTCCCACAGCGCCTGGTCGATGCCGGCGATGGCGCTCATCAGGATCGCGCCGCCGCGGTAGAAGCCGCCGCGGTACATCGTCTGCCACAGGTCGTTGATCCGGGCCGGGTCCTTGCCGATCAGATACGCCGACAGCTCATGCACGGCGGCGTCCACCGTGCGTGCGCGGCCTTCGATCACCGGTTCGCCCCAGCCGACGATGCCCTCGTCGGTCTCGATCTTCAGGAACAGCCAACGCGGTGCGGCGTGATAGGTAACCAGTCGGGTGATCTTCATCCGTGCGTAGTCCGGTAGGCCTGGAGGAACGCCTGGGCCTGCTCGCGGGTACGCTGCAGCGGCTGGGCGGGTTGATAGAGATCGCCCCCGATCCCGGCACCGACCGCACCGGCGGCGAGGTAGCTGGCGAGGGAGTCCGGGGTCACGCCGCCGACCACGTACAACGGCAGCTCGCGCGGCAATACCGAGCGCAGGGCGCGCACGTGGCCCGGGCCATAGGTGGCCGCCGGGAACAGCTTGAGCATCTGCGCACCGGCATCGATCGCATCGAATGCCTCGCTGGCGGTGGCGAACCCGGCCATCACCTGCAGGCCCCGATCCACCGCGTGGCGGATCAGCGCCGGCCGCGTGTTGGGGGTGACGATGAAGCGTGCTCCGATCTCCACCAATGCGTCCACCTGCTGTTCGCGCAGCACGGTGCCGCCCCCGATCCAGGCCTGTGCACCGAACGCGCGCTGCGCGCCGGCGATGCTGTCTTCCCAGCGTGGCGAGTTCAGCGGGACTTCGATCGCATCGAAGCCGGCATCCACCAGTGCGCCGACGTGAGCGAGGGTGTCTTCGGGGGTGATGCCGCGCAGGATCGCGACAAGCGGCAGATGGAAGGTCGGTGCGGTCATGATTACTCGTGGTAAAGCTGGGAACGGCCACCGTCGATCAGGATGTCGGTGGCATTGATGAAGCGGGCTTCGTCACTGGCCAGGAACAGCGCGGTATGCGCCACCTCGCCGGGCTCGCCGATGCGCTTGCAGGGCAGCAGCTGCTCCTGTGCGTGGCGCGTGGCCGCCGGGTCGGCGCTGTTGGCGAACCAGGCTTCGATCCGCGGCACCAGGATCAGCCCCGGCGAAATCGAGTTCACCCGGATGCCCTGCGCCGCATACTCGATGCCCAGCGCTTTGCTCAGCCCGATCAGCCCATGCTTGGCGACCGGGTAGGGGAAGGCGTGCGGGATGATGCGGTGGCCATGCACCGAGGCGATGTTGACGATGGAACCGGCCTGCTGCGCCAGCATCGCCGGCAGCACTGCGCGGCACACGTTCCAGGCGCCTTTGAGGTTGAGGTCCAGGCAGCGTTCCCACTGTGCGTCTTCCAGCTGCAGTGGGTCGGCGAAGACATCGGCCCCGGCATTGTTGACCAGCACGTCCACGCGGCCATGCTCGGCGCGGATGGCCTCTACCAGGGCACGCACGGCGGCGGCATCGGTGATGTCGGCCAGGCGATGGTCGATCCGGGCATCCACGGCATGCGGTGGATTGAGATCCAGTCCGATCACCCGGGCGCCGTGCTCGGCGAACAGCGCGGCGGTGGCCGCACCGATGCCGCTGGCCGCGCCGGTCACCAGCGCGATCTTGTCCTGCAGTCGTTTACTCATCGAACAGTGTGTCCAGGGGAGCCAACGGCAGACGGTACGACAAAGCGGGGACGGACAAAGCAGGCTCCAGGAATCGGCGGGCGCGGGGGGGCGCTGGCGGGCTGGCAGCCGGGGGCGGCGCAACCATACGATCAGGGTTGCGTGCGAAGGTATTCTTATCAAATGAAATTTTTCGGGATATCTATTCCACCGTCGAATACCGTGATTCAATGCGGCGATCAACGCAGAACGGATGTGTGATGACGACCGCGCCTGGCCCCTGGACAAATGCCTCCCGGCTCAAGACCCGGCATTTGATGTTGTTGCTGCACCTGCATGAACATGGTTCGGTCCTGCGCGCGGCCGAGGCCGCCGCCATGACCCAGCCGGCCGCGTCCAAGCTGCTGGCGGAGATGGAAGACATGCTCGGGGTGAAACTGTTCGAGCGCCATGCCCGCGGCGTGGAGCCGACCTGGTACGGCCACGTGCTGATCCGGCGCGCACGCTCGGCAATGTCCGAGATCGGGCGGGCCACGGAGGAGATCGCCGCGCTGCGCAGCGGGCATCGGGGCCAGGTGTCGATCGGCACCGTCGTCAACCCGGGCACCAACCTGGTGCCACAGGCGATCGCCGAGGTGAAGCGCGAGTTCCCGGACATCCTGATCCGGGTCGAGATGGACTACAGCCGGCCCCTGGTGGCCCGTCTGCTGGACGGCCAGCTGGACCTGGTGATCGGCCGGATCCTCGGGCCGGAGGGTGCGGCGGACCTGGCCTTCGAAGCGCTGGCCGATGAACCGCATTCGGTGATCGCCCGTGCCGGCCATCCGCTGGCCAACCGCGATGATCTGCACCATGCCGATCTGGCCCGGCATGGCTGGATCCTGCCCCCGGCCGACAGCGTGCTGCGCGCGCGGCTGGACGCGCTGTTCCTGGAACAGGGCCTGCCGATCCCGCAGAACATCATCGAGACCAGTTCATTGCCGGTGATGACCAGCCTGCTGCGCGGCAGCGATCTGCTCGCCGCGCTGCCGGTGGAATCGGTGGCGCCCTACATCCAGGCCAAGCTGCTGACCGTGCTGCCGATCGATGTGGGCGTCCGCATGGAATCGTTCGGGATCATCTACCGGCGCGGCCACGTGCTGCCGCCCGCCGCCGAACGCATGCTGTTGGCCCTGCGTACCACCGCGCGCTGGCTGTATCCGGGGCTCCGCGGGAGCGGCTGACACGGGCCGGGCCCCTGCTGGTATAGGCACCGTGAATGGTATTCTCCGAAGGAATACATCCGGCCCAATATTTTATTGGCATGGAATGGCTCCCGCTGCCTAAGCTGCCCGCCAGCTACCACCCCTCACGAGGGTGGCCGCGATGATCCCCGGGTCGGTTCCACCGGTGTCGGGGTCACCTTAAAACCTGATTGTTACAGGCAGCGCCGCCTTCGCAGCGCTGTCCACCGTCAGCACATGTGTCCTGGGAGGGAAACATCATGTCAGTACGTTGTTGCCGTGGGGCGACAGGCGCATCCGTGCCTGCACGCACCCCCACCGCTGTGCGCCGCCGCGCGCTGGCGGTCTGCGTTTCGATGCTGGTTGCCGGCCAGGCCATGGCGCAACAGAGTGATATCCAGGACACCACCGCGGCGACCCAGCTGGACACCGTCCAGGTGACCGGCACCCGCAGCAGCGTGACCCGTGCCCAGCAGATCAAACAGAATGCCGAGCAGATCGTGGATTCGATCGTGGCCGAGGACATCGGCAAGCTGCCCGACAACAATGTCGCCGAGGCACTGCAGCGCATCTCCGGTATCCAGATCACCCGCAACTACGGCGAGGGCAGCACGATCGCCATCCGTGGCCTGACCCAGGTGCGCACCGAGCTCAACGGGCGTGACATCTTCACCGCCAATGACGGTCGCGGCCTGAGCTTCGAGGATGTGTCGGCCGAGCTGCTCGGTGGCGTCAATGTCTACAAGAATCCGTCGGCGGAAATGATCGAAGGTGGCCTCGGTGGCACCGTCGACCTGCGTACGCGGCTGCCCTTCGATTACGAGGGCCGCAAAATCGCCGGCAGCCTGCAGTACAACCATTACGATCTGGCCGATGACAGCAAGCCCGCGTTCTCGGGCATGTTCAGCGACCGCTGGCAGACCGGCATCGGCGAAGTCGGCCTGCTGGTGAACTACTCGCAGCAGACCAGCCCGTTCCGCCAGGACACGATCTCGCTGGAGCCCTGGTATTCGCAGACGGACCTGCCCGGCTTCGAAGGGACCGAGGTATTCGTCCCGCATGGAGCCGGCGTCAACACCACCGTGGGTGAGCGCAAGCGCCGCACCGGCGCGGTGGCGCTGCAATGGCGTCCGCGCGATGACATCGAGGTGCAGGCGCAGGTGCTGCGCTCGGACTACGATTTCCGCTGGCAGGACTATTCCTTCTTCGCCTACAGCGGCGGCGATGCCATGCAGGGCGCGCGCGATATCGTGGTCAACGACCGCAACGAACTGGTCAGTGGCGTATTCCAGAATACCCCGGCCGATTCCAACACCAGCCTGACCCAGCGCAAGTCGATCACCACCGACTACTCGCTCGGCGCGAAGTGGACGGTGAGCCCGAGCCTGACCCTGAGCACCGATGTCCAGTACGTCGATGCCACCACCAAGGGGACGCGCTACATCGTGGGCACCGGCATGAACGCCACGCCGTTCTACACGATCGACCTCAGTGGCGACCTGCCGTACCTGGCGGTGACCGATGCAGTGGGCAACCAGGGATACCTCACCGATCCGGCCAACTACGTCGGCTGGAAGTTCCACCTGGACAACAAGGACGACAACAAGGGCACCGAGTTCGCGTGGCGCTCGGACATGGACCTGGCGTTCGAGGACGGCTTCGCCCGCAGCTTCAAGGCCGGCGTGCGCTACACCGACCGCAAGGCCGAGAACCAGGGCAATGTCTGGCGCTTCATGTGGCTGGGCGCGCCGTTCGCCGATTTCCCGAACGTGGGCCTGGTGCCGAACCCGATCACCGACTTCTTCCGCGGCAAAAGCTACACCTTCGGGCCGACCCTGAGTGCCTCCGATGCCGCGGTGGAGAATTACGAGCAGACCCTGGCCGCGTTCGGTGCCGATCCGCTGGAATTCTCACCGAACAACATCAACAACCAGCGCGAAAAGACCTACGCCGCGTACGGCGTCCTTCGCTTCGGTGCGGATGACTGGGGCGTCCCGTTCGATGGCAACATCGGGGTGCGCGTGGTGCGGACCGAGGTGACCTCCGACGGCGTGCGTACCGGGACCGACAGCGAAGGCGGTGGCCTGCTGCCGGTCAATGTCGAGCAGTCCTACACCGATGTGCTGCCCAGCCTCAACCTGCGCTGGATGTTCACCGACCAGCTGCAGCTGCGCTTTGCCGCCTCCAAGGGCATTTCGCGCCCGGGCTTCGACAAGCTCAACCCGAACCTGAGCCTGAGCGCGGCCGATGCCGGGGGGGGCGTGACCCGGCGCACCGGTTCGGCCGGCAATCCCAACCTCAAGCCGATGGAGGCCACCCAGTTCGATACGTCGCTGGAGTGGTACTTCGGCCAAGGCTCGATGATGTACGGCACCGCCTTCTACAAGAAGGTCGATGGGTTCATCGCCAACGCGGTGTTCAACGAGGTCTACGCCGGCGAGAACTGGGAGATCACCCGCCCGGTGAATGGCGATGACGGCAAGATCAAGGGCGTGGAGGTGGGCTACACCCAGTTCTTCGACTTCCTGCCGGGCTGGATGAGCCATTTCGGCCTGCAGACCAACTACACCTATGTCGACTCCAAGGCGCCCAGCCCGAATGCCACCGATACCAATGGCAGCCAGTTGGTGGTGCCGCTGGAGGGGCTCTCCAAGAACAGCTACAACGTCATCCTCAGCTATGAAGTCCCGCGTTTCCAGGCGCGCGTGGCCTACAACTGGCGCAGCGACTGGCTGATCACCACGGCCGGCAACGGCACCGGCAACCTGCCTGTCTACAACAAGGGCTTTGGCCAGCTGGACGCCTCGCTGCGGTTCAACATCAACGAGGTGTGGTCGGTGTCGCTGGACGGCATGAACCTGCTCGATACCCGCAACGAAAGCTACCTGGGCTACACCACGCGCTACCGCGACTTCGTGATCAACGATCGTCGCTACGGCATCACCCTGCGCGCCAGCCTGTAACGCGTGACCGTCTGCGGGCCTTCCTGCTTCGTGGCACCTCCCCAGCACGAAGCAGGGAGGACCGCAGCTTCTGTTCCAGGCGTGTGGCCATTGGGCCGCATGCCGCTCCACCGGGAGGCCCGTGCATGACCCCCGCCGATTGGCTGATCTGGACCGTGCGCGCATCGGTCCGCCCGCGTCACTGCCGGGCAGGGTGGCTGGTGCTGCTGCTGGCCGTGTTTCCGGTTCTCGCCACCGCGGCGCCCTACCAGTGGCGCAACGTGGCCATCGGTGGCGGTGGCTTCGTGACCGGGCTCGTCTTCCATCCGGCCGAACCGGACCTGCTGTACGCGCGCACCGATGTCGGCGGTGCCTACCGTTGGGATCAGGCCAGCGGCCGCTGGAGCGCGTTGACCGACGGGCTCGGTCGTGACGATGCCAATCTCACCGGTATCGAAAGCCTGGCCGTGGACCCGCGCGACCCGCAGCGTGTCTATCTGGCCGCAGGCACCTATACCAACCCCCGCGTGGGCAATGGCGCGATCCTGCGTTCGTCCGATCGGGGGGCCACGTTCGCGCGCACCGATCTTCCCTTCAAACTCGGTGGCAACGAGCTTTCGCGCGGCAATGGCGAGCGACTGGCCGTAGACCCCCATCAAGGCGGCATTCTCCTGCTCGGCTCACGCAGCAATGGCCTGTGGCGCAGTGACGACCATGGTGCGCACTGGCAGGAAGTGACGACCTTCCCGGCGATCGCGCGCAGCGCGCAGGCCAGCGCGCCGGCCTGGAACGGCACGCAGCAGATCGGCATCGTGTTCGTGCAGTTCGATGCGCGCAGTGGCCGCGCTGGCAGCCCTACACCGGTGATCTACGCTGGCGTATCGACGACGACGGGCCCGGCGATTTTCCGCTCCACGGATGGTGGGCGCGCCTGGCAGCCACTGCCCGGGCAACCGACCGGTCTGCGTCCCACCCGCATGGCGCAGGGCAGCGACGGTCGCCTCTACATCGCCTATGCGGATCTGCCCGGCCCGGACCGCATGGGCAACGGGGCGCTGTGGCGTTTCGACATCAAGCAGGCTCGGTGGCAGGACATCAGCCCGGTGCCGCAATCCAGCGACACCCAGGGCGATGGCTTCGGCTGGGGCGCGGTCGCGGTGGAGGCCGGCAACCCGGACGTGGTGATGGCCAGCACCTTCAACCGTTTCGGACCGCACGACGATATCTTCCGTAGTACCGATGGCGGTCGCAGCTGGACACCGGTCATCGCGGGCGCGAGGTTCGACCACGGCAACGCGCCATGGACCGCACACGCCTCGCCGCACTGGATGGCCGACGTGCAGATCGATCCGTTCGATCCGCGCCGGGTGCTGTTCGTCACCGGCTACGGCCTGTGGGCGAGCCGCGATGTCCGCGCGGCCGATCACGGCCAGCCCGTGCAGTGGTGGTTCCAGAATGATGGGTTGGAAGAAACGGTCCCGCTGGACCTGGTCAGCCCGGGGCAGGGCGCGCACCTGCTGAGCGCGCTGGGCGACATCGATGGCTTCCGCCACGATGACCTGACCGTGTCGCCATTGCAGTACGCCGGTCCGCGCCTGACCAACAGCGAGAGCATCGACGCTGCCGCGCAGTCACCTTCCCACGTGGTGCGCAGCGGCACCGTGCGCCATCGCCTGCATGACGAGGTCCGTGCGGCCTGGTCGAACGATGGTGGGCGTACGTGGCAGGCGTTCGTCAGCGAACCGCCGGACGGCGAGGGCGCGGGCCGCATCCGCATCGGCAGCGATGGCGGCCGGGTGCTGTGGCACACGTTGCGCGGCAGCCATTGGTACACCGATGACCACGGCCGGCATTGGCAGGCCGTGCGCGGCCTGCCCAACACTGCCGTGGTGGTCGCGGACACCCGCTCGCCTGCGCACTGGTATGGGTACGACGCCGCCAGCGGCGCGTTGCTGCGCAGCGACGATGGTGGCGCCTCGTTCGTCGCCGACCGCGTACGCCTGGCGCCGGCCCCGGTGCTGACGGCCGAGCTGCGCGCGGATCCACAGCAAGGTGGGCTGGTGTATGTCGGTGCCGGTCCGCAGGGGCTGCTACGCTGGCGCGCTGGTGATCTGCAGCGCGTGGCGGGGGTGGATGCGGTTCACAGCCTCGGCGTCGGCAAGGGTGCCCCGGGTCGTGACGTTGCCAGCCTGTTCGTTGCGGGCACCGTCGAGGGCGTCCATGGGCTCTTCCGTTCCGATGACGGCGGTGCCCGGTGGCTGCGCATCGATGACGCCGCGCACCAGTTCGGGCAGATTCAACGCGTCACCGGGGATCCGCGCCTGCATGGGCGCGTCTACTTCGCCACCGGTGGGCGCGGCATCGTCTATGGAGATCCACAATGAAACGAGCGTGTGCGCTGGCGGTATCGCTGTGGATGGTCACCGCCGCCGTGCAGGCCGAGCCGGTCCTGCCGCGGATGTTCGCCGACGGCATGGTGCTGCAGCGTGACCAGCCGCTGCCGGTGTGGGGTACGGCCACGCCCGGCGCACGCCTGCAGGTCGGCATCGACGGCGAACGTGCCAGTACCACGGTCGGTACGGACGGTAGCTGGAAGGTCGTGCTGCCGCCGCACGCGGCCGGTGGCCCATTCCAGCTGGAGATCACGGGCGACGGGCGCGCGCTGCAGGTGCGCGATGTCCTGTTCGGCGATGTCTGGCTGGCCAGCGGTCAGTCCAACATGGAATGGCCGCTGCACGATACGCAGGACGCGGCGGCGGCCGTCGCCGCTGCGAGCGACGCGCAGCTGCGTCATTTCAAGATTCCCAAATCCTGGTCCGGGCAGCCGGAAACCACACTGGCCGGTGGCCGCTGGCTGCCGGCGTCCCCCGCCAACGCGGGGAGCTTCTCCGCGGTCGCGTACTACTTCGCGCGCGAGCTGCGGCAGCACGCCGGGGTGCCGATCGGCATCATCGACAGCACCTGGGGCGGCAGCACCATCGAAGCCTGGATGCCCGCCGCGCTGCAGGACATTGATGCAGGCGCGCTGGCCACGCGCATGCAGGCGCAACGCGAGACGGATGCACGCACCCTGGCCAAGGTGCGCCAACGCCTTGCGCAGTGGCACACCTTTGACGAGCAGCCGCAGTGGGCCGCAGCCCGGTTCGACGACCGCGACTGGGAAGCCGCCACGCTCCCGGGACTATGGGAAACCGGCGGCTATGCCGGCATGGACGGGATCGGCTGGTACCGTGCCGAGTTCACCCTGAGCGCGGCGCAGGCTGCGCAGGCCGGCACCCTTGGAGTCGGGCGGATCGATGATTCGGACCGCACCTTCGTCAATGGCGTGCAGGTCGGCGCGACGACGATGGCCTGGAACACACCGCGTGTGTATCCGCTGCCCGCCGGCCAACTGCAGGCCGGCCGCAACGTGGTTGCGGTGCGGGTCGAGGACCTGGGCGGTGGCGGTGGTATCCACGGTGAGCCGTCCGAACTGTTCGTGCGCCTGGCCGATGGCAGCCAGGTGCCGCTGCAAGGCTGGCGTTTCCGTCCCGGCAAGGTGACGGTCGCCCTGGACGATGACAAGAACCAGACCCCGACGCTACTGTACAACCGCATGATCCACCCGTTGCCGCCATTCCCGATCAAGGGGGTGATCTGGTACCAGGGCGAGAGCAATGCCACCGATGCCGGAGCGCTGGCCTATCGGGATCAGTTCAAGGCCTTGATCCAGCAGTGGCGGCAGGACTGGAACGCACCGGCGCTGCCGTTTGTCTGGGTGCAGCTGGCCAGCTTCGGCGCGGGCGCCGATCACGGTGAGCAGAGCCCGTGGGCGTTGCTGCGCGAGTCGCAGTCGGCGGCGCTGTCGCTGCCGCATACCGCGCAGGTGGTGAGCATCGACCTGGGCAATGCGACGGATATCCATCCGCGCAACAAGCGCGATGTCGGCGCACGCCTGGCGCTGGCCGCCCGGCACGCGGCGTATGGCGAAACGCTGACGTACAGCGGTCCGGTGCAGCGCGACGTCCGCTTCGATCGCGGCCAGGCCGTCATCACCTTCGATCCGATGGGCAGTGTGCTGGCGGTGCGCGGCGGTGGGATGCAGGTACAGGGCTTCACTGTGGCCGGTGCCGACCGCCGGTTCCACGCTGCACAGGCGCGAATCGATGGTGATCGCGTGATTGTCCACAGCGAGGCGGTCGCCACGCCGGTGGCAGTGCGCTATGCCTGGCGGGAGAACCCCGCCGACGCCAACCTGATCAATTCGCAACAGCTGCCGGCGTCGCCGTTCCGCAGCGATACCTGGTGACCACAAGGACCCCGTGCATGTCTCCGACCACATACCCGCTTCCGCTGTTCCCGCGCCGCCTGCTGCTGCCGGCTGCCTTGCTCTGCGTGCTTGCGGCCTGTGAGCAGGCACCGACGCCGACACCGGCCGATGGCGCCACGGCTGCACAGCCTTCCGCGACAGGCAAACCGGCGACGAACGATGACGCCAGGCAGGCGCCGATCCCGCAGTTCACCAGCAAGGATGGCAGGCACGCGCTGCTGGTGGATGGCGAGCCCTTCCTGGTGCTGGGCGCGCAGGTCAACAACTCCAGCAACTACGCGGCGGCGCTGGAGGCAGTGTGGCCGGCGGTGAAGATCATCGGGGCCAACACGGTGCAGGTGCCGATCGCCTGGGAACAGATCGAGCCGGAGGAGGGCAAGTTCGATTTCACCTTCGTCGATACGCTGCTGCAGCAGGCGCGTGAACACGACGTGCGCTTGGTGCTGCTGTGGTTTGCCACCTGGAAGAACAACGGCCCGGCGTACGCGCCGCGCTGGGTGAAGACCGATAACACCCGCTTCCCCCGCGTGATCACCCGCGACGGGCGCAGCATCGGTTCGCTGTCGCCGCACGCCCCGGCCACGCTGGAGGCGGATCGCAGGGCCTTCGTTGCCTTCATGCAGCATCTCAAGGCGGCCGATCCACAGCGCACGGTGATCATGGTGCAGCCGGAGAACGAGCCGGGCACCTATGGCAGCGTCCGCGATTTCTCGCCGATGGCGCAGCAACTGTTCGACGGCCCGGTGCCGGCCGAGCTGCTGCGCAAGCTCGGCAAACCGGCCGGTACCTGGGCCCAGGTATTCGGCGCGGACGCCGACGAATTCTTCCATGCCTGGTCGATCGGGCGCTTCATCGACCAGGTCACCGAAGCGGGCAAGGCGGTGTATCCGTTGCCGATGTACGTCAACGGCGCATTGCGCGGGCCGTTCAACCCCGGCCAGCCGGGCCAGTACGCCAGCGGCGGCCCGACCGACAACGTGCTCGATGTGTGGAAGGCCGCCGGGCCCCATATCGATTTCCTGGCCCCGGACATCTACATGCCCGAGTACCGCATGTACACCACGGTGCTGGAGCGCTATGCGCGGCCCGACAATGCGCTGTTCGTCGCCGAGACCGGCAACGCGCCACCGTATGCACGCTACCTGTTCCCGACGCTGGGCCATGACGGCATCGGCTGGTCCACGTTCGGCATCGATTTCAGCCACTACAGCAACTATCCGCTGGGCGCGAAGACGGTGGACGAGGCAACACTGGCGCCGTTCGCCACGGGCTTCCAGCTGGTCAGCCTGGGCATGCGCCAGTTCGCTAAGGCCTCGGCCGAAGGCAAGCTGCATGGCGTGGCCGAAGAAGCCGGCCAGGCGGTGCAGGACCTACCGCTCAATGCGCGCTGGCGCGCCACCGTCACCTATGGCGTGCCGCAGTTCTGGTTCCAGGGCCAGCCGCCGGGCAATCCCGAGCCGATCGGCAGTGCGCTGATCGCCGAACTCGGCCCGGACGAATTCCTGATCACCGCCCAGCACGCGCGGGTCACCCTGCACCCGGCCGGAGAGGCCACCGCGAACATGGTGCTCGATCGTGTCGAGGAGGGGTTCTACAAGGATGGCCAGTGGCAGTTCCAGCGCAACTGGAACGGCGACCAGACCGATTACGGCTTGAACTTCACCACTGCGCCGCAGCTGCTCAAGGTCACGCTGGCGACGTATTGAACCGGGGGTGCCCGCACCCGCGCAACGAATGAGAAGGGAGCACTGAATGCGTTACATGAGCGTACTGAGCGTGCCGCTGCTGGCACTGCTGGCGTCACCGGCGATGGCCCAGAGCCATCGCGTGCTGGACAACGGTGTGGTGGTGGTGCCGGCCCAGGCCGGCGCGGCCCAGGTCCGACTGGAACTGGTGGACGACAACATCGTGCGGGTCAGCGCCGATCCGGACGGCGACTTCAAGCGCACCCCCAGCCTGATGCGTGTCCCCGTGCAGGGGAAGCCGCGCTTCACGGTGGAGCAGGGCGGCGGCAACGTGCGCCTGGTTGCCGCCGGCATCAGCGCGGAGATCTCCGAAGCCGATGGCCATGTCAGCTTCCGCGATGCCGAAGGCAAGCCGCTGCTGGCCGAGCGCGCCGGTGGCCGCAGCTTCAGCCCGCTCAGCGTGGAAGGCAAGGCGTACTACAGCGTGCGCCAGCGCTTCGAGTCACCCAGCGATGAGGCGATCTACGGGTTCGGCCAGCACCAGCAGGGCTGGATGAACCAGAAGGGGCGCGACGTCGAGCTGCTCCAGGGCAACATCGACATGGCGGTGCCGTTCATCGTCTCCAGCCGCAATTACGGTCTGCTCTGGGACAACAATGCGATCACCCGCCTGGGTGACCCGCGCGGGCTGCAGCCACTGCAGTCGTCCCTTCAGGTGTTCGATGCAAAGGGCAAGGCCGGCGCCTTGACCGCCCGCTACATCGTCGATGGCAAGACCCGCGTCGAGCGCCGCGAGCCGGAAGTGAACTACCAGTACATCAAGGACCTCACCGCGTTCCCGGCCAAGGGCAGGAACACGGCTGAGGGTGGGCGCTCGCAGGTGGTCTGGGACGGCGCGATCGAGGCGAAGACCGCCGGTCGCCATACCTTCTCCCTGTACGGCAGCGAATACATCAAGCTGTATGTGGACGGCAAGCTGGTGATCGACCGCTGGCGCCAGAACTGGAACCCGTGGCATCACGAGTTCGCGCTCGAACTCACGCCCGGCACCCGCCACCAGATCAAGGTCGAGTGGGACCTGATCGACCCCAGCTACATCGCGCTGCTGCACCGTGATCCGCTGCCGCAGGCCGAAGCGGCCGATCTCTCGCTGTGGTCCGAAGCCGGGCAGATGGTCGACTACTACGTGGTCGCCGGCGGCAACGCCGATCAGGTGATCGCCGGCTATCGCGAACTCACCGGCAAGGCCGTGATGCTGCCCAAGTGGGCGTACGGCTTCTGGCAGAGCCGCGAGCGTTACAAGAGCCAGGATGAACTCCTCGGCGTGCTGGACGAGTACCGCCGCCGCAAGCTGCCGATCGACAACATCGTACTGGACTGGTCGTACTGGCCGGAGGATGCCTGGGGCTCGCACGACTTCGATTCCACCCACTTCCCCGATCCGGATGGCATGGTCAAGCACATCCATGACCAGCACGCGCAGGTCATGATTTCGGTGTGGCCGAAGTTCTACCCGACCACGGCCAACTACAAGGAACTGGACGCGGCCGGCTTCATGTACCAGCGCAACGTCGAGGTGGGCGAGCTGGACTGGATCGGCAAGGGCTACAAGAACTCGTTCTATGATCCGTATGCGGCCAAGGCGCAGCAGATCTACTGGCGCCAGATCAACGAGAAGTTGAACAGCAAGGGCTTCGATGCCTGGTGGATGGACGCCGACGAACCGGACGTGCACTCCAATCTGGATATCGGTGAGCGCAAGGCACGTACCACGCCGACCGCGCTCGGCCCGTCCACCGAGTTCTTCAACTCGTATCCGCTGCCCCACACCCAGGGCGTGTATGAAGGGGACCGCGCCGCCGATGGCCAGCGTGTCTTCATCCTCTCGCGCAAGGGCTATGCCGGCACCCAGCGCAACGCCGTGGCGGTCTGGAGCGGGGACATCGTGTCGCGCTGGGATGACATGCTCGAGCAGGTCTCGGCCGGCGTGAATACCGCCATGTCCGGTCTGCCCAACTGGACCTTCGACATCGGCGGCTTCTCCACCGAGAAGCGGTATTCCGAAGAGGATCCGGCGCACCTGCCCGAGTGGCGCGAACTGAACACCCGCTGGTTCCAGTTCGGTGCGTTCGTGCCGCTGTTCCGCTCGCATGGGCAGTACCCGTTCCGTGAAATCTGGAACATCGCGCCGGAAGGCACGCCGTACTACGACAGCATGGTGTACTACAGCCGCCTGCGTTACACGCTGCTGCCCTACATCTACACCCTGGCCGCGGACACGTGGCACCGCGACGGCAGCATCATGCGCGGCCTGCCGATGGACTTCCCGTCGGATCCGGCGGTCCGGGACATCAACGACCAGTACCTGTTCGGGCCATCGCTTCTGGTCGCCCCGGTCACCACGTTCGGCGCGACCTCGCGCAAGGTGTACCTGCCGGCCGGCACCACCTGGCTGGATTACTACACCGGCCAGCGCCTGCAGGGTGGCCAGACCATCGAGGCGGCCGCGCCACTGGAACGCATCCCGCTGTACGTGCGCGCGGGCGCGATCGTTCCAACCGGCCCGGTGCAGCAGTACGTGGATGAGCAGCCGGATGCGCCGCTGACGGTGGTGGTCTACACCGGTGCGGACGGTGCCTTCTCGCTGTACGAGGACGACGGCCGCAGCTATGGCTATGAGAAGGGGCAGTTCAGTCGTATCCCGCTGCAGTGGAACCAGGCCACGCGCGAGCTGCGCATCGGCAAGCGCGAAGGCCAGTGGAAGGGCATGCAGGCGCAGCGCACGATCCAGGTCCGCTTTGTGGATGGACCACGTGCCGATGCCGGTGCGCTGGCCCCGACCATCGACCAGACCGTGCGCTACGACGGCAAGGCGGTGGTCGTGCCGCAGCGCAAGATGGCAGCCGCGCGCTGATCGCCTACGATGCGGATGACTACCGGTGGACATTTCGCCTTGGAGGGCGTTGAAGTGGCAGCAGGCAGCGCGGGCAAGCCAATGCAGAGCAGGGTGATGCTGTGGAACTGAGCCGTCGCGGTCTGTTCAAAGCGCTCGGGGCCGGGCTGACCCTGTCCGCGACCGGGTGGTCGGCGCAGGCCGGTGCGGTGCCAGTGGCTGCAGCGCGGGGCGACGCCGCTGGGGCGACAGGCGACGCCCTGCAGCTCTGGTACCGCGCGCCCGCCACCGAGTGGGTGCAGGCGCTGCCGACCGGGAACGGTCGATTGGGCGCGATGGTCTGGGGCGGAGTCGCGCACGAACGGATCGGCCTCAACGAGGACACCCTGTATGCCGGGGGGCCCTACGATGCGACCAGTCCGGAGGCCCTGGCAGCCCTGCCGGAGGTGCGCGCGCTGGTCTTCGCCGGGCGTTACGCCGAGGCCGAAGCATTGGCCGACGCCAAGCTGCTGTCGCGGCCGGCCAAGCAGATGCCGTATCAGCCGCTGGCCGATCTGCTGCTGGATTTCGACCGTGCCGACCATATCGACGGGTATCGCCGGTCGCTGGATCTGGACACGGCCGTGGCGACCACCGAATTCCGCAGCGGCGGCGCCTGGCACCGGCGCGAGGTGTTCGTGTCCGAACCGGACCAGTGCATCGTGGTGCGGCTCAGCGCCGACCTGCCGGGCCGGGTCTCGCTGCGGCTGGGCGTGGACAGCCCGCAGGCAGGCGAGGTAGCCGCCGACGAGGGCGGTCTGCTGTTCCACGGGCACAATGCGGGCTTCGCCGGTATTGAAGGCAAGCTGCGTTTTGCGCTGCGGGTGCAGCCGCGACTGCGCGGTGGCACGCTGCGGGTCGCACGCGATCGCCTGCAGGTGGAAGGTGCCGACGAACTGGTGCTGGTGCTGACGGCCGCCACCAGCTTCCGCCGTTTCGACGACGTCAGTGGGGATCCGCAGGCGCTCACCGCGGCGCACCAGTCGCAGGCTGATGCCCATGATTATCCGGCGCTGCTGGCGCGCCATCTGGCCGCGCACCAGGCGCTGTTCCGGCGCGTGTCGATCGATCTGGGCAGCACGCCGGCCGCGCAGCTGCCGACCGATCAGCGCGTGCAGGCCTTCGCCAGCGGCAACGATCCGGCGCTGGCCGCCCTGTATCACCAATATGGGCGCTACCTGTTGATCTGCAGTTCGCGGCCCGGCTCGCAGCCGGCCAACCTGCAGGGCGTGTGGAACGACCTCATGGCACCGCCGTGGGAGAGCAAGTACACGATCAACATCAATACCGAAATGAACTACTGGCCCAGCGAGGCCAATGCGCTGCACGAATGCGTGCAGCCGCTGGAGGAGATGCTGTTCGACCTGGCCCGCACCGGCGCGGTCACGGCGCGGCGCATCTACGATGCCCCGGGCTGGGTGGTGCACAACAACACCGACCTGTGGCGCCAGGCGGGCCCGATCGACGGCGCGCAGTGGAGCCTGTGGCCGATGGGCGGTGTCTGGCTGCTGCAGCAGCTGTGGGACCGCTGGGATTACGGCCGCGATCCAGCCTATCTGCGCCGAATCCATCCGCTGTTCAAGGGTGCGGCCGAGTTTTTCGTGGCCACCCTGCAGCGCGACCCGAACACCGGCGCGATGGTCACCAATCCCTCGATCTCGCCTGAGAACCAGCATCCGTTCGGGGCGGCGATATGCGCCGGCCCGGCGATGGACGCGCAGCTGCTGCGCGATCTGTTCGCGCAGTGCATCCAGATCAGTGCAGCCCTCGGTGTCGATACGGCCTTCGCTGCGCAGTTGAAGACGCTGCGCGCGCAGTTGCCTGCCGATCGGATCGGCAAGGCCGGGCAGCTGCAGGAGTGGCAGCAGGACTGGGACATGGAGGCGCCGGAAATGCACCACCGGCATGTCTCGCATCTGTATGCGCTGCACCCTTCCAGCCAGATCAACATCCGCGACACCCCCGCACTGGCGGCTGCGGCCAAGCGTTCGCTGCAGATCCGCGGCGACGAGGCGACGGGCTGGGGCATCGGCTGGCGGCTCAACCTGTGGGCGCGGCTGGGCGACGGCGAGCACGCGCTGCAGATCCTGAAGATGCTGCTCTCGCCCGAGCGCACCTACCCGAACCTGTTCGACGCGCATCCGCCGTTCCAGATCGACGGCAATTTCGGCGGCACGGCGGGCATCACCGAAATGCTGCTGCAGAGCTGGGGCGGGTCGATCTTCCTGCTGCCTGCCTTGCCGCAGGCTTGGCCCGACGGCCAGGTGCGTGGCCTGCGCGTGCGCAACGCGGCCGGCGTGGACCTGCACTGGCGCGATGGCCGGCTGCAATCGGCCCTGCTGCGCAGTGAGCGCGGGGGCACCTATCAACTCGTGCATGGCGACAGCACGCTGACCGTGGCGCTGCGCGCCGGCGGCCAGCAGCGCATCGGCCTGCGCGGCAATCAACTGGTGAAGCAATGAGTCTGTATGCAGGGCTGGATGTCGGCACCCAGAGCGTCAAGCTGCTGGCCTATGACCCGGCGCTGGGCGAGGTGGTGGCCACGGTCGCCCGGCCGATGCAGCTGGTCAGCCACGACGATGGCACCCGCGAGCAGCAGGCGCAGTGGTGGATCGATGGCATCATCGCCTGCTTCGCCGAGCTCACGGCCGCGCAGCGTGGCCGCATCCGGGCGATCGGCGTTTCCGGCCAGCAGCACGGCTTCGTCCCGATCAACGCACGTGGCGAGGTGATCGCCCCGGTGAAGCTGTGGTGCGATACCAGTACCGCGGCGTACTGCGAGCCGATCATGGCGGCCGTGGGCGGCACCGCCGCCTGCATCGCGCTGGCCGGCAATCCCATCCTCGCCGGTTACACCGCCTCCAAGCTGCCCTGGACGCGCCGCCATCGTGCGCAGGCCTATGCGGAACTGGACGGCATCCTGCTGCCGCACGACTACATCAACTTCTGGCTGACCGGGCAGCGTTACGCCGAGTACGGTGATGCATCCGGCACCGGCTGGCTGGACGTGCGCCAGCGGCGCTGGTCACCCGAACTGCTGCAGGCGATCGACCCGCAGCGCGACCTGGCCGCGCTGCTGCCGCCGCTGGTTCCTCTGGAAACGACCTTCCCCCTGGCGCCGCGGATCGCCGCACTGCTGGGTCTGCCGGCCGACGTGCAGGTCTCCACCGGGGGCGGCGACAACATGATGGCGGCGCTGGGCACCGGCAATGTTGCAGCAGGGCGGCTGACCATGAGCCTGGGCACGTCCGGCACGCTGTTCGCGTATGCCGACCACCCGGTGGTCGACGACGCCGGACGCTGGGCTGCGTTCTGCTCCTCCAGTGGCGGTTGGTTGCCGCTGATCTGCACCATGAACTGCACTGTCGCCACCGAGCGCATGGCGGCGCTGTTCAACCTCCCGCGCGGCGGTGGCGAGGCGCTGATGGCGCAGACCGAACCCGGCGCCGGCGGGCTGGTGATGCTGCCGTACTTCAACGGCGAGCGCACCCCCGACCTGCCCAACGCGCGCGCCTGCCTGCACGGCATGGACCTGCACAACACCACGCCGGCGCATTTCTATCGCGCCGCGATGGAAGGCGCCACCTACAGCCTGCGCAACGGCTATGACGCTTTCACCAGCGCGGGCCTGTCCTTCGACACCGTGCTGCTCACCGGCGGCGGCAGCAACAGTGCGGCATGGCGGCAATTGATCGCCGATGTGTTCGATCTGCCGGTGAAGGTGCCGACCCAGGCTGAAGGCGCGGCCTTCGGCGCGGCGCTGCAGGGGCTGTGGGCCTCGCAGCGCGGGCAGGGCGGAAGCGACAGCCTGGCCGCAACCGTCGATGCGCATGTGCGTTTCGATGCGGCGCTGTCGGCCACCCCGGATCCGCACACTGTGCCGCGTTACGCAGAACACTACCGGCGTTTCCTCCACCATCTTTCCGAGGTTGGTCCGCTGCTGCGCACCGACCCGTCACCACCGCAAGGATCCGAGCAATGAGCACCTCCGTTTACATCGGCGCAAAGGAATACTTCCCCGGCATCGGCCGCATCCCGTTCGAGGGACGCGACTCGGACAATCCGCTGGCCTACAAGGTGTACGACGCGGACAAGCGCGTGGGCGGCAAGACCATGGCCGAGCACCTGCGCTTCGCGGTGGCGTACTGGCACAGCTTCTGCGCGAGCGGGCATGACCCGTTCGGCCCGGGCACCCGGGTGTATCCGTGGGACGCGGGCAATACCCCGCTGGCGCGCGCCGAGGCCAAGGCCGATGCCGCGTTCGAATTCATCACCAAGCTGGGCGTGCCGTACTACTGCTTCCACGACATCGATCTGGCGCCGGACGCCGACGATATCGCGGAGTACGAGGCCAACCTGCAGCACATGGTCGGCATTGCCGGCGAGCGCCAGAAGGCGACCGGGGTCAAGCTGCTGTGGGGCACCGCCAACCTGTTCTCGCACCCGCGCTACATGAATGGTGCCTCGACCAATCCGGACTTCGCCGTGGTTGCCCGCGCCGCGGTGCAGGTCAAGGCCGCACTCGAGGCCACCGTGGCCCTGGGCGGTGAGAATTACGTGTTCTGGGGCGGCCGCGAAGGCTATGCCTGCCTGTACAACACGGACATGAAGCGCGAGAAGGACAACATGGCGCGCTTCCTTACGCTGGCCCGTGACCATGGGCGCAGCATCGGCTTCACCGGCAATTTCCTGATCGAGCCCAAGCCGATGGAGCCGATGAACCACCAGTACGATTTCGACAGTGCCACGGTGGTCGGCTTCCTGCGCGAGCACGGCCTGGACAAGGATTTCAAGCTCAACATCGAGGCCAACCATGCCACGTTGTCCGGGCATACCTTCGCCCATGACCTGCAGGTCGCCTCCGATGCCGGCCTGCTCGGCAGCATCGACGCCAACCGCGGCAACCCGCAGAACGGCTGGGACACCGATCAGTTCCCGACCGACCTGTACGACACCGTCGGGGCGATGCTGGTCGTGCTGCGCCAGGGTGGCCTGGCCCCGGGCGGGTTCAACTTCGATGCCAAGGTGCGGCGCGAGTCGTCCGCGCCGGAAGATCTGTTCGAGGCCCACATCGGCGGCATGGATGCGTTCGCACGCGGCCTGGAGGTGGCACATGCCCTGATCGAGACCTCGCCGCTGGAAGGCTGGCGCCAGGATCGCTACGCCAGCTTCAGCAGCGGCGCCGGTGCCGAGTTCGCTGCCGGTCGCAGCAGTCTGGATGCGCTGCGCAGCCTGGCGCTGGCCCAAGGGGAACCGCAGCAGCGCAGCGGCCGCCAGGAAAGGTATGAGAACCTGATCAACCAGTACCTGCTGCGCTGACCCGCCGTCCCCTTCCGACCCAGGTATCACCATGTCCAGTGCTTCGCTCAGCAGTACCCGCGCCGGCAGCGGCGAGAACACCGGCTTCATCGTCCTGATCAGCTGCGTGGCCACCATCGGTGGCTTCCTGTTCGGGTTCGACAGCGGCGTGATCAATGGCACCGTCGATGGCCTCAAGGACACCTTCCAGTCCAGTTCGGCCGGGATCGGTTTCGAGGTCGCCTCGATGCTGCTCGGTTGTGCGATCGGTGCGTTTTTCGCGGGGCGCCTCGGCGACCGGCTCGGCCGCGGGGGGTACTGATCATCGCCGCGGTGATGTTCCTGTTCTCCGCGCTTGGCGCGGGCGCGGCGCACAGCTCCACGGTGTTCATCATCGCCCGGGTGATCGGCGGCTTCGCGGTCGGCGCGGCCAGCGTGATGTCGCCGGCCTACATCGCCGAGGTGGCATCGGCCCGTTACCGCGGGCGGCTGGCCACGGTGCAGCAGATCGCGATCATCAGCGGCCTGTTCTGTGCCTTCCTGAGCAACTACCTGCTGGCCAAGGCGGCCGGGGCCTCCACCCAGGAACTCTGGCTGGGCCAGGCGGCATGGCGCTGGATGTTCTGGATGCAGGCCATTCCCTCGCTGCTGTTCCTCGGCCTGCTGCTGGTGATCCCGGAGAGCCCGCGCTTTCTGGTGGTCAAAGGGCGCCGTGACCAGGCGCTGGCGGTGCTGACCCGCCTGTACGGACCGGCCGAGGCGCAGGCCAAGATCACCGAGATCGAAGGCTCGCTGTCCCAGGACCAGCACCGGCCAACCTTCTCTGACCTCATCAGCAGGAGCACCGGCAAGCTGCGCCCGATCGTCTGGATCGGTATCGGCCTGGCCGTGTTCCAGCAGCTGGTCGGCATCAATGTCGTCTTCTATTACGGCGCGGTGCTGTGGCAGGCGGTGGGCTTCTCGGAGAATGACGCGCTGCTGATCAATGTGCTGTCCGGCGCGCTCAGCATCGGCGCCTGCCTGATCACCGTGGTCCTGATCGATCGCATCGGCCGCAAGCCTTTGTTGTGGGTGGGCTCGGTCGGCATGGCGATCTCCCTGGCGCTGGTCACCATCGCCTTTGCCAGCGGCTCGCTGGATACCGCCGGCAAGCTGCAGCTGACCGACAACATGGGCGTGCTGGCGCTGGTGGCGGCCAATGTCTACGTGATCTTCTTCAACATGTCCTGGGGCCCGGTCATGTGGGTGATGCTGGGCGAGATGTTCCCCAACCAGATCCGTGGTTCGGGGCTGGCGGTGGCCGGTGCCGCGCAGTGGACCTCCAATTTCGCGATCACCGTGTCCTTCCCGATCCTGCTGGGCAGCATCGGCCTGGCCGGGGCCTACGGCATCTATACGGTCGCGGCGGTGATCTCGGTGTTCTTCGTGCTGCGCTTCGTGAAGGAGACCAAGGGCAAGGAACTGGAGCAGATGGAAGGCTGAACCCCTTCAGAGGTGGCCGGAAGCGTCAGGAAGCCTGGCCGGGGAGGGTGCTCCCCGGCCGATGTCTGCCACGGTGCACGCCGCCAGCCGGGACCCTGAACGCAAAAAACCCCGCCGTGGCGGGGTTTTTGGCTATCTGCACCGCGACTGGTGCTCCCTAGGGGACTCGAACCCCTGTTTTAGCCTTGAGAGGGCCACGTCCTAACCTCTAGACGAAGGGAGCAGGCTTTGTCGCGAACTGCGCAGCGCGCTAGTATATGGACCTAGATGCCATTGGGCAATCCCGAAAACTCAACCGGAAGCGCCAACATCAATTCCTCTGCTACATCACCGTTCAGCCTGCGCGTGATCCCGCGCGATCAGCACAACATCTCCCGCAAGGACATCAGCCCCAACGCCCTGCGCGTTCTGTACCGGCTGCGTGATTCCGGGTTTGCCGGTTACCTGGTCGGCGGCGCCGTCCGCGATCTGCTGGTGAACGGCCACCCCAAGGATTTCGACGTTGCCACCGACGCGACGCCCGAGCAGGTCAAGCAGTTGTTCCGCAACTGCCGGCTGATCGGCCGCCGCTTCCGCCTGGCGCACGTGGTGTTCGGCCGCGAGATCATCGAGGTCGCCACCTTCCGCGCCAACATCGACGATGGCAGCGGCGACCGTGAGATGGAAAACGGCATGCTCGTGCGCGACAACGTGTACGGCAGCATCGAAGACGACGCGATCCGCCGCGACTTCACCTGCAACGCCCTGTACTACGCGATCGAGGATTTCTCGGTGCGCGATTACACCGGCGGCTTTGAAGACGTGCAGGCCCGCCTGATGAAGCTGATCGGCGACCCCGAGCAGCGCTACCGCGAAGACCCGGTGCGCATGCTGCGCGCGGTCCGCCTGGCGGCCAAACTGGGCTTCCAGATCGAAGAGGCGACCGCCGAGCCGCTGCCGCGCCTGGCCAACCTCCTGGCCGAGGCCGCCCCGGCGCGCCTGTTCGAAGAAGTGCTCAAGCTGTTCCTGTCCGGGCACGGCGTGGCCAGCTTCGAAGGCCTGGAGCGCTATGGCCTGCTCGACGTCATGTTCCCGGAAAGCGCCGCGGCGCTGCGCAGCAACCGCAGTGGCGCGTTGCGCCGGATGGTCATCGAAGGCCTGCACAACACCGACCTGCGCGTGGCCAATGACGAGCCGGTGTCGCCGTCGTTCCTGTTCGCGCTGCTGCTGTGGCCGGCTTTCTGCCGCGCCCTGGCCAGCCTGCAGAAGCAGGGAGTCGCGCTGGAAGAAGCCCAGCGCCGCGCCGCCGACCGCGTGACCCTGCACCAGCTGACCACGATCGCGCTGCCGCGCCGCTTCTCGCTGCCGATGCAGGAGATCTGGCTGCTGCAGGGGCGTTTCGGCTCGCGCCAGCGCAAGCGGGTGATCCGCACGCTGACCCATCCGCGCTTCCGTGCCGCCTACGACTTCCTGGTCCTGCGCCAGGTCGCCTCCAGCGAGCACGAAGCCGATGTTGCGTTCTGGCGCGAAGCGCAGCTGCAGTCCGGCACGGAGCTGGATTCGGCGCTGGATGCCGCCCAGGCCGACGGCGAGGGCGAAGACGGTGCGCCGCGCAAGCGCCGCCGCCGTCGTCGTCGTCCCGGTGGAGCGGCAGGCGAGTAAGCCGTGACCCTGGCCTGTATCGGACTGGGCGCCAACCTCGGCGACGCTGCGCAGACCCTGCGCGAGGCGTTCCAGGCGCTGGCGGAGCTGCCGCAGACCACGCTGCAGGCGCGTTCGCAGCTGTACAGCACGCCCGCCTGGGGCAACGAAGACCAGCCGGCGTTCGTCAACGCCGCCGCCGTGCTGGACACCACCCTGCCTGCGCCGGCGCTGCTGGAGGCCTTGCTGGAGATCGAGCGCCGCTTCGGGCGTGTCCGTGACCCGGCGGTGCACTGGGGCCCTCGCGCGTTGGACCTGGACGTGCTGCTGTATGGCGAAGACGTCATCGATCTGCCGCAGCTGCAGGTGCCGCACCCGTATCTGCACGCGCGCGCGTTCGCACTGCTGCCGCTGGCCGAGATCGCGCCGGAGGCCGTCATTCCCGGTCACGGCCGCGTGCGGGATGCTGTGGTGCGGGTCGAGGCCTGCGGGATCGCTTCAATAGGAGGATAATGCGGGGCTTATCGCCACCGGTTATCAGCTCATGAGTACCCACGCAGACAGCAAGCCCTGGACCGTCCCCGCATTGGCGGAGGCCAAGCGCACGGGGCAGAAGCTGGTGATGTTGACCGCCTACGATGCCGGCTTCGCGCGCAGCTTCGACGCCAATGGCGTGGACCTGATCCTGATCGGCGACTCCCTGGGCATGGTGGTGCAGGGGCACGACTCGACCTTGCCGGTGACCACCGACGACATGGTCTACCACACCCGCGCCGTGGCCCGCGTGCTGGAGCGCGCGCTGCTGGTGGCCGATCTGCCGTTCGGCGCCGATGCCACCCCCGAGCGCGCGCTGGACGCCTCGCTGCGCCTGCTGCAGGCCGGTGCGGAGATGGTCAAGATCGAAGGTGCCGGCTTCAAGCTGGACATCATCCGTTACCTGGTCGAGCGCGAGATTCCGGTGTGCTCGCACCTGGGCCTGACCCCTCAGTCGGTGCTGCGCCTGGGCGGTTATCGCGTGCAGGGCCGTGGCGACGCCGCCCAGCAGCTGCGCGATGATGCCAAGGCCGTGGTCGCCGCCGGTGCCAGCCTGGTCGTCCTGGAATGCGTGCCCACGCCGGTTGCCGGCCTGGTCACCGCCGAGGTCAGCGTGCCCACCATCGGCATCGGCGCCGGCCCGCAGTGCGATGGCCAGGTACTGGTATTGCATGATTTCCTCGGTCTGGACAGCGGCCATCGCCGTCCCAAGTTCGTCAAGGATTTCCTTGCCGAAGGCGGGTCGGTTGCCGGTGCGGTCCGTGCCTACGCCGACGCCGTGCGCGACGGCTCCTTCCCCGACGCAGAACACGCCTACGCCTCATGATCGAAACCGTCACCGAACTGTCCCGTCTGCGCGCCGTCGTCAACGGCTGGAAGCGCGAGGGCCTGCGCGTCGCGCTGGTCCCGACCATGGGCAACCTGCATGCAGGGCATTATTCGCTGGTCACGCTGGCGCGGCAGTACGCCGACCGCGTGGTCTCCAGCGTCTTCGTCAACCCGACCCAGTTCGGCCCGAACGAGGACTTCACCCGCTACCCGCGCACGCCCGAAGCCGATACCACCGGCCTGGAGCAGGCCGGCTGCGATGTGCTGTGGTTGCCCACCGTTGAATCGATGTACCCGTTCGGCGTCGAGCTGGCGGCCAGCGTCAACGTGCCGGGCATCAGCGGCCTGCTCGAAGGGGCGCACCGCCCGGGCCATTTCGATGGCGTCTGCACCGTGGTCTCGCGCCTGTTCAACCAGGTCCAGCCGGACGTGGCCGCCTTCGGCAAGAAGGACTACCAGCAGCTGGCGGTGATCCGCCAGATGGTGGAAGACCTGGCCTTCCCGATCCAGATCGTCGGCGGCGACATCGTGCGCGAAGACGACGGCCTGGCGATGAGCTCGCGCAACCAGTACCTCAACGCCGAGCAGCGCCCGGTCTCCACCACCATCCACCAGGTGCTGCTGGGGATGCGCGAGGGCTTCATCGCCGGCAAGAGCCGCAGCCTGATCGAAGCCGAGGCGGCGGCTGCCCTGCAGGCGGCCGGTTTCCAGGTCGACTACGCGGTGGTCCGCCTGCCGGACCTGTCCGAGCCGGCCGATGCCAACGACGGCACCCGCGTGGCCTTGATCGCCGCCCGGATCGGCAACACCCGGTTGATCGACAACCTGGAGTTCTGAGGGCTGCGCCCCGCCGGGTAGGGCCACCCCATGGGTGGCTGCTGGGCGATGCCGGGCGTGCAGCCACCCATGGGGTGGCTTTACCGGGGCGGCGGGGCGGCCTGAAGATGCTGAACGGTGGGCAGCCCCCTCCCGCGACCGGCGCCGCGCGCCCTGCCGCCCGCCCCCCGGGTGCTAGAATTTCCCTTTCCTTTACCGTTGTCCCGTTGCCATGCACCTGTCCCTGCTGAAGACCAAGATCCACCGCGCCACCGTCACTCACTCCGAGCTGAACTACGAAGGGTCCATCGCCATCGATGACAACCTGCTGGCCGCGACCGGCATCCGTGAGTTCGAGCAGGTGCACATCTGGGACGTGACCAACGGTGCGCGTTTCTCCACCTATGCCATCCGCGCCGAAGCCGGCAGCGGCGTGGTGTCGCTCAACGGCGGCGCCGCGCGCCACGTGCAGGTGGGCGACATCATCATCATCGCCGCCTTCGCCAGCATGAGCGAAGAAGAAGCTGACAGCTTCAAGCCGAAGTTGGTATATGTGGACGGCAAGAACCAGATCTCCCACACCAACGACACGATCCCGACACAGGCCGCATGACACAACACAACGGATTCGACCCGCTTCATTCCCATGCCCAGCGCCTGCGCGGCGCGAGCATCCCTTCGTTGATCGCCGCCGAACCGGGCCGCGCACAATCGCTGGGCGTGCGGGTCGGTCCGTTGTATGTCAATTTCGCGCGGCAGAAGTACGACCGCGCGGCCTTGGACGCACTGCTGCAGCTGGCTGCCGAGCGCGATGTCGCCGGCGGGTTCCAGCGCCTGTTCCGCGGTGAAACGGTCAACGTGACCGAGGGCCGTGCCGCGCTGCACACCGCGTTGCGCGGCGATGCCAGCGGTGCGCCCGTGGCCGGTGAGGCGTTTGCCACCGCCGCCCAGGTGCGCCAGCAGATGGGCGAGCTGATCGCCGCACTGGAAGCGACCGACATCACCGATATCGTCAGCGTCGGCATCGGCGGCTCGGACCTCGGCCCGCGGCTGGTGGCCGATGCACTGCGCCCGGTCACCGGCGCGCGTTTCCGTGTGCATTTCGTTTCCAACGTCGATGGCGCCGCGATGCAGCGCACGCTCGCCACGCTGGACCCGGCCACCACGGCCGGCATCCTGATCTCCAAGACCTTCGGCACCCAGGAAACCCTGCTCAACGGGCAGATCCTGCACGACTGGCTGGGCGGCAGCGAGCGCCTGTATGCGGTCAGTGCCAACCCCGAGCGGGCGGCCAAGGCCTTCTCGATCGCCGCCGGCCGCGTCCTGCCGATGTGGGACTGGGTGGGCGGGCGCTATTCGCTGTGGTCGGCGGTTGGCTTCCCGATCGCGCTGGCGATCGGCTTCAGCCGCTTCGAGCAGCTGCTCGAGGGCGCTGCGCAGATGGACGAACACGCGCTGACCGCGCCGCTGCCGCAGAACCTGCCGGTGCTGCATGCGCTGACCGATATCTGGAACCGCAACCTGCTTGGCCACGCCACGCATGCGGTGATGACCTACGACCAGCGCCTGGCGCTGCTGCCGGCCTACCTGCAGCAGCTGGTGATGGAGAGCCTGGGCAAGCGCGTGCAGCTCGATGGCAGCCCGGTCGCCAGCGACACCGTGCCGGTATGGTGGGGCGGGGCGGGCACCGATGTGCAGCACAGCTTCTTCCAGGCGCTGCACCAGGGCACGAGCGTGATCCCGGCCGATTTCATCGGCTGCGTGCGCAATGATGATCCCTACGTGGTCAACCACCAGGCGCTGATGGCCAACCTGCTGGCGCAGACCGAGGCGCTGGCCAATGGCCAGGGAAGCGAAGATCCGCACCGCGAGTATCCCGGCGGCCGCCCGAGCACCCTGATCCTGCTCGATGCACTGACCCCGCAGTCGCTCGGTGCGCTGATCGCCATGTACGAACACGCCGTGTACGTGCAGTCGCTGATCTGGAACATCAACGCGTTCGACCAGTTCGGCGTGGAGCTGGGCAAGCAGCTGGCCAGCCAGTTGCTGCCCGCGTTGCAGGGGGAAGCGCATGCGATCACCGACCCGGTGACGCTGGAACTGCTGGGCCGGCTCAAGGGCTGAGCATCGGCCCCACCGCATGACCACGAACCGCCGGCCTGCCCGGCGGTTCTGCGTTCTGGCGCCTGCTGCTGCGCGTCCGGATCTGCGCAGTGCGCACCGACCGGGATACTGCAGCGCAACACGGAAAACACTGACAGGGCGGATAGGTATGCCGTGAGCCGCCGGAATTGCAGGGTGGGGCGTCGGTTTGGCTATAGCACAATCCCATATCGGCGCCGGTCGATGGCATAGCCACGCGCCGGATTGACAGCATCGCGCGCAACACCAAAGGTACGTCGTCATGGCGCGGGGAGTCGCGCCATCCGTCTGCTGCTTGTGCGATACCTGGGAGGGTACATGCCGTTGCTTTCGCTTCGCTCCAACCGGCGGTCGATCCGCCACGCTCTCGCGCTGGCCACGTCGGCCACGATGTTGCTGCTGGCCGCTTGCGGCGGTGACCGGCCTGCCGCGACCACGCCATCGCCCGCGGCCGCCACCGCGGCCGACGCCATCCACCCGCAGAACTGGCCCGAGCTGGCGTGGCCGCTGGCCGAGGACCCGGCGCTGGAGAAGCGCATCGATGCGTTGATGGCCGGCATGAGTGTGGAGCAGAAGGTCGGGCAGACCGTGCAGGGCGATATCGCCAGCATGACCCCCGACGACGTACGCCGGTACCACATCGGCTCGGTGCTGGCCGGCGGCAACTCCGATCCCGGCGGCAAGTACGACGCGCCGCCGTCGGCATGGCTGGCGCTTGCCGATGCCTACTACGAGGCCTCGCTGGATCCGGCCAGCGGCGGTCCTGGCATCCCGATCATCTTCGGCATCGACGCGGTGCACGGGCAGAGCAATATCGTCGGCGCCACGCTGTTTCCGCACAACATCGGCCTGGGCGCGACCCGCAACCCGGACCTGATGCGCCAGATCGGCCAGGTCACCGCCGTGGAAACACGCACCACCGGCATGGAGTGGACCTTCGCCCCCACCGTGGCGGTGCCGCAGGACGACCGCTGGGGCCGCACCTACGAAGGCTATTCCGAGTCGCCGGCGCTGGTGGCCAGCTTCTCTGGCAAGGTGGTCGAAGGTCTGCAGGGCATCCCCGGCCAGCCGGGCTTCCTGGACGGGCACCACGTGATCGCCTCGGTCAAGCACTAC
The DNA here is from genome assembly GCF_030128875.1 of Stenotrophomonas sp. BIO128-Bstrain. Taxonomy (NCBI): domain Bacteria; kingdom Pseudomonadati; phylum Pseudomonadota; class Gammaproteobacteria; order Lysobacterales; family Lysobacteraceae; genus Stenotrophomonas; species Stenotrophomonas sp. BIO128-Bstrain. Next base: position 2,162,386 of record NZ_CP124620.1, on the reverse strand, counting down.
GCCGGCGATGGTGGCACCACGAACGGCAAGGACCAGGGCGATACCCAGGTCAGCGAAGCGGTGATGCGCGACGTGCATGCGGCCGGTTACCCGCCCGCCATCCAGGCCGGCGCGCAGACCGTGATGGCCTCGTTCAACAGCTTCAACGGCGTCGCCATGCACGGCCACAAGCCGATGTTGACGGACGTGCTGAAGGGCCGCATGCACTTTGGCGGCTTCGTGGTCGGTGACTGGAACGGCCATGGCAAGGTCGCCGGGTGCACCAATGACAACTGCCCGGCCTCGTTCAATGCCGGCGTGGACATGCTCATGGCGCCCGACAGCTGGAAGGGGATCTATGAGAGCAATGTCGCGGCGGTGAAAGCCGGCGTGATCAGCATGGAACGGCTGGACGAGGCCGTGCGTCGCATCCTGCGGGTCAAGCTGCGGCTGGGCCTGTTCGAGGCCGGCAAGCCCTCCACGCGTCCACTCGGCGGCAAGTTCGAGCTGCTCGGCGCGCCGGAACACCGCGCGATCGCGCGCCAGGCGGTACGCGAATCACTGGTGCTGCTGAAGAACCAGGACGGCGTCCTGCCGCTGGCGCCGAAACAGCGCGTGCTGGTCGCCGGGGATGGCGCAGACGACCTGGGCAAGCAGTCCGGTGGCTGGACACTCAATTGGCAGGGCACCGGGACCAAGCGTGCGGACTACCCGAACGCGGACAGCATCTGGGATGGGCTGAAGCAGCAGGTCACCGCCGCCGGTGGCAGCGCCGAGCTGGCGATCGACGGCAGGTACCGCACCAAACCGGATGTCGCGGTGGTGGTGGTGGGCGAGAACCCGTACGCCGAGTTCCAGGGCGATATCGCCACACTGGCCTACAAGCCGGGCGATGACAGCGACCTGCAGTTGATCAAGCGGCTCAGGAGCGAGGGCATCAAGGTGGTCACGGTGTTCCTCAGTGGCCGTCCGCTGTGGGTGAACCGCGAAATCAACGCATCCGACGCCTTCGTTGCCGCCTGGCTGCCGGGCTCGGAAGGGGCCGGCATCGCCGACGTGCTGCTGCGCAAGCCCGACGGCAGCGTGCAGCACGACTTCAAGGGCACGCTCAGCTTCTCCTGGCCGCGTACCGCCGTGCAGTACCAGAACAATGTCGGCCAGAAGGACTACGACCCGCAGTTCGCGTTCGGCTTCGGCCTGCGCTATGCCGACAACGGCAACCTCGCCGCACTGCCGGAAGCCTCGGGCATCACCGGTGAGCAGGGCGATGCCGGCGTGTATTTCAACAAGGGCAAGCCGGCCGCGGGCCTGGCGATGCGCTTGAGCGGGGTCAAACAGTCCGAGCTGCCGGCCCTGACCTTCCCGGCCGTGCTCAGCGATGCCAGCCTGAAAGTGACGGCCGTCGATCACAAGGCGCAGGAAGACGCGCGCCGGCTGCAGTGGTCGGGGAGTGGCAAGGCGGACATGGCGCTGCTGTCCACGCGCCCGCTGGACCTCACCCGCGAGAGCAATGGCGATGTGCAGTTGCTGCTGACCGTGCGCCGCAGCGGCGCGATCAGCGGGCCGGTGGGGCTGGCGATCGGTTGCGGCCAGGGGTGCGAGGGTCGGCTGGATCTGGCGGCGACGTTGGGCGCGATCGGCGAGGACGAATGGCAGACGATCGGCGTGCCGTTGAAGTGTTTCGCCGCGGCCGGTGCTGACCTGTCGAAGATCGAGCGCCTGCCGGTGCTGGAGTCTTCAAACGCGCTGGACCTGTCGGTATCGCGCATCGCGCTGGGCACCGGCAATGATGCCCAGACCGTGGTCGCCTGTCCGACCCGGTGAGCCACAGGGCCCCTGCCGCTGGGCAGGGGCGGATCGCCGCCGCGCGCCGCACTTGCCGGCACGCGGGCCGGTGCAACGCTGCACAAGGAGCATGACGTGGGATTGGCAACACTCGATGTGGCAATCGTGCTGGTCTACCTGGCCGGCATCTTCGTGCTGGCGCAATGGGTCTCGCGCGAGAAGGCCGGGCACAGCAAGAGTGCCGAAGACTACTTCCTGGCCGGGCGCTCGCTGCCGTGGTGGGCGATCGGCGCGTCGCTGATTGCCGCCAACATTTCGGCTGAACAGATCATCGGCATGTCCGGCTCCGGCTATGCGATCGGCCTGGCCATCGCCTCCTACGAATGGATGGCTGCGCTTACCCTGCTGATCGTGGGCAAGTACTTCCTGCCGATCTTCCTGCGCAACGGCATCTACACGATGCCGCAGTTCCTGCAGCAGCGGTACGGCAACCGGATCCGCACGCTGATGGCGGTGTTCTGGCTGGGCCTGTACGTTTTCGTCAACCTGACCTCGATCCTGTGGCTGGGCTCGATCGCGGTGACCGAGGTCACCGGCATGGACCAGATGCTGGCACTGGTGCTGATCGGCGTGTTCGCGCTGCTCTACCAGTTGTACGGCGGCCTCAAGGCGGTGGCGCTGACCGATATCGTGCAGGTTTCGCTGCTGATCCTTGGTGGCCTGCTGGTGACCGCGCTCACCCTCAACGCGGTGGGCGGCGACGCCGGCATCCCCGGGGGCTTCCAGAAGCTGTGGGACCAGCACCCGGAACACTTCCAGATGATCCTGCACCCCGACAATCCGTTCTACAAAGACCTGCCGGGGTTGAGCGTGCTGATCGGCGGGCTGTGGATCATGAACCTGAGTTACTGGGGCTTCAACCAGTACATCATCCAGCGCGCGCTGGCGGCCAAGGACATCGGTGAGGCGCAGAAGGGCGTGCTGTTCGCGGCCTTCCTGAAGCTGCTGGTGCCGTTGGTGGTCGTGGTGCCGGGTATCGCGGCGGTGGTGCTGGCGCCGGATCTGGGCAAGCCGGACCGGGCCTACCCGGCGATGATGAGCCTGCTGCCCAGTGGCATCCTCGGCCTGGTCTTCGCGGCGCTGGTGGCGGCGATCGTGGCGTCGCTGGCGTCCAAGATCAACTCGGTCGCGACCATCTTCACCCTGGATTTCTACGCGAAGGCACGCCCGCAGAGCAGCCAGGCCACGCTGGTACGCGTGGGTCGCATCGCAGCAACGGTGTCGGTGCTGGTGGCGATCGCCACGGCACGGCCGCTGCTGGGCAGCTTCGACCAGGGCTTCCAGTACATCCAGGAATTCACCGGTTTCTTCACCCCGGGCATCACCGTGATCTTCCTGCTCGGCCTGTTCTGGAAGAAGGCCAGCGAAGCCGGCGCACTTGCCGCGGCCATCGGCTCGTTCGCCTTGTCGATCGTGCTGAAACTGGCTTGGCCGACGCTGCCCTTCATCGACCGCGTCGGCCTGGTGTTCCTGCTGGCGCTGGTGCTGGCCGTGGTGATCTCGCTGTGGAAGCCGGCGCGCACCGGGCAGGATCTGATCCGTACCGATGACGTGCGCTATGCCACGCCGATGAGTTTCAACATCGGCGGTACGGCGGTGATCGCGATCCTGATCGCGCTGTACACGGTGTTCTGGTAACCGCGCTGCCCGCATGCGGCCAACAAAAACGGCGGCCTCGCGGTCGCCGTTTTCGTTTTCATTCGCGGCGCTGCAACGGGCCGGTCACCTGCTCGGATCGCGCTCCGGGCTGGGCCGCTTGGCCAGCTTGCGCTGCAGCGAGCGCCGGTGCATGCCGAGCAGGCGCGCGGCGGCGGAGACGTTGCCGCCGGTCTCATGCATCGCCTGCTGGATATGTTCCCACTGCAGCCGGCTGATCGGGGTCATCGCATCCGGCGGTTCCATGTCGCCATCGTCGGCGGGACCATCGTCTTCCTCGCCGAGTGCGCGCAGGATCATCGGCACCGTGGCCGGCTTGGGCAGGTAATCGTCGGCACCGAGTTTGATTGCTTCCACCGCCGTGGCGATGCTGGCGTAGCCGGTCACCAGCAGGATTCGCATGTCTTCGCGCAGGGCGCGCAGAGGCTGGATCAAGGCAAGGCCGGACTCGGTGCCCAGCTTGAGATCGATCAACGCGTAGGCGGGCGGCTGCTGGCGGGCCAGCAGCAGCGCTGAGGCAGTGTCGCTGGCGGTGACGGTTTCCAGCCCCTTGCGGGCCAGGCTGCGCTGCAACGTGCGCAGATACAGTTCGTCGTCGTCGACCAGCAGGCCGTGGCTGGCCTGACCGGGCGCGGGGGTGAAGGCGGTCATGCGGAAGTCTCCCGTGGGGACAAGGGCAGGCGGAAGCCGACGCGGGTGCCGGCGCCATTGGCCGGGCGCATCCACAGCTCGCCGTCCAGGCGTTCGATGGTGGCGTGGGACAGCGCCAGGCCGACACCCATGCCGTCGGTCTTGCCGCTGTTGAACAAGGTGCCGGGCAACACGGCCTGGCGGGCATCGAACCCGTGGCCGTAGTCGCGCACTTCGCCGATCAGGTCATCGCCTTCGATGCGCAGCGACAGGTCCACCTGCGGGCGGTCGGCTTTCTCGCCGGCGTCGGCGGCATTGTTGAGCAGCACCATCAGCAGGTGCCCGATACCCGGGTCCAGCGGCAGGGTCAGCGGGGCATCTTCATTGCGATGCAGTGCGATGGTCGGGCGCACCAGCCGCCATTGCTCCAGCACCTGCGGCAAGGTCACCGCATCGCGGCCGGGGGCATCGCCTGCGGCGGGGCGGGCCAGTGCCAGCACGCGCTCGCGGCACTGCACCAGCAGCTCGCGCAGGGTTTCCACGTCATCACGGACCTCGCTGCTCTCGGTCTGGTCGGCGATGTCGTCGGCCAGCAGGGTCATGGTCGCCAGCGGGGTATTGAGTTCATGCGCCACCGAGGCGGCGTGGGTGGCCAGGGCGACGATGCCTTCGTTGCGGACGAAGCGCTCGCGCAGCAGGGCCAGTTCGTGCTCGCGCTGGCGCAGGGCGATCGCCAGCCGGGTGGCGAACACCAGCACCACCGTCGCCGACAGCAGGAAGTTGCAGACCACGCCCCACTGCTGCATCTGCGCACCGGTGAAGTAGCCGCTGGGCAGTGGCAGGCCGAACACGCCGCTGACCGCGTAGCCGATCAGGCAGGCCGCCGCCACGGCCAGGGTCCAGCGCAGGGGCAGGGCGAGCGCAGCCAGGGCGATCAGGATCAGGAACAGCGAGCCGAAGGGGTTGGCGATGCCGCCACTCCAGCCGACCATCCAGGTCAGCACGGTGACATCCACCAGGATGTGGCCGAAGGCGGTGACCGGCGCGGTATCGGGGCCTTGCACACGCAGCTGCGCGTACAGGTTGAACAGGGTCAGCGCGGCGACGCCAGCCCACAGCGGCAGCTGCGGCAGTTCCAGGCCCAGCACCCAGGTGGCGACCAGGATCGTGGCGGCCTGGCCGGCCACGGCCAGCCAGCGCAGACTGCACAGGGTGCGGAGAAAGGGGGCGTCGGTACCGGTCATCACCGCACATCCTATGCGCTCCCGACAGCGCCTGCCTGCGACAATCGGCCGCACCGGGGCGGGGCGCCGTGCGGCGGGCGCTGAACATGAGCGCCGAGCAACGACAGGCACCTACGTGCGCGTTGGGCGCGCTAAAATACGCCGATGCATGACGCCGTGACCCGACCGACCCAACCCGCCGACTCCGCCGTGTGGGCCCGCCGCCAGACCCAGCCTGTCCGTATCGGCGGCGTGGTCGTGGGTGGCGGCCATCCCGTGGTGGTGCAGTCGATGACCAACACCGACACCGCCGATGTCGCCGCCAGTGTGAAGCAGGTGGCCGAACTGTGGCGCGCAGGCTCGGAGATGGTGCGGCTGACCGTCAACAATCCCGAGTCGGCTGCGGCCATCCCGCGGATCGTGGAAAAGCTGCAGATGATGGGGATCGATGTCCCCCTGATCGGCGACTTCCATTACAACGGCCACCAGTTGCTGACCCAGGAGCCGGCCTGCGCCGAAGCCCTGGCCAAGTACCGGATCAATCCGGGCAACGTCGGCTTCGGCAAGAAGAAAGACACCCAGTTCGCGCAGCTGATCGAATTTGCGATCCGCTACAACAAGCCGGTCCGCATCGGCGCCAACTGGGGCTCGCTCGACCAGTCGCTGGCGGCGCGCCTGATGGACGAGAACAGCCAGCGCGCGCAGCCCTGGGATGCCGGGCGCGTGCTGCGTGAGGCGCTGATCCGCTCGGCGCTGGATTCGGCCGAGACCGCCGTGGAACTGGGCCTGCCGCGCGACCGCATTGTGCTGTCGGCCAAGGTCAGTGGGGTGCAGGAGCTGATCGCGGTGTACCGCGACCTGGCCCAGCGCTCGGATTTCGCGCTGCACCTGGGCCTGACCGAAGCCGGCATCGGCAGCAAGGGCATCGTCGCCTCCTCGGCGGCGCTGGCGGTGCTGCTGCAGGAAGGCATCGGCGACACCATCCGCATTTCGCTGACCCCCGAACCGGGCCAGTCGCGCACCGCCGAGGTGATCGTCGCCCAGGAACTGCTGCAGACCACCGGGCAGCGGGCCTTCACGCCGCTGGTCACGGCCTGCCCCGGCTGCGGCCGGACCACCTCGGAGTTCTTCCAGGAGCTGGCCAAGGTCGTGCAGAACCATGTGCGCGAGAAAATGCCGCTCTGGAAGGTGAACCACCCCGGCGCCGAAAGCATGACCCTGGCGGTCATGGGCTGCATCGTCAACGGGCCGGGCGAGTCGCGCCACGCCAACATCGGCATCTCCCTGCCGGGGACCGGCGAGACGCCGGCGGCGCCGGTCTTCGTGGACGGTGAAAAGACGGTCACCTTGCGCGGCGAGAACATCGCCCAGGACTTCGTGGCGCTGATCGACGATTACGTCGAACGCACCTATGTCCGAACGCTCGGATAAGCCGGCGGTGCTGGCTGCCCCGGAGGCGGCGGCCGGTTTCCGCCACTGGATGGGCCGCAACGCCTGGCGCTTCGTGCTGCTGTTCGTGGGCGTGCTGCTGCCCCTGGCCGGGTTCGTCGCCCTGGCCGATGAAGTCCATGAGCTGGAATCGATCTATTTCGATGCGCCGCTGCTGTGGAAGATGCATGGCCTGCATTCGCCGGGGCTGGACCAGTTCTTCGTGCTGCTCTCCAAACTGGGCTACGAGTGGTTCCTGATCCCGGCCGATGTGCTGATCGTGGCCCTGCTGGCCTGGCGCAAACGCTGGCGCGAGGCCAGTTTCGTGGCGATCTGCTTTGCCGGCTCGGCGCTGCTCAACCTGGGCAGCAAGCGCTTCTTCCAGCGCGACCGGCCCAGCCTGTGGGAATCCATCGCCCCGGAAAGCACCTTCAGCTTCCCCAGCGGCCATGCCATGGGCTCGATGACCCTGGCCGTCACCCTGGTGCTGCTGGCCTGGAACACCCGCTGGCGCTGGCCGGTCGCCTTCTCCGCGGTGACCTTTGCGGTGCTGGTCAGCCTGTCCCGGGTCTACCTCGGGGTCCATTACCCCTCCGACATCCTGGCCGGCTGGTGTGCCGCCCTGGTCTGGGTGGTAGGGTGCTTCCTGGTCATGTTCCGCCGTCGCCATCCGTGGCGGCATGCCGCTGAGACGAATACGGCGGTAAACTAGCCGAAAGCGGCATGAAAACGGGCGGCATCCATAGGCTGTTCCACTGGAACGGAAGAGGATGAGAGGCACAGGGGGGAGGGGCAGACAGCACGTCTGTGATGCGTGGAGCAGAACGCGATGATGGGGAACCTGGTTCCTTGTGATCGACACATCCCGCGGCTAGGCTTGCCCCCGTTCACAGTGTTTGACGAGGTTGGCGGATGACGATTCGAGTGTATCTGGCGGACGATCATGCTCTGGTGCGCACGGGCATGAAGATGATCCTCTCCAACGAGACCGACATCGAGGTGGTCGGTGAGGCGGAGAGTGGCGAAGATGCATTGCCGGATATCCGCCGACTGCGGCCCGACGTCGTGCTGTGCGATCTGCACCTGCCTGGCGTCAGCGGCATGGAAGTGACCGAGCGCGTGGTCCGTGGCGACCACGGTACCCGCGTGGTGATCGTCTCCGTCCTTGAAGATGGACCGATGCCCAAGCGCCTGCTCGAAGCCGGTGCCTCCGGCTACATCGGCAAGGCCTGCGATGCCCAGGAACTGCTGCGTGCCGTGCGCGATGCAGCGCTCGGCCGTCGTTATCTCGGCAACAGCATCGCGCAGAACCTCGCGTTGTCGAACGTGGAAGGCAACCACTCGCCGTTCGACACCCTGTCCCCGCGCGAGCTGGAAGTGGCGCTGCTGTTGACCCAGGGCCTGCGCCAGGAAGACATCGCCAAACGCCTGAGCCTGAGCGCGAAGACCGTCAACACGCACAAGGCGCGTCTGTTCGAGAAGATGGGCATCAACGACAACATCGCGCTCGCGCGCATGGCCAGCCAGTACGGCCTGGTGGATCCGGCGCGCCCGATGTAATCCACGCGTGGGATGGCACGTAAAAAAACGCCCGGGCATGCCCGGGCGTTTTCGTTCAGTGCGCGCGGACCCGCGCCACGATCTTCGCGGCCTGGGCCGCGCTTTCGCGCACCTTGTCCCACTCGCCACGCTCGATCCAACCCCCCGGCACCATCCACGAACCACCGATGCAGACCACGTTTTTCTGCTCCAGGTATTCGGCGGCGGTGTCTTCGGTGATGCCGCCGGTCGGGCACAGCTTCAGATCCGGAATCGGACCGGCCAGGCCCTTGATCATTGCCAGCCCGCCCACGGCCGAGGCCGGGAACAGTTTGCACACCCGGAAGCCGCGCGCATACAGCGCCAGCATCTCCGTCGGCGACGCCGCACCCGGCACCACCGGCAGCGGCGCCTGCGCCAGCGCATCGGCCATGTGCGCCGGCGTACCCGGCGTGACCAGGAAATCGGCGCCCGCATCGATGGACTGCTGCATCTGCTCCACGGTCAACACCGTGCCCGCACCCACCACCACATCCGGCAGCTCGCGCTTGAGCATGGCGAGCGCTTCCATCGCCACCGGCGTACGCAGCGTCAGCTCGATCGCCGGCAGCCCGCCCTCCAGCAACGCCGCACTGACTGCACGGGCCTGATCGAGCGTATGCACGGTCACCACCGGCAGAATGCCGGCAGCCTTCAACAGGGTTTCAGCGCGTTTCTGATGTTCGGCGATGCTCATGCGTTTCCAATCCTTCTTTTCATCAATGTCTGCAGCGCGAACGACGCGCCGGTATGTGTCGGGAGGCAGCGGATGGCCCCAACCAGGACCGTTAAGCGGCATGGACGCCGCTTTACGAGCCCCCATGGATGGGTTCACGGCGCGTCCTGGTTGGGGCCGTCCGCTGCCTCAACCAGGACACCTTACCGCTGCGTCAGCTCAGGCGTCCTTCGCCTCATGCGGCGCATCCGCCGCCGCCGCATCATGCCCAAGCTCGTATTCCGCATCGTAGTTCCAGATGCTGCCGTCATCGGCGGCCGGCCCACACGAAATCGACATCGCGCCCTGGTCGGCCGGGCCTACCAGACGGCGGCTCATCGCGAACAGATTGCGGCCCAGATCGTGCCCGGCCGGCGCAGTATTCGGCGCCGGCTCGCGTGCGGCGAACTCCGCCGCATCCACCAGCAGCTCCAGCGTGCCGGCCTCACCATCCAGACGGATGATGTCGCCCTCGCGCACCCGCGCCAGCGGACCGCCGCGCGAGGCTTCCGGCGTCATGTGGATCGCGGCCGGGAACTTGCCCGAGGCACCGGACAGGCGACCATCGGTGACCAGCGCTACGCGGCGGCCCTGGTTCTGCAGCAGGCCCAGCAGCGGCGCCAGCGAATGCAGCTCCGGCATGCCGTTGGCGCGCGGGCCCTGGTAACGCACCACCGCCACGAAATCGTGCGGCAGCACACCGGCGGCGTGCAGCTTGTTCAGCACCTGCGGTGCATCGACCACCACGGCCGGCGCTTCGATCGTGCGGAACTGCGGCTTCACCGCTGACAGCTTGATCAGCGAACGGCCAAGGTTGCCGCGCAGCAGGCGCAGGCCGCCCTGGGCTTCGAACGGATCGGCCACGCCACGCACCACGTCCGGGTCGGCGCTCTCGCGCACGCCATCGATGTAGGTCAGCTTGCCGTCGCGCAGCGCCGGTTCCTGGCCGTACTGGTGCATGCCGCCTTCGGCCACGGTCTGCAGGTCGGCGTGCATCAGCCCGGCCTCCATCAACTCGCGGAACACGAACGCGGTGCCACCGGCGGCGGCGAAGCGGTTCACGTCGGCTTCGCCGTTCGGATAGACGCGGGCCAGCAGCGGGATCAGCTGCGAGAGCTGGTCCATGTCGTCCCAGGTCAGCACGATGCCGGCCGCACGCGCCACCGCGATCCAGTGGATGGTGTGGTTGGTGGAGCCGCCGGTGGCCATCAGCGTGACCACCGCATTGACGATCGCGCGCTCGTCGATCAGCCGGCCGAGCGGACGGAAGTCATCGCCCAGTGCGCTGATTTCCAGCGCACGCACCGCTGCCTGGCGGGTCAGCGCATCGCGCAGCGGCGTATCGGGGTTGACGAACGAGGCGCCCGGCAACTGCACGCCCATCGCTTCGAGCAGGGTCTGGTTGGAGTTGGCGGTGCCGTAGAAGGTGCAGGTACCGGCGCCGTGGTATGAGGCGGCCTCGGCCTCCAGCAGTTCCTCGCGGGTCGCCTGGCCGGCCGCATAGCGCTCGCGCACTTCGGCCTTCTGCTTGTTCGGGATGCCCGGGGTCATCGGGCCGGCCGGCAGGAAGATCGCCGGCAGGTGGCCGAAGGCCAGCGCACCGATCAGCAGGCCGGGCACGATCTTGTCGCAGACGCCGAGGTAGACGCTGGCGTCGAACATGTCATGGCTCAGGCCGATCGCGGTCGACTGGGCGATCACATCGCGCGAGAACAACGACAGCTCCATGCCGCCACGGCCCTGGGTGACACCGTCGCACATCGCCGGCACGCCACCGGCCACCTGTGCGGTCGCGCCGAGTTCGCGCGCGGTTTCGCGCAGGATCTCCGGGTAGTGCTCGAACGGCTGGTGCGCCGAGAGCATGTCGTTGTACGCGGTGATGATGCCCAGGTTGGGCGTCACGCCGCCGCGCAGGCGCGACTTGTCGGTCGGGCCGCACGCGGCGAACCCGTGGGCGAGGTTGCCGCAGCTCAGGCGCGAACGGAACGGACCGTCGCGCAGCGCCGCGTCGACACCGGCCAGGTAGGCGGCGCGCGAGGCGACGCTGCGCTGGACGATGCGCTCGGTGATGGCATGGAGTTTGGGATGCAGGCTCATTGGCTACCGGCTATGAGAAGGCGAACGGAACAACACCGGGGCAACTCAGTCACACCAGTGGACGCGCAGTTTCGCGCCGTCGAGATCGATCGCGTTGAGGATGGGATACAGCTGCGGATTGTTGCTTTCCAGCGCGTGCTTGAGCACTTCCAGCTTCTGCTTGCCGCGCAGCAGCAGCAGGCGCTGGCGGCTCTGCTTCAAGCCGTGCGGGGTGAGGGTGATGCGCAGCGGCCACTGGTTGGCACCGGGGCAGCCGGTGGCATCGAGCGCCGCGTAGGGCAGGGTGCTTTCCAGTGCGCGGGTCAGGTCCTTCGACCCCGGGAACAGCGACGCAGTGTGACCGTCGTTGCCCATGCCGAGCACGCTCAGGCAGGGCCGCTGGCTGTGCTGGGCCTGCAGGTTGGCGCTGTAGACGCACTCGGGCAGCGGCTTGCCGACCCGCACCAGCGGATCGAAATGCGCGCCTTCGGCACGGGTCAGGAAGCTCTCCTTCACCAGCCAGGCATTGCTGTCGCGATCCTGCGGCGACAGCCAGCGTTCATCGACCAGGCTCACTTCCACCCGGTCCCATTGCACGTCCAGCTCGGCCAGCGCCTGGTAGACCGGTGCCGGCGTGGTGCCGCCGGAGAGCAGCATGCGCGCGCGGCCGAATTCGGCAATGTCGCGGTTCAGCTCGGCCGCCATTTCCGCGGCGACGGCCTCGATCCAGCCATCGGCATCGCCGTGGCGGATCAAGGTGAAACGTTCGGACGTATCCAGGGTATTCATGCAGTGCCTCCCGGCAGATCGCGTTCCACATCCGCCGCATAGGCGGCCGCGCCGAGCAGGCCGGGGCTGGGGTGCATCACGGCCAGTGACGGCACCTTGGACATGATCGAAGAGAAGCGGCCCTTGTGTTCAAAGCGCTGGCGGAAGCCGGAGTGCTGCAGCGAATCGAGCATCTTCGGCACCAGCCCGCCGGTCAGGAACACGCCATCCCAGGCGCCCTGCATCAGCACCAGATCGCCGGCGATCGCGCCGAACACCGCGCAGAACACATCCACGGTGCGCATGGCCTGCGGGTCGCCATGCAGCGCCCGCGCGGTGACGTCCACCGGCTGCAGTTGGCCCGGGTCGATATCGGCCATCTCGCACACGGCGCGATGGATGTTGACCAGGCCGGGGCCGCAGATCAGGCGTTCGTTGGAGACACGGCCGAACTGTTCGGACAGGATCTCCAGGATGCGGATTTCTTCCGGCGTACCCGGCGGGAAGCTGACGTGGCCGCCTTCGGTTTCCAGCGGATAGCAGCGGCCATGGCGCAGGATCAGCCCGCCCACGCCCAGCCCGGTGCCCGGGCCGATCACCGCGTAGTTGCGCGGCTGGCCCGGCTTGCCCGGCACCCACGCCGCGCCGCCGACCTGGATCACGTCCTGCGGCTGCAGCAGCGAAATCGCCATCGCCTGGGCGGCGAAGTCATTGATCAGGTGCAGGTCGTCGAAGCCGAGCATGTGCGCGGTGCGGATGCGCGAGATCACCCACGGATGATTGGTGATGCGTGCCTCGTCACCGTCGACACGGCCGGCCACGGCGAACACACCGCGCTTGGCTTCGGCGCCGATCTGCTCGAGGTAGTGCCGTGCGGCTTCACCGAGCGAGGGGAAGTCAGCGACCGCGAATTCGCGGATGCTGTCCTGCTGCAGCGGCGCGGCCAGCGAGGTATCGGCCAGGGCGAAGCGTGCATTGGTACCGCCGATATCCGCGACGAGGACCGGCTGGGACAACACCGTCATGCCTGGCCACCGCGGGTTGCGTCGGCATCGGCGTCGGCAGGTAGGAAGCCTGCGGCTTCTTCTGGACCCCACTGGCCGGCAGGGTAGGGCTGCAACGGCAGCTTGGCTTCCTTCCACGCATCGCTGACGCTGTCGATCCACGCCCAGGCCGCGCGCACTTCGTCATCGCGCACGAACAGCGCATGGTTGCCGTTGAAGGCATCCAGGAACAGGCGTTCATAAGCGATGCGGCGGTGCAGGCCGGTCGGCACGGACAGTTCCAGTTCCAGCGGATGCAGTTCCAGCGCGCCCCATTCCGGGCCGGCCAGCGAGCTCATCAGGCCCAGCTCGATGTTTTCCTGCGGCTGCAGCTGGAAGGTGATGCGGTTGGGGGTGGCATTGCCGCGGTGCGGGCGCTCGAACAGCCAATGCGTGACCGGCTTGAGCGTGACCACCACGCGGGTGGTGCGCTCGGCCAGGCGCTTGCCGGTGACCAGGTGGAACGGCACGCCGGACCAGCGCCAGTTGTCGATATGCGCGGTGACGCCGGCGAACGTTTCCACATCGCTGCCTTCCGGCGGCTGGTAGGCCTGCGCAGGCTGGCCGTTGATGGTGCCGGCGGTGTAGCGGCCCCGCACGCTGTCACGCGCGGCATGCTTGGCATCGAGCGGGCGCAGGGCGCGCAGCACTTTGACCTTTTCGTCGCGGATGCGGTCGGCTTCCAGCGACGCCGGCGGTTCCATCGCGACCAGGCACAGCAGCTGCAGGATGTGGCTCTGGACCATGTCGCGCAGCGCGCCGGAGCGGGCGTAGTACGCATCGCGGCCATCCACGCCTTCGCTCTCGGCCACCAGGATGTGCACCGATTCGATGTAGTTGCGGTTCCAGACCGCCTCGAGCAGCGTATTGCCGAAGCGCAGCGCGATCAGGTTCTGCACCGCGGCCTTGCCCAGGTAGTGGTCCAGGCGGAACACGCGGTCTTCGTCGATCCACTGGCCGATCGTGGAGATGATCTCCTCGGCGCTGGCACTGTCGCTGCCGATCGGCTTTTCCAGCATCAGGCGGTGCGGGGCGGCCAGCGCGCCGCCCTTGGCCAGGCCTTCGCAGGTGGAGATGTACAGGCCCGGCGGGATCGCCAGGTAGCTCACGCAGTTGCGGTCGACCAGGTCGTGGACCGATTCGGCCACGGACTCGGGATTGCGCAGGTCCACCGAGCGGTAGTCGATGCGCTGCAGCAGCGAGTGGATATCGTCCTGGCTGGCCATCGGCATGGCCTGCTGCAGGCGCGGGCGCAGGATCTCGCGGAAGGCGTCGGTGTCGTGCGGCGACAACGCCAGCGCACGAACCTTGAAGTCTTCGGGGAGCAGGCCGTCGCCCAGCAATCGCAGCAGCGAGGGGAACAGGTAGCGCTGGGCCAGGTCACCTGTGGCGCCAAACAGGAAAAGGGTGTCGTGCATCGCTCGAGTTTCAGATCCGGGTGACATCGTTGTCAATCGCTTCTCGTCTATGTTCTCGGGGGTCGGGCGGGGTCCGTTGTCTGCTTGTTGCAGGTGCAGCACGCCCCATGGATTCCGCCCGGCATGATGGCCTACCAACCCGGTGTCGTGGGGGATATCGCATCCTCCCCGGCATCCAGGTCACGGCCGACTATCGGATAGTGCCACGTGAAAACGTTTACATGGCAGAATGCGCAGACTGTATTCGATTGCAGTGGTCGCCGTCATGCGGCACCACGCCATCGACCTGCCATCGGGAGGGCCGAAGGCAGTTCCGCATAACAGCCCGGAGACCGGGCGGACTGGAATGGTGATATGGCAAAAGTGCAGTTGCAGGGCGTTCGCAAGGTCTACGACAACGGTCAGGTGGCCGTGCAGGGCGCGACCTTCGAAGTGGCCGATGGTGAATTGATGGTGCTGGTGGGGCCGTCCGGGTGTGGCAAGTCCACACTGCTGCGCATGGTCGCCGGCCTGGAAGAAATCAGTGGCGGCACGCTGACGATCGGCGACCGCGTGGTCAACGACGTGGCACCCAAGGATCGTGACATCGCCATGGTGTTCCAGAGCTATGCGCTGTATCCGCACATGACCGTGGCCGAGAACCTGGCCTTCGGTCTGAAGCTGCGCGGCCACGACAAGGCCACGATCAGCAAGCGGGTCAGTGAGGCGGCCCAAACGCTGGGCCTGACCGAGATGCTCGACAAGCTGCCCAAGGCGATGTCCGGCGGCCAGCGCCAGCGCGTTGCGCTGGGCCGCGCGCTGGTGCGCGAGCCGGCGGTGTTCCTGCTCGATGAGCCGCTGTCCAACCTGGACGCCAAGCTGCGCCACAGCGTGCGGACCGAAATCGCGCAGCTGCACCGCAAGCTGGGCACCACCATGATCTACGTGACCCACGATCAGGTGGAAGCGATGACCCTGGGCCAGCGCATCGTGGTGCTCAAGGATGGCGTGATCCAGCAGATCGATACCCCGATGGCGCTGTACGACCGTCCGGCCAACCTGTTCGTGGCCGGCTTCCTCGGCAGCCCGGCGATGAACGTGCTGCGCGGCACCCTGCAGCGCACCGACAGCGGCTATGCCGTGCAGGACACCGGGCTGACCGCGCCGCTGGGCCAGGCCCGGATCGATCAGGCGTGGGTCGGCAAGGCGATCGCCGTTGGCGTGCGCCCGGAGCATCTGCAGCCGGCCGCGGCCGGGGATGCGACGGCGTTCGAGGCGATGATCGATGGCATCGAGCCGGTCGGCAACGAGATTTTCGTCAACATGACCAGTGGCGGCCAGCCGTTGGTGATGCGCGTGGCACCGCAGGGGTTGCCGTCGGTCGGCGAGCCGATCCGCGTGGCGATCCATCCGCAGGGCCTGCATTTCTTCGATGCAGAGACCGGCGAGCGCTTGAACGACGCGTAAGGCGCGGACGGGTTACGGGGTTGCCGGCCAGCGGCCGGCACTACCCGTGCCCGAATCCGGCAGTGCCACCAGATCCGGCAGTGCCACCAGATCCGGCAGTGCCACCAGATCCGGCAGTGCCACCAGATCCGGTAGTGCCGGCCGCTGGCCGGCTCCACGCACACCCATCAACGTTCATGGCGTACCGCATCGATCAACGGTCGATGCCTAAAGGGTCTACCGCGCCAGACCATCCAGCAACGGCAGGTGGGCGGCCTGGACTCCGCCGACGCTCAACGGCTCCGGCGCGATCTCCAGCGGCAGCACCGCCAGGGCCAGATCACCGGCCACCGAGGCCACCGTGCCGATCGCTGCGTCCTTCTGATGTACCTGCGTGCCGCTGGTCGTGCCCTCCACGACCCGCAGCAGCTGCAGGGCGCGCTTGGCCTTGCCCAGGAAGTGGGTGCGGGCCACGATTTCCTGGCCCGGGTAGCAGCCTTTCTTGACGCTGTACCCGTTCAGGCGGTCCAGGCCCAGCTGCTGCGGCGTCCACTGTTCGCGCTGATCGGCATCCAGGCGGGGCAGGCCGTAGCGCAGATCGGCCTGGCGCCAGGCTAGCGCGATATCCGCGCTGTCGGCGTGGGTCGCCACGGCGTCGGCGGAACCGATGCGCAGGCTGCGCGGAAGTGCGTCGCTGCCCAGGTCCAATTCGATGTTTTCGCCGCCAAGTTGCGCAATCGCGCGGCCGGAGGCCGATTCCGGCGCGGTGAAGCTTGCCGCCACGGCAAGATCATTGCGGACCTCGATCCGCACCTTGCGGCGGAAGACAAAACGCTGCAACTGCGACGCAATCGCATCGGCGTCGCCATCGGCGAGCACCACCACGATGCGCTCCTGGTCCAGCCGCAACAGCTGGAACACAGCAATGGCGCGGCCCTTGGCCGTCAGCCAGGCACTCCACTGCCAATGCCGCAGGGGCAGGGCGGTGACATCGCTGGAGAATTGGGCATGGGCGAACGCGGCCGCATCGGCACCGCTGAGACTGAGCAGCTGGTGACCGGGGAGGCGCGAAAAGCCGGCGAAATCGGAGGGCAGGTTGTCAGGCACGTGAACGGGGTCTAAAATTTGTGCGTTGCGAGACCACCCATGATAGGCCAAACAACCCCCTCTCCAGATTCTGAAGCTGAAGGCACGCTGGTACCCGAGGAGCAACCGCTTCCCGAGACTCCGGCATTGCCTTTGGAAATCGGCGGCCGCGGCGGACTTGATCCGGTGCGGTACGGAGATTGGGAGAAAAACGGACGCTGCATCGATTTCTGATCAGCATTGAGCCAACGCGGCATTGCGCCGCCCAGCCGAGACAACGAGCCCAGCGAATGGCCGCCAGAGAACGTCCCCTTTCCCCGCACCTTCAGGTGTATCGCTGGCAGATTCAGATGGCCACCTCGATCCTGCATCGAGCCACCGGCATCTTTCTGTCTGTTGGAGCCCTGATCATTGCCGGCGGCCTGCTCGCCCTGATGATGGGTCCTGAATCCTGGAACTGCTTCACCGGCCATGCCGGCAGCTGGTACGGCAAGCTGTTCCTGTTCGCATGGACCTGGTCCTTCGCCTACCACCTGTGCAATGGCATCCGCCATATCGTGCAGGACTTCGCGATCGGCTTCTCCATTCCCGCCTTCGTGCGCAGCAGCTGGGTCTCGGTCTTCGCCAGCCTGGTGATCACCGCCCTGGTCTGGGCCTACGTCTTCATGGGAGCGGCCGCATGAACAAGTACCGTACCCCGCTGAAGAACGTGCGTGGCCTTGGCGCTGCCAAGACCGGTACCGAGCACTTCGTGATGCAGCGCCTGACCGCCACCGCGCTGGTCGGCCTGACCATCTGGTTCCTGGTGTTCGTGCTGAGCCTGATCGGCGCCGATTACGTGACCGCGACCGACGCGGTGTCCAAGCCGTGGAACGCGGTGCTGCTGGTCGGCTTCCTGGTCGCGATGTTCTGGCATGCCCAGCTCGGCCTGCAGGTCGTGCTGGAAGACTACATCCACAATTCGCTGCTGGCCCTGGCGCTGCAGACCACGGTGAAGTTCATCGCCGTGCTCGGCGGGATCGTCAGTGTTTTTGCGGTCGCCCGCATCGCGCTCGGCGTCGCCTGAGTCCAGGCACCAAGACAGGAATCCAGATTAGATGTCCGCTTACAAGATTACGGAACACAAGTACGACATGGTCGTGGTCGGCGCCGGCGGTGCTGGCCTGCGCGCCACGTTCGGCCTTGCCGCCAAGGGCCTGCAGACGGTCTGTCTGACCAAGGTCTTCCCGACCCGTTCGCACACCGTGGCCGCGCAGGGCGGTATTTCCGCCGCGCTGGGCAACATGGGCGAAGACGACTGGCGCTACCACTTCTTCGACACCATCAAGGGCTCGGATTGGCTGGGTGACCAGGACGCCATCGAGTACATGTGCCGCGAAGCGATCCCGGCCATCATCGAACTGGAACACTACGGTGTGCCGTTCAGCCGTACCGAAGAAGGCAAGATCTACCAGCGCCCGTTCGGTGGCATGACCACCAAGTACGGCGAAGGCCCGTCCGCGCAGCGCACCTGCGCCGCCGCCGACCGTACCGGCCACGCCATGCTGCACACGCTGTACCAGCAGTCGCTGGCGCACAACGCGCGCTTCATGATCGAGTACTTCGCGCTCGACCTGATCTTCGATGACGAAGGCGTCTGCCGCGGCGTGCTCGCGCTGGACATGGCCGACGGCTCGCTGCACCTGTTCCGCGCCCACGGCGTGGTGCTGGCCACCGGCGGCTACGGCCGCGCCTACTTCAGCGCCACCTCGGCCCACACCTGCACCGGCGACGGCGGCGGTCTGGTCATGCGTGCCGGCCTGCCGATGCAGGACATGGAGTTCGTGCAGTTCCACCCGACCGGTATCTACGGCGCGGGCTGCCTGATCACCGAAGGCGTGCGTGGCGAAGGCGGCATCCTGCGCAACAGCAACGGCGAGCGCTTCATGGAGCGCTACGCACCGCACTACAAGGATCTGGCCTCGCGCGACGTGGTGTCGCGTTCGATGACCATCGAGATCCGCGAAGGCCGCGGCGTCGGCGAGCACAAGGATCACATCCTGCTCGACCTGACCCACCTCGGCCCGGGCGTCATCGACGACAAGCTGCCGGGCATCGCCGAAAGCGCCCGCATCTTCGCCGGCGTGGACGTGCACAAGCAGCCGATCCCGGTCATCCCGACCGTGCACTACAACATGGGTGGCATCCCGACCAACTACCACGGCGAAGTCGTGCGCAAGGTCGGCGACAACCCCGATGCCGTCGTGCCGGGCCTGTACGCCATCGGCGAAGCGGCCTGCGTGTCGGTCCACGGCGCCAACCGCCTGGGCTCCAACTCGCTGCTCGACCTGGTGGTGTTCGGCCGTGCGGTGGCCAACCGCTGTGCCGAGACCATCAAGTCCGGCGCGCCGCACAAGACCCTGCCGTCCGATGCGTGCGACAAGGCGCTGGGCCTGCTGGACAAGCTGCGCTACGCCAACGGCGACACCCCGACCTCGGTCATCCGCGATCGCATGCAGCGCACCATGCAGAACGACGCGGCGGTGTTCCGGACCAGCAAGACCCTGGAAGAGGGCTGCGCCAAGATGGCCGAGATCTTCGACTCCTTCCAGGACGTCAAGGTCTCCGACCGTTCGCTGGTGTGGAACTCGGACCTGATCGAAACCTACGAGCTGAACAACCTGCTGCTCAACGCGGTGGCGACGATCAACTCGGCCGAACAGCGCAAGGAAAGCCGCGGCGCGCATGCGCATGAGGACTTCCCGGACCGCGACGACGTCAACTGGCAGAAGCACACGCTGGTCAACGTCGACGAGAACGGCAAGTGCGAGTTCGACTACCGCCCGGTCCACATGTACACGCTGAGCAAGGACGTGGACGTCGTCCCGCCCAAGCCGCGCGTTTACTAAGAGACCTGCGGCATGACCTCCGTCCACGCAGCGCCCGCGACCGCCGTCCCCCGCAAGGGTGGGGTGGCGCGTGCGCCGCTGGCCGGTGGTGTCGACTTCCTCATCTTCCGTGCTACCCGCGCCTGCACCGCAGCGCGAGCCGCCTGAGCCAACGAGAACAGCCATGGCCGAGTTTTCCCTCCCCAAGAATTCCAAGATCGGAAAGGGCAAGCACTTCCCCGCCAAGAGCGGTGCGAAGAACACCCGCACCTTCAAGATCTACCGCTGGAGTCCCGACGACGACAGCAACCCGCGCACCGATACGTACGAGATCGATCTGGACGCCTGCGGCCCGATGGTTCTGGACGCGCTGATCAAGATCAAGAATGAGATCGATCCGACCCTGACCTTCCGTCGTTCGTGCCGTGAGGGCATCTGCGGTTCGTGCGCGATGAACATCGACGGCACCAACACGCTGGCCTGCACCCGCGCCATCGCCGACTGCGGCAAGGCCGAAGTGCCGATCTACCCGCTGCCGCACATGAGCGTGGTCAAGGACCTGGTGCCGGACCTGACCCACTTCTACGCGCAGTACGCCTCGATCAAGCCGTGGATCCGCACCCAGACCCCGCCGCCGCCGGATCGCGAGCGCCTGCAGTCGCCCGAAGACCGCAAGAAGCTGGACGGCCTGTACGAGTGCATCCTGTGCGCGTGCTGCTCGACCAGCTGCCCGAGCTACTGGTGGAACGGCGAGCGTTACCTGGGCCCGGCCATCCTGCTGCAGGCCTACCGCTGGATCGTCGACTCGCGCGATGAAGACACCGGTGCGCGCCTGGACGAGCTGGAAGACCCGTTCAAGCTGTACCGCTGCCACACCATCATGAACTGCTCGCGGACCTGTCCGAAGGGCCTGAACCCGGCGCTGGCCATTGCCGAGATCAAGAAGCTGATGATGGCGCGTCGCGCCTGATCCAGACGTGCCCGGTAGCGCCACGCCATGCGTGGCGTCTCAGAAAATGATCGAAACGGTTGAGCCACGCCATGCGTGGCGTCTCAGAAAATGATCGAAACGGTAGAGCCACGCCATGCGTGGCTTTGCCTTATCTGGAAACGCAGAAAATGGATGAAGCAACCGAACTGAAAAAACTGCGCTGGCGCTGCCGCCGCGGCATGCGCGAGCTGGACCAGCTGTTCGGCCGTTACCTGGACCGCTGCTGGCTGCAGGCACCGACAGACGAGCGCGAGGTTTTCCTGTTCCTGCTCGAAAGCGAGGACGATAAGTTGTGGCGCTGGTTCATGGGCTACGAGGAGTGCCCGCATGCCGCGCCCGCTGCCCTCATCGCCAGGATCCGCGCCCTGCCAGCTTGAGTGGCACCCCTCGCGCTGGCAGTGCCGCGCGCTGATCGCCATGGGCGCGCTGATGCCCTGGGCCCTGTGGGGCACCGAGCTTCCGGCGCCGTGGGGCCTGGCCTTGGGCCTGGTGGCGATGGTGGGCACGTGGCTGGAGGCGTGGCGGTATGCGCGCGGCCCGGGCTGCGCCTTCCTGA
This sequence comes from Stenotrophomonas sp. BIO128-Bstrain, assembly GCF_030128875.1. Taxonomy (NCBI): domain Bacteria; kingdom Pseudomonadati; phylum Pseudomonadota; class Gammaproteobacteria; order Lysobacterales; family Lysobacteraceae; genus Stenotrophomonas; species Stenotrophomonas sp. BIO128-Bstrain. Next base: position 2,141,102 of record NZ_CP124620.1, on the reverse strand, counting down.
TCCCCCTGGATGATGAGCCGGCCCAGGTGGATGGGGAGGCGGTCGAGGACCTGCAGATGCGTCGCCGCGGCCCGCTGCTGCAGCTCCGCTGGCGGTATGAAGGGCGTCGCCACTGGCGTCTGTTCTGGCCCGATACCCTTCCGGCGGCGCAGGCACGTGAACTGCGACTAGCCGTCCGGGCACACTGCATTTCCCGTTCACCCCCTGCAGTGGCACCATAGCCTGAATTGTCCGGCGTACCTGCATGTTCAAACCCATACCTGTCTCGATTGGCCTGCGCTACCTGCGCGCCAAACGCCGCAACGGCTTCATCTCCTTCATCTCCATGGCCTCGATCCTCGGCATCGCGCTGGGCGTGACCGTGCTGATCACCACGCTGGCGGTCATGAGCGGTTTCCAGAAGGAAATCCGCGACCGGCTGCTGCAGATGACCGCGCATACCACCATCACCACCGACGGCGCCCCGATGGCCGATTGGGCGCATGCGGTGGATGTGGCGAAAAAGGACCCGCGTGTCGCCGGCGCGGCGCCGTACATCGAAATCCAGGCCATGCTCAGCGGCCCCCGCGTGCAGGGCGCCATCGTGCAGGGCATCGACCCGGCGCTGGAGCCGAACGTCTCGGTCATCAACCAGAAGGTCAAGAAGGGCAGCTTCGACAGCCTGACCGCAGGCAGCTACAACCTGCTGGTGGGCCAGGAACTGGCGATCTACCTCGGCGTCGGCGTGGGCGATACGGTGCTGGTGACCCTGGCGGAAGTGCAGGGCACGCCGATCGGCGCGATCCCGCGCATGAAGCGCTTCACCGTGAGCGGCATCTTCGAGGCCGGTTACAACGAGGTCGACCGCGGCGTGGCCTACGCCAACATGGCCGATCTGGAAAAGGTGCTGCGCATCGATGGCGTCACCGGTGTGCGCCTGAAGCTGCACGACATGGACAAGGCGCTGGACGTCGGCGTCGATCTGGCCCACAACCTGACCGGTGCCTACCGCGTCAGTGACTGGACCCAGCAGAACGCCAACCTCTACCACTCGCTGCGCATGGAGAAGGTGGTGATGGGCATCCTGCTCTCGCTGATCATCGCCATGGGCGCGTTCAACCTGGTTTCCTCCCAGGTGATGCTGGTCACCGACAAGCAGGCCGACATCGCGATCCTGCGCACGCTGGGCCTGACCCCGGGCGGGGTGATGCAGGTGTTCATGGTGCAGGGCTCGCTGATCGGCATCTTCGGCACCGTGCTGGGCGTGATCGGTGGCATTACCCTGACCTTGAACCTGGAGCGCATCCTCGGCGCGATCGAGACGCTGTTCAACGTCAAGCTGCTGCCGGAGGACGTGTACTACATCACCGGCCTGCCGACCGACATGCAGACCCCGGACATCATCATGATCACCGCCGTGGCGCTGGTCATGAGCTTCCTTGCCACCCTGTATCCCGCCTGGCGCGCGGCACGTACCCAGCCGGCGGAGGCCCTGCGTTATGAATGAAGCACTCACCCTGGGCCAGGAAGTCATCCGCGCCGAAGCGCTGGCCAAGACCTATGCCGAAGGCCGCATGCAGACCCCGGTGTTCAACGGGCTGGACCTGCGCGTGGCCGCCGGCGAGACCGTGGCCATCATCGGTGCCTCCGGCGCCGGCAAGAGCACCCTGCTGCACCTGCTGGGTGGCCTGGATACGCCGACGGCGGGCGAGGTCTATGTGGCCGGCCAGCGCATGTCCGGCCTGTCCGACAGCCAGCGTGGCCGCCTGCGCAACCGCGCTCTCGGCTTCGTCTACCAGTTCCATCACCTGCTGCCCGAATTCACCGCGCTGGAAAACGTGATGATGCCGGTGCTGCTGGGGGGCGAAGAAGTGGCTGACGCGCGCAACCGCGCGCAGGTGTTGCTGGAATCGGTCGGCCTGGGGCACCGGGTGGACCACAAGCCGGGCGAGCTCTCCGGCGGTGAGCGCCAGCGTGCCGCCGTGGCCCGCGCCCTGGTCAACCGCCCGGCCTGCGTGCTCGGCGACGAACCCACCGGCAACCTGGACGACAAGACCGCCGCGACCGTGTTCGAGCTGATGCTCGAGCTCAACCGCGCGCACCACACCAGCCTGGTGCTGGTGACCCACGACCGCTCGCTGGCACGCAAGCTGGACCGCGTGCTGGAACTGCGCGAAGGGCGGCTGCACAGCCTGGCCCACAGCGAGGTCTGAGCAGGCAGCGCTGCCTGCCTGAGCGCTGAACACCCGGCGGGTTCCTCTCGCCGGGACCACGCCGGGCGGCGCATGATCGGCGCACATTCCCCAGCAGGAGGCGTCATGAAGCAGACCCTTGCCATCGCGGCCCTGTGCCTTGGGCTGGCCGCGTGCGCCAGTACCGGCCGCCTGTCCACCGCGCAGAAGCTTGATCTCTACCGCGCGCACGCCGGTCCGCCGCAGCAGGACATGCCGTTGTACGGGTCGTTGTCCGGCTGGACCGAACTGGGCGAGAGCGCGCTGGCGGTGTGGACGCGCCCAAGCGAAGGCTATCTGCTGGAACTGGCCGGGCCGTGCCAGGGGCTGGACTACGCCCCGGCGATCGGCCTGACCAGCCGGGTCGGCCGTGTGTCGGCCCGCTTCGACAAGGTGCTGGTGCACGACCCCACGCCGGGACCGATGAACATGCCGTGCTTCATCAGCAGCATCCGCAAGCTCGATACCAAGGCGCTGCGCGCCTCCGAGCAGGAGCTGCGGCAGGCGCAGCTGCAGGAGCGCGAAGAAGGCCAGCAGGCGCCGACCCGGTAGTGCCGGCCGCTGGCCGGCCATGGCCTATCGAGGATGCACCGCGATCTCGCCGTCGGCATAACCTCGCGGTCGCCACAACCTGGCGATCGCCAACAACCTCGCTATCGCCAACAACTTCACGGTCCCCCATCCTCGCGGTAGATACCGACCGTTGGTCGGTATCAGACCCGGTCACGCCTCCGGAACAAACCCGGCCGGCTTCTCCGCGCCACCGCTGAAGAGATACTTCACCAGTTCCTCTTCCAGGAACGCACGGTGCTTGGGATCGCGCGGCGACAGCCGGTTTTCGTTGATCAGCATGGTCTGGTGCGCCAGCCACGCGGCCCAGGCCGGCTTGCCGATGTGGTTGAAGATGCGCTGGCCCAGCTCGCCGGGGTAGGGCACGAAGTCCAGGCCTTCGGCGTCGCGTTGTTCGTACTGGCAGAAAACGGTGCGGGGCATAGCGTTACTCGTTGTCTTGGGATGTTGCTGCGCGCCGCATTGTACGGCGCTTGGGCTGAGCGGGCGGTGCACCGGTCTGGAGCAGCTTGCGGATCGGTGCGGGCAGGCCCAGCTTTTCCAGCTCTTCGGCAGCGACCCAGCGTACGCCGGCATCCTCGCCGCGCGAGCCCTGAACCGTCGCCACCAGTACCTGCAGATGCAGCCGGTAGTGGCTGAAGGTGTGCTCCAGCACCGGCAGCGGCTCGGCATCGTCCAGCGAGCCCTCGATATGCGCATCGAACCAGTCCTGCAGGGCGATGCCGCTGTCAGCCTGGGGCAGGGTCCACAGCTGCGCCCAGATGCCGGTGTCCGGCCGCTTCTGCAGCAGCACACGGCCGCGCGCATCGCGCAGCAGCAGCGCCACCGCCTCGCGTTCGGGCAGGGTCTTGCCCGGCTTCGGTGTCGGCAGCTGATCGGTACGGCCTTCGCGCCGTGCAACGCAGGTCGCCTGCAGCGGACAGATCACGCAGGCAGGCCTGCTGCGGCTGCACACGCTGGCGCCCAGGTCCATCTGCGCCTGGGTGTAATCGACCATGCGGGTCGCGGGCACCTGCGCTGCATGCGCCTCGGCGACCGCCCACAGTTGCTTCTCGATCGCCGGCAGGCCGGGGAAGCCCTCGATGCCGTGATAGCGGGTCAACACGCGTTTGACGTTGCCATCCAGGATCGCGAACCGATCATTCCAGGCCTGGCTGAGAATTGCGCCGGCGGTGCTGCGGCCGATGCCCGGCAGCGCATGCAGGGCATCGAAATCACGCGGCAGCTCGCCGCCATGCAGCTCGACGCAGCGCTGCGCTGCGGCATGCAGGTTGCGTGCACGCGCGTAGTAGCCCAGCCCCGCCCACTGCGCCATCACCGCATCATTGCTGGCTGCGGCCAGGTCGGGCAGGGTCGGGAATACGTCCAGGAACTTCAGGAAGTACGGGATGACCGTGCTGACCTGGGTCTGCTGCAGCATGATCTCCGACAGCCACACCCGGTACGGCGAGCGCGGGTGCTGCCAGGGCAGGTCGTGCCGGCCATGGTCATCGAACCAGTGCAGCAGCCGGGAAACGAACACATCGTCGGCAGGCAATACGGCGCTGGCGGGAGGCTGGCGGGTCATGCAGATTCCGGAGAAGGACGGGAGCCACGCCATGCGTGGCTGCATCGGCAGCCGGGGAGACCGGTCCCGGAGGTGAAGCAGCCACCCATGGGGTGGCTCTACAAGTGAAGCCGCTGCCTGGCCCGGCGGTGATCAGGCGCCGAGTGCTTCGGGCAGCAGGGCGTCGACAAAGGCTTCCGGATCGAACACGCGCAGGTCTTCCGGGCGCTCGCCGATGCCGCAGAAGCGGATCGGAATGCCGAACTCGCGGGCCAGCGCGAACACCACGCCGCCCTTGGCGGTGCCGTCCAGCTTGGTCACCACCAGCCCGGTCACGTTGACCGCGGCATGGAACTGACGCAGCTGCGAGAGCGCGTTCTGCCCGGTGGTGCCATCGATGACCATCAGCACTTCGTGCGGTGCATTGGCATCGATCTTGCCGAGCACGCGGCGGATCTTGCCCAGCTCGTTCATCAGGCCAGCCTGGGTATGCAGGCGGCCGGCGGTATCGGCGATCAGCACTTCGGTGCCGCGCGCCTTGCCGGCCTGCAGCGCATCGAAGGCGACCGAGGCCGCGTCGGCATTCTGGCCCTGGGCGACCACGGCCACGCCGTTGCGCTCGCCCCACGCCTGCAGCTGCGCGACAGCGGCGGCACGGAAGGTATCGCCGGCGGCCAGCATCAGGCTGTGCCCGTCGTCCTTGAAGCGCTTGGCCAGCTTGCCGATGGTGGTGGTCTTGCCGACGCCGTTGACGCCGACGGTGAGCACCACGAACGGCTTGGCGGTGCGGTCGATCACCAGCGGCTTGGCGACCGGCTGCAGGATGGCGATCAGCTCGGCGCGCAGCGCGGTGAGCAGCGCATTGGCATCGGCGAACTCGCGCGCCTTCATGCGCTTGCGCAGGCCTTCCACCAGCGCGGTGGTCGCACCGACGCCGACATCGGCGGTGATCAGCGCAGTTTCCAGCTCATCGAGCAGGTCATCATCGAGCTTGGGATTGCGCGAGAACAGGCCGCCGAAGCTGCGGGCGATCACGCTGTTGCGCAGGCGCTCGCGCCAGCCGCTCTTGCCGGCCGCGGCGGGGGCGATGTCCTGGGAGGACGGGCGCTCGGTCACGATGATCGGAGCAGCCGGGGGTGCCGGAGCTGCCGGGACGGCCGGAGCGAGCGAGGCGGGCACGGCCGGAGCAGCCACCGGCGGCGCGACGACCGCTGGCGCAGGCGCGCTCACCGGGGCGGCCGGTGCCGGGCTCGGTGCGGCCGGTGCCGCGCGGTCCTCCACGGGAGCTGCTGGAGCCGGCGCCGCGACGACAGGTGCAGGAGCAGCCGGAGCCGGGACAACCGGTGCGGTCACTACAGGTGCCGGCGCGACCGGCGGCGGGGCGGCAAGCGGTGCGACCACGGGCGCAGGTACAACGGGGGCCGGCACGACCGGGGTCGAAACTACAGGCGTCGGAACTGCCGGGGCGGGAACCTCCGGGGTCGGCGCGATCACGCGCTCTGCGGGGGCAGTCGGCGCGACGGCAGGCACCGGGGCTTCCGCTGCCGGCGGCAGCGGCGCAGGCGCCGGCGGTTCTGCAGGCTGGGGATTGGCCTGTGGGAACGCGGCTGCCAGCTCCTCGGTGGAGTAATGCTGGGTTTTGGCCGCCTCTTGCGGGGCGTCCTGGGGCTTTTTGCGGCGGAAGAAGCTGAGCATTGGCAAAAGACGCTGAAATCAGAGGGGTATGCTACCACTGCGCCCCGAAGGCCCATGGGCGTGCAGGTGCGGTGGGGCGGGACTCAAGTAATGGCCGATGCGGCCGTTACCGGTTGTGAAGGGCTGCACCATGCCGGCGCGGCCGGAACAGCAGAAAACGTTGACCGATGAGCGTGATGTCCATTGCCAGTACCGGCATGCGTGCCGCCTCGCTCGGGGTACAGACCGCCGCGTCCAACGTGGCACGGTTGCCGGTCCCGGATGCGACCCGCCTGGGCGTCGCGCAGACTGCAGCGGCAGGCGGCGGCGTCACCGCCACCGTGATCACCGCGCCCGACGATGCCAATGCGCCGATCGCGGACCTGCTCACGGCCAGAGAAGCCGCGCTGGCGTTCGCCGCCAACGCGACCGTGCTCCGCCGCCAGGACCAGATGCTGGGCACCTTGCTCGACCGCTGGGCCTGACTCGATCGCGCACGCCGGCCACCGTCCGGCGCCACGCATCATCAACGCCGGCAGGTGCCGACCCTTGGCCGGCACCCACCCGCAGAGCGACTTACGCCGACAGCTCGAGCAACAGCTTGTTGAGCCGGCGCACATACGCCGCCGGGTCCTTCAGCGTGTCGCCCGCGGCCAGCGCGGCCTGGTCGAACAGCACGCGGCTGAGGTCATCGAAGCGCGCGGCATCGCCTTCCTGGTCCAGCTTGCCGATCAGCGGATGGCCGGGGTTGAACTCGAACACCGGCTTGCTGTCGGGCACCTTCTGGCCGCTGGCTTCCAGGATCTGGCGCATCTGCAGGCCCAGGTCCTGTTCGCCGATCGCCAGGATTGCCGGGGAGTCGGTCAGGCGGTGCGAGACGCGCACGTCGGCCACGTCATCGCCCAGTGCGGCCTTGATACGGTCCACCAGCGCCTGCTTGTCCTTGGCCACGGCTTCCTGGGCCTGCTTGTCTTCGGCGGTTTCCAGCGCGCCCAGGTCCAGATCGCCACGCGCGACATCGACGAACGACTTGCCGTCGAACTCGGTCAGGTACCCCATCAACCATTCGTCGATGCGGTCGGTGAGCAGCAACACTTCCACGCCCTTCTTGCGGAACACTTCCAGGTGCGGGCTGTCCTTGACCTGGGTGTAGCTGTCGCCGGTCAGGAAGTAGATCTTGTCCTGGCCTTCGATCATGCGGCCCACGTAATCGGCCAGCGAGACGCTGGGCTCGCCGCTGTCGTCATGGGTGGAGGCGAAGCGCAGCAGGCCGGCGATCTTCTCGCGGTTGCCGTAGTCCTCGGCCGGGCCTTCCTTGAGCACCTGGCCGAACTGCTTCCAGAAGCCGGCATAGACCTCCGGCTTGTCCTTGGCCAGTTTCTCCAGCATGTCCAGCGAACGCTTGGTCAGCGCCGACTTCATCGAATCGATGACCGGGCCGGACTGCAGGATTTCACGCGAAACGTTCAGCGAGAGATCGTTGGAATCCACCACGCCCTTGATGAAGCGCAGGTACAGCGGCAGGAACTGCTCGGCCTGGTCCATCACGAACACGCGCTGCACGTACAGCTTCAGGCCCTTGGGCGCGTCACGGTGGTACAGATCGAACGGCGCATGGCCGGGCACGTACAGCAGAGAGGTGTACTCCAGCTTGCCTTCAACCTTGTTGTGGCTCCACGCCAGCGGATCCTGGTGGTCATGCGCGGCGTGCTTGTAGAACTCCTGGTACTCGGCGTCGGTGATCTCGGTGCGCGGGCGGGTCCACAGCGCGCTGGCACGGTTGACGGTTTCCCATTCGACCTCGGCCGGGGCATCTTCGCCGTGGTGTTCCTTGGCCATCTGGATCGGCAGGCCGATGTGGTCGGAGTACTTCTTGATGATGCCGCGCAGGCGCCAGCCATCGGCGAAGTCGCGCTGGTCATCCTTGAGGTGCAGCACGATGCGGGTGCCGCGCTCGGGCTTGTCGATGCTTTCCACGTCGAACTCGCCTTCGCCGCGCGAGGACCAGTGCACGCCCTCGCTGGCGGGCAGGCCGGCGCGGCGGGAGTACACGTCCACCTGGTCGGCGACGATGAAGGCGCTGTAGAAGCCGACGCCGAACTGGCCGATCAGCTGGGAGTCCTTCTTCTGGTCGCCGGAGAGCTGGCGCAGGAAGTCGCCGGTGCCGGACTTGGCGATGGTGCCCAGGTGGGCGATCGCTTCGTCACGGCTCATGCCGATGCCGTTGTCGTCGATGGTCAGGGTGTTGGCGGTGGCATCGAAGCTGACGCGGATGCGCAGGTCGCCGTCGTTCTCAAGCAGGGCCGGCTGGGTCAGCGCTTCGAAGCGCAGTTTGTCCGAGGCATCGGCCGCGTTGGAGATGAGCTCGCGAAGGAAGATTTCCTTGTTGGAGTACAGCGAGTGGATCATCAACTGCAGCAGCTGTTTGACTTCGGTCTGGAAGCCCAGGGTTTCTTTTTGGGTCTGCACGGTCATGGGTCGTGTTGCTCCTTGGGACATTGCCGCGCCCGGCGCGGCGGCTGGCTCAAGGGGTAGGGGTGGATTGTCCCGAATTCAAGAGTGTCGGCAGCCTTCGGGGCCGAATCGCAAGCAGGAGTGCGGCGCCTGCCTCTACAGGGTGGGTCGGACGTGCGACAGGTAGAGCCACGCCATGCGTGGCTGCATTTCATTCCAGCATCGGGGTGCCTGGCAAAGACAGCGACTGGACCGCCTAGAATGTCGTCCTGAACTACCTGCCTGCCTGCCCATGACGCTTTCCCGCCCGCTCGCCCATCCGATCGCCATCCATTTCCGGAGCCCCGCATGAAACCGCGTCAGCCGGCCGCTGCCGTGGGCCAGGTGCGGATCATCGGGGGCAAATGGCGCAATACGAAGCTGCCGGTGCCGCTGTCGCCGGGGCTGCGGCCCAGCAGTGACCGGGTGCGCGAGACGCTGTTCAACTGGCTGATGCCGCGCCTGGGCGGGGCGCGGGTGCTGGATCTGTTCGCCGGCAGCGGGGCGCTGGGGCTGGAAGCGGTCTCGCGCGGGGCGGCGCAGGCTACGCTGGTGGAGCGCGATCCCGCATTGTCCCGGCAGCTGCGCGAGTCGGTCGCCAAGCTGGGGGCGCAGGACCAGATCGCCGTGGTGCAGGCCGATGCGCTGCAGTGGCTGCGGCAGCCGGCCGGACCGCTGGCGGATATCGCGTTCGTCGATCCGCCGTTTGCCGATGGGCTGTGGGAGGCCGTGATGGCGGGGCTGCCCCCGCATCTGGCGCCTGATGCCTGGGTGTACGTGGAGTCCCCGGCCGATCAGGCGCCGAAGATGCCCGCGTCGTGGCTGCTGCACCGCGAGGGGGGCACCCGGGAGGTCCGTTTTGCCCTGTATCGCCGCGCCACTGCTACACTTTCACCAGACCAACACGCGTAGCTGACGTATGACCGTGGCCAACCGCCGCATTGCTGTCTACCCGGGCACCTTCGATCCGATCACCAACGGTCACATCGATCTGGTGAACCGCGCTGCACCCCTGTTCGAGAAGGTGGTGGTGGGCGTGGCGCAGAGCCCGTCCAAGGGGCCGACGCTGCCGCTGGAGCTGCGCGTCCAGCTCGCCCGTGATGCGCTGGGCCACAACCGCAACGTGGAAGTGCGTGGTTTCGATACCCTGCTGGCGCATTTCGTGCGCTCGGTGCAGGGCGGGGTGCTGCTGCGCGGGCTGCGCGCGGTCTCCGATTTCGAGTACGAATTCCAGATGGCGAGCATGAACCGCCATCTGATCCCGGAGGTCGAGACCCTGTTCCTGACCCCGGCCGAGCAACACAGCTTCATTTCGTCTTCGCTGGTCCGCGAGATCGCCCGCCTGGGCGGCGACGTGTCCGGCTTCGTGCCGTCCGCCGTGCTTGAGGCACTGCGCAAGGTCCGTGAAGCGAAGTCGGGCCAAGCGTAGTACCTGTCAGACCCATACATACCAAGAATCACCAAGGGAGGAATTCCATGAACAACACCATGCGTGCCATGTTGATCGCGTCGTTCGCGCTGGCCTTCACCGCCTGCAAGAAGGAAGAGGCCGCGCCGGTCGTCGAAGCCCAGCAGGCGCTGGTCGCCCCGGCTGCCGATGACGATGCCGGCTGGAAGAAGTACCTGCAGGCCGTGGCCGTGCAGAACATGGGCAACATCAGCAACAGCCCGTACCTGTACTACCTCGCCCCGGAATCGGACCCGGAATTCGCGGCCAAGTATGAGCGCCAGGTCGAAAGCGCCACCCAGGCCGTGGGCCGTGGCGTGCAGCCGGGCAACATGCTGGCCTTCGGTTCCTCGGCCTCGGCCAAGATGGCCGACATGATCCAGGCCGTGTTCAAGGACGTCTCGCCGGACTCGATGAAGGGTGTGCGCGTGGTGTTCATCGGCAAGGCCGCCGACAACGCCCGCGTCCAGTCGATCATCCAGCCGACCGGCGCCGAGTACATCTTCGTCGAAGCCAAGTAACCCGTGCAGTGGCGGCCGTGCCTTGTGCGCGGCCCGGGTGGCGCCCGCAGGGGCGTCACCGATGACCGGCCCGCGCGCCCGCGTGGGCCGGTTCTCATCCGCCGGCGCGGGCGTGGAGTAACGCCATGTCGCTGAAAATCAATGAGCTCTGCGTCAATTGCGACGTCTGTGAGCCGGCCTGTCCCAATCAGGCCATTTCGATGGGTGAAACCATCTACGTGATCGATCCGGCCCGCTGCACCGAGTGCGTGGGGCATTTCGACGAACCCCAGTGCGTGGTCGTCTGCCCGGTCGAATGCATCGATCCCGATCCGGACATTCCGGAAACCCAGGACGCCCTGCTGGCCAAGCTGCACGGGCTGCAGCGCGATCATCCCGAATTGTATGTCACGGAGTTTCTGCCGAAATGAGAACGCTGTCGCGTCGTTGGTTGCTGCTCGTCCTGCTGGTGGCCCCAAGTGCCTGGGCCGCGGAATCCGCACCGGCGGTTCTGGCCAAACACCCTGACGGCGCCGCCGTCGCCAGTGGCCATCACCTGGCCACGGAAGCGGGCATGGAGATCCTGGCCAAGGGCGGCAACGCGTTCGACGCCGCCGTGGCCGTGTCTGCCACGCTGGCGGTGGTCGAGCCGATCAGCTCCGGCCTGGGCGGCGGCGGGTTCTTCCTGCTGCACGATGCGGCCACCGGCAAGGACGTGATGCTGGACGCGCGCGAAACCGCGCCGCAGTCCGCCACGCCCGAGGCGTTTCTCGACAAGAAGGGTGACCTGGACCGCGACCGTTCGGTCAACGGCGCCTGGTCGGCCGGTATCCCGGGCCTGCCGGCCGCGCTGGTGGAACTGTCCTCCAAGCACGGCAAGCTGCCGCTGAAGACCTCGCTGGAGCCGGCGATGCGCATCGCGCGCGATGGCTTCCCGGTGTACGCGCGCATGTCCAAGGGCTATCAGTCCCGGCGTGAGGTGATGCAGCGCTATCCCGGCACGCGCGAGGTCTACGAGCGCAACGGCAAGCCGATCGCCGAGGGCGACCTGTTCCGCCAGCCGGAACTGGCCAAGACCATGGAGCGCCTGGCCGACCAGGGCTTCGATGGCTTCTACCGGGGCGAGACCGGCAAGCTGCTGCTCAAGGGCGTGAAGCAGGCCGGCGGACACTGGACCGCCGAGGAACTGGCCGGCTACCGGGTCAAGCTGCGCGAGCCGATCGCCTTCAAGTACCGCGACTGGACCATCACCACCGCCTCGCCGCCGTCGTCCGGTGGGATCGCGTTGGCCGCCATGCTGCAGATCCTGGAAGGCTGGGACCTGAAATCGATGGATCCGGCGCACCGCACCCATCTGGTGGTGGAAGCCATGCGCCGCGCCTACCGCGACCGCACCTTCTTCCTGGGCGATCCAGACTTCGTGGACATCCCGCAGAAGGTGCTGACCAGCAAGGATTACGCGCAGGGCCTGCGTGCCACCATCCACCCGGACAAGGCCACCCCCAGCGATCTGCTGTCGGGCAACCCGACCCCGCTGGAAGATGACGAGACCACCCATTTCTCGATCATCGACCGCGAAGGCAACCGCGTCGGCGCGACCCAGACCGTGAACCTGCTGTACGGCTCGGGCCTGATTCCGTCCGGCACCGGCGTGCTGCTCAACAATGAAATGGACGATTTCGCGCTGAAGCCGGGCACGCCGAACGCCTTCGGCGTGATGGGCTATGCGGCCAATGCGCCCAAGCCGGGCAAGCGCATGCTCAGCTCGATGACCCCGACCTTCATGGAGTCCGCCGACAAGGTCGTGGTGCTCGGCACGCCCGGTGGCAGCCGCATCATCACCATGGTGCTGCTGGGCATCCTGGGGTACGACGACGGCCTGACCGCCCAGCAGGTCGCCGCGCTGCCGCGCTACCACCACCAGTGGCTGCCGGACCTGATCGAGGCCGAGGACGGTACCTTCGATGTGGGCACCATCAAGCAGCTGCAGGCGATGGGCCACAAGATCGACCTGCCCGGCGATACCGCAGCTGGCGGCCGCGGTTCCAGCCACGTCTGGGGCAACCTGCAGACCGTGGAATGGGACCGTCGCAGCAACGTGCTCAGCGGCGGCAGCGACCCGCGCAATCCGGTCGGCAGCGCCGCGGTCAGCCAGGCGCACTGACTGACCGCAGAAACGAGAAACCCCGTCCCAGTGGCGGGGTTTTTTCATGGGCGATGGCTAGCGAATATTTAACGGGCACGCGACGATAATTTGCGAATGAAACTATGGTCCATCCGCGGTAACACCCAGAAACTCGACGGCGGTGCGATGTTCGGCAACGCCCCGCGCGCGGTGTGGGAAAAGTGGGCGGCACCGGACGATCTCAACCGGATCGAACTGGCCTGCCGTGCACTGCTTGCCAGCCCGCTGGCGGGCAAGACCGTGCTGTTCGAAACCGGTATCGGGGCCTTCTTCGAACCGAAGCTGCGTGACCGCTACGGCGTGCAGGAACCCGGCCATGTGCTGATCGAATCCCTGCGCGAGGCCGGTTTCGAGCACGAGGACATCGACGTGGTGGTGCTGAGCCATCTGCATTTCGATCATGCCGGTGGACTGCTGGCGCCGTGGAGCGAAGGGCGCACGCCCGAACTGCTGTTCCCGAATGCGACCTTCCTGGTCGGCGCCGAGCACTGGGCGCGCGCGCTGCACCCGCACCCGCGCGACCGTGCCAGCTTCATCCCCGAACTGCCTGGCCTGCTGCAGGCAAGCGGTCGGCTTGAAATCGTCGACGGCCCGCACTCCAGGACGCTGGGCGACAGCGTGCGTTTCAGTTTCAGTGACGGGCACACGCCGGGCCTGATGCTGGCCGAGATCATCGGCCCCGAAAGCGTGGATGGCCAGGCGCGGGGTGGGGTGGTGTTCTGTGCGGACCTGATTCCCGGCCGCTCGTGGGTGCACGTACCGATCACCATGGGCTACGACCGTAACGCCGAACTGCTGATCGACGAGAAACGCAGCTTCCTGGAAGACAAACTGGCCCGCAACGTCCATCTGTTTTTCACCCACGACCCGCAGTGCGCGCTGGCGCAGGTGTCACGCGATGAGAAGGGCCGCTTCGGCACCGTGCACGAACAGGGCGAACTGAAGGCCCGCGCGCTCGCGTAACGCCTGCGGTAGGTGCCGACCGTTGGTCGGCACGGCACCCACGCCGCGGGCATTACCCGCTCAACGCGTCAATGCGCCTTCAAACACCCGCTCATGAACGTCTTGCGCGCATCGCCGGCCAGCTTCTTCGCGGCCGCATCGGCGTTGCAGGTCTTCATGCGCTCCTGCGGCGTGCTCGCCGTCGGCGCCGGAGCGCTCAGGCAGGCCTTCTGTGCAGTTTTGTAGTCCTCGCCGGTCTTGCCTTTGTTCCTGGCCGAGCAATCGGCCATCCGCTGTTGCTGCGGGGTCGCCGCGCTGGCGATCACAGGGCCACCCAGAAACAGCAGGCAGGCCAGCAGGGACAGGGTCTTCATGACGCAGCTCCACGCACGGGTTGATGGTGCGCGCAGCTTCTGCCTGGCCATGGCCAGGCCGTGTGAAGCACCGGCGGCCGGTGCTGGCCGCCGGTCAGAACGAGCGGATCAACCGACCACGCGGGTCCCGAAGATGCGGTCGCCCGCATCGCCCAGGCCCGGCAGGATGTAGCCCTTCTCGTTGAGCTGGGCATCGATGGCGGCGGTGAAGATCTCCACGTCCGGATGCACGGCCTGCACGGCGGCGATGCCTTCCGGCGCGGCGACCAGGAAGATGCCCTTGATGCGGCGGGCGCCAGCGCGTTTGAGCATGTCAATGGTGGCGATCAGGGTGCCGCCGGTGGCCAGCATCGGGTCCAGGATCAGCGCATCGCGCTCTTCCAGGCGGCCGGTCAGGCGCTCGAAGTAGGGCACCGGCTGCAGGGTTTCCTCATCGCGCTGCAGGCCGACCACGCTCACCCGCGCGGCGGGGATCAGCGAGAGCACGCCACTGAGCATGCCCAGCCCGGCACGCAGGATCGGCACCACGGTGATCTTGGCCCCGGCGATGCGCTGCACCGTGACCGGGCCGGCCCAGCCGGCCATGGTGTGGGCTTCGGTATCCAGGTCGGCGGTGGCCTCATAGGCCAGCAGCCCACCGAGTTCATTGGCCAGCTCGCGGAAGTCCTTGGTGCTCAGGGACGCATCGCGCATCAGGCCGATCTTGTGCTGCACCAGCGGATGGCGCACTTCGACGATTTTCATGGGGGAATCAGGGGAGAGGAGAGGTCACTAGTGTGCCGCAACACCCAACCGAAGCCAAAAGCCGAAGCCGCCATGCCCGGTAGTGCCGAGCCATGCTCGGCAGGCCCGCGACCCCGATCTCCGCCCTAGATGTCCCCGGTGTCATCCCCATGCAACCTCCCGGACATACCGTGCTGACCCATTCTTTACACAGATTGGGGAATGCAGTGCAGAAGAAGCGTCCGTTGGGCCTGGCGATCAGCCTTTCATTGCTGGCGGTGATCACCCCGTCCGCCCATGCCGCCGATACGCCCGATGGCAGCACGCTGGCCGGCAGTGCCGCCGCCGGTGCCGGTGCCGCCGCCATCGACCTGGACCGCGTGGAAGTACGCCCGCAGCTGGAGTCGCAGACGCGCGCGGTCGACCTCAAGCGCAGCAGCGATGCGATCGAAGATGCAGTGTCCTCCGATGCCATGGGCGTCTACCCGGACCAGAACGTGGCCGAATCGCTGCAGCGCCTGCCCGGCGTCAGTGTCACCCGGGACCAGGGCGAGGGGCGCTTCGTGGTCATCCGTGGCCTGGATGCCAATCTCAACAGCGTCAGTGTCGACGGCATCGCCATCGGCACCCCGGAAGACTCCAGCCGCGCTGCACCGCTGGACGTGATCCCCTCCGACTCGACCGAGCGCCTGCGCGTGGTCAAGTCGCCCACCCCGGACATGCCGGGCGACGCCATCGGTGGCGCAATCCTGGTCGAGTCGGCTTCGGCGTTCGACCGCGAAGGCCGCAACCTGCGCGGCAAGATCGAAGCCAGCCACCAGCAGCTCTCCGGCAATACCAGCCCGAAGGCCGCGATCAACTACAGCGAAGTGTTCGCCGATACCTTCGGCGTGGCGCTGGGTGTGAACTACCAGAACCGCAAGTTCGAGTCCGACAACACCGAAGTGGAGTACGGCGAGTTCGACGGCGGTGCCGAGGACGACCTGTTCGCCAACAGCCTGCAGCAGCGCAAGTACGAGATCGAGCGCAAGCGCATCGGCGCCAACCTCAACCTGGACTGGCACCCGGACGAGGACAACCGGTATTACCTGCGCACGCTGTACAGCCAGTTCGACGATGCCGAAACCCGCCAGCGCACCCTCTTCAACTTCGGCGATGGCGAGGTCACCGCGCTGGGCAACAACCAGTACCGCGTCGATGACCTGCCGGCCGATGCGATCCAGAAGCGCATGCGCTACCGCACCAAGAAGGAAAACACGTTCACCACCAGCGCCGGCGGCGAGAACCGGTTGACCAATGCGGTGGTCGATTACAAGGTCGGCTACACGCGTACCGAAGAGCGCGTCAACGACGAGATGGAGGCGCGCTTCGAGTACAACGGCGATGACCTGGGTGCCAGCGTCGATCAGAACAGCGGCATCCCGCGCTATACCCTGACCAGCACGCAGTGGATGGACAACGGCAACTACGATTTCGATCGTTTCGTGGTGTCGCCCAAGCAGGTCAACGACAGCGAGCGCAGCGCGCAGATCAACGTGCGCTTCGATGGGGATTCGTCCAGCTACAAGATCGGCCTGCTGGGCCGCTGGCGCGACCGCGACGTCAACGTGGATGAGCGCGAACTGCGGGTCGGCCCGGACGTGGCGTTGTCTGACTGGACCACCTCCACGCCCGATCACCGGGGCGGCAGCCTCGGCCAGGGGATGAGCTCGGACGCCATGCGGCGCTACTGGGCCCAGCAGGGCGGCCAGTACAGCGCCCGCCCGCAGGATGCCGGCGGCAACGCCCTGGCCTCGCTGGAAGAGGACTACACCGCCAGCGAGGACATCTTCGCCAGCTACGCGATGGGCACCTGGGATGTTGGCGCGCTGCGCATCATCGGCGGCGTACGCGTGGAGAACACCCAGTTCAGTGCCACCGGCAACAGCGTGGAGGTGGCGCCCAACGGCCGCAGCTTCACGGTCACCCCGCTGAGCGTGAGCCGCAGCTACACCAATGTGCTGCCTGGCCTGCACCTGCGCTACGACGCAGGCGATGACTGGGTGCTGCGCGCGGCCGCCAACAAGACCGTCTCGCGCCCCTCGTTCGGCGATGTGGCGCCGCGTGTCGGCCTGAGCCGGGGCGATGAGGAAGTGCGGATCGGCAACCCGCAGCTGGACCCGTACGAATCGAAGAACATCGACCTGTCGCTCGAGAAGTACCTCGGCAGCACCGGCATCGTCTCGCTGGGGGTGTTCCACAAGTCGATCGATGGCTATATCGTCAACACGGTGAGCAACACGGATCCGGCGTATCCCGGCTTCGAAGTTACCCGGGTGATCAACGGCAACAAGGCCACGGTCAAGGGTGCCGAGTTCAACTGGCAGCAGCAGCTCGCCTTCCTGCCGGCCGGCTGGGATGGCCTGCTGGTCGGCGCCAGCGGTACCTGGCTGGACACCGATTTCGACCCGGGCGTGGCCGGTCGCGAGCGCGACGACTTCATGTTGCCGCGTGCCTCCAAGCATGTGTACAGCGCGCACATCGGCTATGAAAAGGCCGGCTTCAGCACCCGCGTGGCAGCGGTCTACCGCAGCGAGTATCTGGACTCGCTGGGCGACAGCCGCGCGTATGACATCTACGTCGCACCCAACACCCAGCTCGACTTCAGCATGGACTACAAGATCACCTCGAACGTGAGCGTCTACTTCGAAGCGCAGAACCTGCTCGACAAGCCGCTGGAGTTGTACCAGGGCGTGCGCTCGCGCACCCTGCAGAACGAGGAGTATGGCCGTACCTACGCCCTCGGCCTGAAGGTGGCCCTGTGATGCGCGCCTCCCATTGCCTGAGCCTGCTCGCGCTGGCGCTGTTGACCGCCTGCAGGCCTGCCGCCGCCCCCGGAGCAGCGACGCCGGACCCTGCGGCACCCGCGGCGCCGACAGCTGCTGCCGACGCCTCCGCCGCGCGCCAGGTCGCCACGGTCGCCGAGGCGTTCCTGACCCCGATGACCCCGGACGACAACATCGACTCGCCGGCCAGCTGGACCACGCCCGACGGCCAGGTCTGGCTGATCGCCACCGCCAAGGCCACCGACAAGCTGGTGGTCTATGACGGACAGACCGGCGCGAAGCTGCGCGATGTCGGCAGCCTCGGCACGGCGCCGGGCCAGTTCGACCGCCCCAACGGCATCGCCGTGGTCGATGACCTGGTGCTGATCGTTGAGCGTGACAATCACCGTGTACAGGTGCTGCAGCTGCCGGACTTCACCCCGCTGGGCGTGTTCGGCGCCGATGAGCTGCGCAAGCCGTACGGGGTGTGGGTGAACAAGCTCGGCAGCGGCTACGACGTGTACGTCACCGATTCCTACGACGCTGGCGAAGACGCGCAGGGCAACGATGTGCTGCCGCCGCTGGCCGAGCTGGACAAGCGCGTGCGCCGGTATGCGCTCACTGTGCAGGGCGGCAAGGCGCAGGCCTCGCTCACCGCCAGCATCGGTGACACCACCGAAGCGGGCGCGCTGCGCGTGGTCGAATCGATCTGGGGCGACCCCGCCAACGACCGCCTGCTGATCGCCGAAGAGGACGAAACCTACGCCAGCGAGTTCAAGGTCTACACGCTGGAAGGTCGCTTCAGCGGCACCACGTTCGGCCGCGATGCCTTCCAGGCCCAGGCCGAAGGCGTGATGCTGCGGACCTGCGGCAAGGATGGCTGGTGGATCACCACCGAGCAGGGGAAGCAGCGCAGCGTGTTCCACCTGTTCGACCGCCACACCTTGAAGCACGTCGGCGCCTTCCAGGGCAACACGGTGGCCAACACCGACGGCATCTGGTCGATGCAGGCGCCGTCCGCGCGTTTCCCGAACGGCGCGCTGTACGCCGTGCACGATGACCAGGGCGTAGTGGCCTTCGATTGGGCCAGCATCGCCAAGCAGTTGTCGCTGCCGCTGGAGTGTGGCGCGTGAGCCGCGTTCCTGCCGCCCTGACCGCGCTCGCACTGGGGCTGCTGCTGTGCAGTGGCAGCGCCGTGGCAAAGAACGAGGCCGAGACCGGTGCCGAACCCAACACCCAGGTCCCGGCCGGCAACCGCCATTACGCTGCGAGCGGATTCCCGGACCGGCTGGTCGCCTCCCCGGCGCAGGACGCTGCCCACGGCTTCTCGGTCGCCTGGCGCACCGATACCTCGGTCAAGGCACCGGTGCTGGAATGGGTGCTGGCCGGCGACTCTCCGGATGTCGGCACGCCGACCCGCATCACCGCCACCACCCAGGCGCTGAGCACCGAACTCGGCACGTCCCACCATCACCGTGCGGACGTGACTGGCCTGCAGCCGGACACGCTGTATCTGTGGCGCGTGCAGGGACAGAACACCTGGAGTGCCTGGAACCAGCTGCGCACCGCCGGCCGTGCCGAGCAGCCGCTGACCCTGTTGTATTTCGGTGATACCCAGAACAAGAACCTCAGCCACGTCTCCCGGGTGATGCGGGCCGGCATCAAGGCCGCCCCGGACGCGCGCCTGAGCCTGTTCGCCGGTGACCTGGTCAGTGGGGGCGATGGGCAGGACGACAGCGAGTGGGGCGAGTGGTTCGCCGCCGCCGGCTGGCTGCCGCAGGAAACCGCGGTCGCCCCGGCGATCGGCAACCATGAGTACTTCGAGGAGTTCGAAGACACCCCGCAGGAGCGTCGCGTGCTCGGTCGCCACTGGCCGGTGACGTTCGCGCTGCCGCGCAACGGCGTGGACGCCGCGGACACCAGCACCTACTGGTTCGACTACCAGGGCGTGCGTATCGCGGTGCTCGATGGCACCTCCGCGCTCGATCTGGGCACGGCCAAGGCGCAGGCGGCGTGGCTGGACACGGTGCTGGCCGACAACCCGCACCCGTGGAGCATCGTCCTGCTGCACCAGCCGTTCTATTCCCCGCGCGAAGGCCGCGAGAACACCGAGCTGCGCGATGTGCTGCTGCCGGTGGTGCGCCGTCACCAGGTCGATCTGGTGCTGCAGGGCCATGACCATACCTATGGCCGCCGCGGTGAAGGCCAGGGCGCGACGCCGCAGTTCGTGGTCACCGTGGCCGGGCCGAAGCAGTACCGGCTGTCCGATGAGGCCCGCGCCACCATGGCGCCGGTCGGCGAGGACACGCAGCTGTTCCAGGTGCTGAAGATCGACCCGACCCATCTGCGTTACGAGGCGCGCACGGTCACCGGACGCCTGTACGACGGTTTCGAGTTGACACGTGGCACCGATGGTCGCAAACAGAAGACCGAACTGACGCAGGGACGCATCGCCCCCCGTGACTGCACGCGCGCGCATACCCTCAAGGGGCGCGCCGACCGTTGCTGGGAATGACCGACCGGCCGGGCCGCTGCGGCGTGCCCGGCCCTTCGTGGAGACCGAGATGATCCATCGCCGTTCCATCGGGCGGGCTGTGTTGGCCGCGTCCCTGCTGCTGCTCACCGGCGCCGGCGTGGCCGGCAACGCAGTGCTGCACCCGTTCCTTGCCGCGCAGCCGAACAATGCCCCGGAAGAGGTGAATCTGGCCGTGGAGATCCCGGCTGGCAGCGTCACCAAATACGAGATCAAGGAGGACGGCCTGGTCCACGTGGACCGCTTCCAGTCGATGCCGGTGGCCTACCCGGCCAACTACGGCTCGATGCCGCGCACGTTGGCGGGCGACAACGACCCGCTCGACGCGCTGGTGCTGACCCGGGAGCCGCTGCATCCTGGCGTGATCGTGCGGTTCCGTCCGATCGGCTTCCTGAAGATGGTCGATGACGGCGAGCAGGATGAAAAGGTGATCGGCGTGCCGACTGACAAGATCGACCCCACCTACGCCACCATCCGCGATCTGGACGACCTGCCGCTGATCGAACGGCAGCGCATCGAAGCCTTCTTCCGCGTCTACAAGGACCTGCCGGCCGGCCGCAACCCGGTCCAGCTCAACGGTTGGGGCAATGCCGCCGAGGCCAAGGCGCTGATCCGTGCTTCGATGCAGCGTTTCGATGCGCAGCAGCGGCACGCGAAAGGCGACTGAGGGCCCAGGTCACGGGAGCGGCTGCTGATCCGCCGCTCACGCACCACCTTCCGTGACGCCGAGCTCGTCCGCTATGCTCGATGCCCTGCGGCGGGGCACTGCCGATGGCAGGCCATTCAAGGGACGGGGCGACGGCACATGGAAGAGGAGATCAAGCGCGGCGTACTGACCGTGATCCACAACGGTCTGCTCTGGTAGCCCTCCCGGCCGATCACGCCGGGCCGGCGCTCGCCTTCTGCAGCCGCCGCAGGAACACGGCCATTTCCTTGACCGCCTGCTTGTCGCCGTTGGTCCCGGCGACAGCACTGCCTTGCTGCCATGCCTGTGCCGCCGCCTCCGAATCCCCGGCCGCCAGATGGGCTTTGCCCAGCCATTTCCAGCCCGCCGAGTACCGTGGATCCTGTGCGACACAGCGCTGCAGATGGATGACCGCTTCCGCGGTGTGACCCGCGTCGAGCAGGGCCTTGCCCAGGCCGAAGCGGAGCAGGGCGCTGTCGCGGCCCTGCTCGAGCAGACGTTGCAGTGCGGAGATATCCATTCGATGCAGACTCAGGCAGCGGTGAGGCGGGCAAGCGGCGGGTCCAGCACTGCAGCCTCGGACGGCGTGGCGGAGGGCTGCGTGCCGAGGCCGAGTGCGGGACCCGTGTCCATCAACGGCCGCCGGCGGCCTGGTAACGGCGCGCGACTTCGGTCCAGTCGATCAGCTCGAAGAACGCAGCGATGTAATCCGGGCGGCGGTTCTGGTAGTTCAGGTAGTAAGCGTGTTCCCACACATCCAGCCCCAGGATCGGCGTGCCACCGGAGAGGCCCGCAACGTCGCCCATCAAGGGGTTGTCCTGGTTCGGGCTGCTCTCCACCAGAAGCTTGCCATCGCGGCTCAACGTCAACCACGCCCAGCCACTGCCGAAGCGGGTCTGCGCGGCCTTGGTGAAGGCCTCCTTGAACGCGGCGTAGCCGCCGAGGTCGCGATCGATCGCCTGCGCCACAGCGCCTTCCGGCGTGCCGCCGCTGGCGGTCAGCACCGTCCAGAACAGGCTGTGGTTGGCATGCCCGCCACCGTTGTTGCGGACGGCGTTGCGCACCCCTTCGGGCAGGGACCCGATATCGGCGATCAGCGCGTCGATATCCGCGCTCTCGATCCCGGCATCGGTGAGGGCGGCATTGAGATTGGTGACGTAGGTCTGGTGGTGCCTGGCATGATGGATTTCCATCGTGCGTGCATCGAAGTGCGGTTCGAGTGCGTCGTAGGCGTAGGGCAGGGCGGGGAGGGTGTAAGCCATGGGTATCTCCAGCAAAACGAAAGGGCGGGTCGGTACAGGTACGAAGCACAGGGGCTTCGGCAGGCCCGCGTTGGTTCGGTGGACGCCACGATAGAACCTCAAGCGTGATTGAGGTCAAGCACGGCGATGTGGAACAGTGCGGACCATCCGCGCGTGATCGCTGCCTGTCCTTCACCTGCACTGGCTATCATTGCCTCTCGAATCTTCCGGGGTAGTCTCGTGTCGGTAGCGTTGGTGTGGTTTCGCCGTGACCTGCGGTTGCAGGACAACCCGGCCCTGCAGGCGGCCTTGGATGCCGGCCATGTGCCGGTGCCGGTCTACATCCATGCGCCCCGGGAAGAAGGCGAGTGGGCGCCGGGCGGCGCGTCGAACAGCTGGTTGCACCGCTCGCTGGCGGCGCTGGACGCTGACCTCCGTGCGCGCGGTTCTTCGCTGGTGCTGCGCCAGGGCGACAGCCAGGCGCAGCTGCAGCAGCTGATCGAGCAGACCGGGGCGGTGGCGGTCTACTGGAACCGCAAGTACGAGCCGGCCACGCAGCCGCGCGATGCGAAGATCAAGCGCGAACTGCGCGAGCAGGGCATTGAGGCCGAGAGCCACAACGGCAGCCTGATGTTCGAGCCGTGGGACGTGGCGACCCAGCAGGGTGGGCCGTACAAAGTGTTCACGCCATTCTGGCGCAATGCGTTGACGCGCCTGCAGCTGCCGGCGCCCACCCGCGTGCCTGACCGGCTGCCCGCGCACACGGCGGGCGGCGAAACGCTCGATGCCTTCGGCCTGGCACCCTCGATACCGTGGGACCGGCAGTTCTGGGACCACTGGCAACCAGGCGAGGCCGGTGCGCACGAAGCGCTGACGGTGTTCATCGATGGTGCCCTCAACGGCTATCGCGAGCAGCGTGATCTGCCGGACCGGGTGGGCACCTCGCTGCTGTCGCCGCACCTGCATTTCGGCGAGATTGCCCCGTGGCAGATCGTCCGCCGGCTGCAGGGCGAGCGCAGTGCCAGCCGCGATGCCGACATCGACGGCTACATCCGCGAGCTGGGCTGGCGCGAGTTTTCGTATCACCTGCTGCATCACTTCCCGCAGACGCCGGACCACAACCTCAACCCGCGCTTCGATCAGTTCCAATGGGCCAAGCCCGATGCGGACGCGCTGCGTGCATGGCAGCAGGGCCGCACCGGCATTCCGATCGTGGATGCGGGCCTGCGTGAGCTGTGGGCCACCGGCTACATGCACAACCGCGTGCGCATGATCGTCGCCAGCTACCTGTGCAAGCACATGCGCCAGCATTGGCGCGAAGGTGCGCGCTGGTTCTGGGACACGCTGGTCGATGCAGACCTGGCCAACAACACCATGGGCTGGCAGTGGGTGGCCGGCACGGGGGCCGACGCTGCGCCGTACTTCCGGATCTTCAATCCGGTGACGCAGTCGCAGAAGTTCGATCCGCAGGCGCGTTACATCACGCGCTGGGTGCCGGAACTGGCCGCGCTGCCGCTGAAGGCACGCTTCGCGCCCTGGCAATCGCCGCAGCTGCTGGCCGAGCACGCCCCAGCCTATCCCGCCTTGCCGCTGGTGGATCTGGGCGAAGGCCGCGACGCCGCCTTGGCCGCGTATCGGCACTCAGGCGGGGCGTGATGGCCATCTTGGATCATCCGGTTCTGGGGTAAGCGTTTACCTGAACAGGGAGCTGCCGAGCGTGCCATTCATCATGCCGGCATCGCGTTGGGCTGTTTATGCTCTTCACGGCCCGCAAGCCGGCGCCGTCCGGTAACCAAGGAGAACCCTCATGATTCGACCCGCAACCCGCAACGTGGCCCTGGCCCTGATGACTGCTGCCGCCCTGACGGCCTGCGCCACCGGTGGCTCCTACGTGCAGAGTGACCAGTACGGCAACCCCGTCGAACAGCAGAACCGCACCGGCCGCAACGCCCTGATCGGCACTGCCGTCGGCGTCGCCGCCGGCCTGCTCAGCGGCAACAGCGCCACCGAGCGCCGCCAGCACGCCATGATCGGCGCCGGTATCGGTGCACTGAGCGGCGCGGCCGTCGGCCAGTACCAGGACCGCCAGGAACGCGCCCTGCGCGAACGTACCGCCAATACCGGTATCGACGTCTCCCGTGATGGTGACAACCTGACCCTGAATCTGCCGGACGGCATCACCTTCGATTTCGGCAAGTCCACCCTGAAGCCGCAGTTCTACAGCTCGCTCAATGGCGTGGCCAGCACGCTGGCCGAGTACAACCAGACGATGATCGAAGTGGTCGGCCATACCGACAGCATCGGCAGCGACGCGGTCAACAACCGCCTGTCCAAGGAACGTGCCGATTCGGTCGCCGCCTACCTGGCCGGCCAGGGCGTGCAGCGCGCCCGCATCGAAACCCTGGGTGCCGGCAAGGCCTACCCGATTGCCGACAACAACACCGATGCCGGCCGCGCGCAGAACCGCCGTGTCGAGATCCGTGTGATTCCGTTGCAACAATAACGCGACGCGTTTTGTTGCAACGTTCGCGCCGTAGGCGGGAACAGAATGCCGCCCTTGCAGGCGGCATTCTTGTGGGGACCGGCCGTGGGCCGGGACGCCCTGAACAATCTCGTCCACTCGCACACCCGCAACACCAAAACGACAACGCCGCCCAAGGGGCGGCGTTGTCGTTCACACGGCACTGCGCTGATGAAGCATGGTCAGAATCACCCCGCGGTCACCGTCTCCAGGATGCGCTTCCCGGTCGCCTGCAGCTCGGTTTCCACCTGGGTCTGCTGCTGCTTGGCCAGCTTGGCCGCCGGGCACTGCGCGAGCATGTAGTTCGCATCGAAGTTCATCTTCTCCACCAGGAAATCGACGAACGCGCGGACCTTCGGCGACACCAGCCGGCCGCCGGCGAACACCGCGTTGAAGTCCACTTCCGGCCCGGTCCAGCCGGCCAGTACGCGGCGCACCATGCCCGATTCGACGAACGGCTTGGCCATCACGTCACCGGTCAGCAGCAGGCCTTCGCCGCATACCAAGGCACCATTCAAGGCGGACGGGTCGTTGGCCACCAGCAGCGGGTTGACCGGGAAATCCAGCAGTTCGCCGCCGTTCTCGCCCAGCTGCCAGAAGAACCGGTTGTTGTTGAGGTTGCGCGCCTTGCGCATCGCCAGGATGCGGTGGAACTGCAGCTCATCCGGATGCAGCGGCTCGCCGTAGCGTTCGATATACGCCGGGCTGGCAAACACCTGCGTACGCAGACTGCCAAGCTTGCGTGCCACCAGGTTGGAGTCGGGCAGGGTGCCCACGCGCAGCGCCAGATCCGCCTCACCGGCGATCAGATCCAGCTTTTCATTGCCCAGGTGCATGTCCAGCTGGATTTCCGGGTACTGCGCATGGAACTGACCCAGCAGCGGCGCGATCCAGGTGATGCCGATCGAATAGGGCACGGTGAAGCGCAGCCAGCCGCGCGGCCCGGACTGCAGCTGGTTGACCGCGCCTTCGGCTTCCTCCAGCTCGCGTGCGATGCGCTGGCAATGCTCGTGATAGACCGAGCCGGCTTCGGTGAGGCCGAGGCGGCGGGTGGTCCGGTGCAGCAGCCGTGCGCCCAGGCGCGTTTCAAGTTCCTGCACTTTGCGGCTGACCGTGGTCTTGGGTAGCCCCAGTGCCGTGGCGGCGGCGATGAAACTGCCTTGCTCGACCACTTTGACGAAGATCAGCGTGTCGTTGAGATCGTGGGCCATGACGGGATCCAAAGTCGGGGGAGGGGAAGAGTGCCGCAAATGATTGTGCCGAGCACGGGATGATTATTCCCCTAAATCCGGACTAATCAAGGGGGAGTTTGAAGACTAATCTGGCGCCATTCCAGATATGAAGGACGTCAACCATGTGGTTGCGGAACATTCTTGGCCGCCTGCGTAGCGGCCCCAGCGCCCCGCTGGACCTCGCGATGACCGTTGAAGCTCGCCCGGGATCCCTCTCCCGCAAGGCTTTCCGCGAATTCACTCCGCCTGCCAACATGCAGCGTGGCGGCAGCATCCGCCTGGGCGCCCGCGGTGGCGATCGACTGGGCCGAATTGGGATTATCCCGGCGACGGGAGTGAAAGTCCCATGAATGGGACATTGGCCCCCGAGGTGCTGGTGCTCGGTGGCACCGGCAGCGTGGGCCAGGGCATCGTGGCGGCCTTGCTGGAGGCCGGCAGCCCCGTGCTGGTGGTCGGCCGCGATCCCGGCCGGCTGGCGGCGCTGCAGGAGCAGTTCGCCGACGAGCCGGGCCTGGAAGTCCTGCTCGGTTCGCTGGGCGATGATGGCTCGGCGCGCACGGTGGCCGAGCGCATCGGCGGGCGCCCGCGCGCGCTGGCTGCGGTGGTGGATGCGATGGGCGGCCCGTACAACCGCGGGCGGGTGACCGACCGCAGCGGCGACGCGTTGCTGCAGGCGCTGCAGGCCGACGTGATGCCGCACGTGCACGCCGGCCGGCATCTGCTGCCGCTGCTGCGCGGCGGCGCGCAGGCGCGGCGCTACGTGCTGGTGGGCGGCCCGGCCGGCTTCAAGCCGTGGGCCGGGCATGGCGAGTCCTCCATCACCATGTCGGCCACGCGCATGTACGCGCAGGTGCTGCACCAGGAAGCCCAGGCCCTGGGCGTGCGTGCGCAGATGCTGGAAGTGTGCGATCCGGTGTGTACCCCGGCCAATGCGGCCAAGGCCTGCATCGAGTGGCCGAGCGCGCTGCTGGTCGGCCGCCGTGTTGTCTCGCTGCTCGACAACTGCACCGACAACCGCGCCATCGTCCGCTGCGATGCGCGCGATGCCGAACTGCCGCGCGGACTGCTGCACCTCGACCGCCCTCCACCGATGTCGCGCAACACGGCCGGCACGGCTTGACCTCTACCAAGGTTCAGGTCCCAGGCTACGCCCCCACGTCGCCCCACGTTTTCGATTCTGTATCACCACCCCTACGTACGGATGCATGTCATGACTTCCAACTCCTCCCCGCAACGTTTCACCCGACGGCTGGCCATGGCCGGCGTTTCGATCCTTGCCGCCGCGGTGCTGACTGCCTGCAGTGGCAGTCATGCTGAAGAAGCGGGCATGCCGCCGCCGCCGTCGGTCAGTGCCGCGCCGGTGCTGGTCAAGCAGGTCAGCCAGTGGGACGACTTCAGTGGCCGCGTCGAAGCGGTCGAAAGCGTTGAGCTGCGTCCGCGCGTCTCCGGCTACATCGACAAGGTCAACTATGTCGAAGGCCAGGAGGTCAAGAAGGGCGATGTGCTGTTCACCATCGACGCACGCAGCTACCGCGCCGAGCTGGACCGCGCCACCGCCGAGCTCAACCGCGCGCGCACCCAGGCCCAGGTGAGCCGCAGCGAAGCCGACCGTGCCCGTCGTCTGTCCGACCAGCAGGCAATCTCCACCGAGACCTGGGAACAGCGTCGTGCCGTTTCCGAGCAGGCGCTGGCGCAGGTGCAGGCCGCGCAGGCGGCGGTGGATGCGGCGCGCTTGAACATGGAGTTCACCCAGGTGCGCGCCCCCATCAACGGTCGCGCCGGGCGCGCGATGGTGACCGCCGGCAACCTGGTCACCGCCGGCGACAGTGCCAGCGTGCTGACCACGCTGGTCTCGCTGGACAAGGTCCACGTCTACTTCGATGCCGATGAAGGCACCTTCCTGCGTTACGCACAGATGGCCCGCAAGGGCGAACGCCCGAGCGAGCGCGACAGCGAACTGCCGGTGAAGGTGGGCCTGTCCGGTGAGAATGGTTTCCCGCATGAAGGCAAGGTCGACTTCCTGGACAACCAGGTGACCCGCAGCACCGGCACCATCCGGGTCCGCGCGCTGCTGGACAACGCCGACCGCGCGTTCACTCCGGGCCTGTTCGCCCGCGTGCAGCTGCTGGGCAGTGGCCAGTTCCAGGCCATGCTGATCGATGAAAAGGCCGTGCTGACCGATCAGGACCGCAAGTTCGTCTATGTGGTCGACAAGGACAACAAGGCACAGCGCCGCGATATCGAACTCGGCCGCAATGCCGACGGCCTGCGTATCGTCGAGCAGGGCCTGAAGGCCGGTGACCGCGTGATCATCGATGGCGTGCAGAAAGTCTTCATGCCCGGCATGCCGGTCCAGGCCAAGGCCGTTGCGATGCAGCCGGTTGTCGCACCGGTAGCCGCGCCGGCTGTTGCAAAGAATTGAAGGGCAGCCGACTGACCGTCGGTTCTACATAGCAGCCGACCAACGGTCGGCTCTACCGTGACTGCCATCGCCCCGTGCAGGGGAACCCGCCACCGCTGTCGCCTGCGACAGCGGCCGGGGTCGTGCACGCCGGCGCTGGTGAAACCCCAGGAATCCACCCATGGACTTTTCCCGTTTTTTCATTGACAGGCCGATCTTCGCGGCGGTGCTGTCGATCGTGATCTTCGCCGCTGGCCTGATCGCGATCCCGATGCTGCCGATCAGCGAGTACCCCGAAGTGGTACCGCCTTCGGTGGTGGTGCGTACGGTGTACCCGGGCGCCAACCCGAAGGTGATCGCTGAAACCGTGGCCACGCCACTGGAAGAAGCGATCAACGGCGTGGAGGACATGATGTACATCAAGTCCGTCGCCGGCTCCGACGGCGTGCTGCAGATGACCGTGACCTTCCGCCCGGGTACCGATCCGGACGAGGCCGCGGTCAAGGTGCAGAACCGCGTCGCCCAGGCGCAGGCGCGCCTGCCCGAAGACGTGCGCCGCCAGGGTGTCTCCACCCAGAAGCAGTCGCCGACCTTCCTGATGGTGGTGCACCTGACCTCGCCGGACGGCAAGTACGATTCGCTGTACCTGCGCAACTACGCCCGCCTGCACGTCAAGGATGCCCTGGCACGCCTGCAGGGCGTGGGCGATGCGCAGATGTTCGGCGGCGGCGACTACGCCATGCGTGCGTGGCTGGACCCGGACAAGATCGCCGCGCGCGGCCTGACCGCCAGCGATGTGGTGCGGGCGATGCGCGAGCAGAACGTGCAGGTCTCGGCCGGCCAGCTCGGCGCCGAGCCGATGCCCAGCAGCGACTTCCTGACCCTGATCAATGCGCAGGGCCGCCTGCGTACCGAACAGGAATTCCGCGATATCGTGCTCAAGGCCGGTGACGACGGTGAAGTGGTGCGCCTGTCCGATGTCGCCCGCCTGGAGCTGGGCGCCGGTGACTACACGCTGCGCTCGCAGCTGGATGGCAAGAACGCGGTCGGTATCGGTATCTTCCAGGCCCCCGGCGCGAACGCGCTGGCAATCCGCGACTCGGTCATCCACACCATGGATGAGCTGACCAGGCAGTTCCCGCCGGGCGTGAAGTACGAAGCGGTGTATGACACCACCATCTTCGTGCGCGATTCGGTCAAGGCCGTGGTCTCCACGCTGCTCGAGGCGATCGCCCTGGTGGTGCTGGTGGTGATCCTGTTCCTGCAGACCTGGCGTGCCTCGATCATTCCGCTGATCGCCGTGCCGGTGTCGATCGTGGGTACCTTCGCGGCGCTGTACGTACTCGGCTTCTCGATCAACACCCTGACCCTGTTCGGGCTGGTGCTGGCGATCGGCATCGTGGTCGATGACGCGATCGTGGTGGTGGAGAACGTCGAACGCAACATCGAAGAAGGCCTGACTCCGCTGGCCGCCGCCCACCAGGCAATGCGCGAAGTGTCCGGCCCGATCGTGGCGATCGCGCTGGTGCTGTGTGCCGTGTTCGTGCCGATGGCGTTCCTGTCCGGTGTGACCGGTGCGTTCTACAAGCAGTTCGCCGTCACCATCGCGATTTCGACCGTGATCTCGGCGATCAACTCGCTGACCTTGTCGCCGGCCCTGGCCGCACGCCTGCTCAAGCCGCACGGCGCGCCGAAGGATGGCCTCACCCGCCTGATCGACCGTCTGTTCGGCTGGATCTTCCGTCCGTTCAACCGCTTCTTCAAGACCAGCTCGGAGAAGTACCACGGTTCGGTTGGCCGCCTGCTGGGCCGTCGTGGCCTGGTGTTCGTGGTCTACGCCGGCCTGCTGCTGGCCACCGGCCTGATGTTCAAGGCGGTGCCGGCCGGCTTCATCCCGACCCAGGACAAGCTGTACCTGATTGCCGGCGTGAAGCTGCCGGAGGGCTCCTCGATCGCACGTACCGACGCCATGCTGGCCAAGGTCGCCGAGATCGCGCGCAATACCGATGGCGTGGCGCACACGATCCAGTTCCCGGGTCTGAACGCGCTGCAGTTCACCAACACGCCCAACACCGGCGTCGCATTCGTTCCGCTCAAGCCGTTCAGTGAGCGCAAGGGCCGCACCGCCGCGCAGATCAATGCCGAGATCAACGCCAAGATCGCCGGGCTGCAGGAGGGCTTTGCGTTCTCCATGATGCCGCCGCCGATCCTCGGCCTGGGCAACGGCAACGGCTACCAGATGTTCATCCAGGACCGCGGCAATCTCGGCTATGGCGCACTGCAGACGGCGGTGAGCACGATGCAGGGTGCGGTCGCGCAGACCCCGGGCATGGCGTTCCCCATCACCAGCTACCAGGCCAACGTGCCGCAGCTGGATGCCGAAGTGGACCGCGTCAAGGCCAAGGCCCAGGGCGTGGAGCTGACCGAATTGTTCGACACGCTGCAGACCTACCTGGGCTCGGCGTACGTGAACGACTTCAACCAGTTCGGTCGTACCTGGCAGGTGATCGCCCAGGCCGACGGCCAGTTCCGTGACAGCGTGGAAGACATCGGTCGCCTGCGTACCCGCAACAACCGTGGCGAGATGGTGCCGATCGGCTCGATGGTCACCGTGAAGCAGACCTACGGCCCGGACCCGGTGCTGCGCTTCAACGGTTACCCGGCGGCCGATCTGGCCGGCGAAGCCGACCCGCGCATGCTGTCCTCGGCCGAGGCCATGACCAAGCTGACCGAAATCGCCGGCAAGGTACTCCCGGTCGGCATGCAGACCGAATGGACCGACCTGAGCTACCAGCAGGCCACCCAGGGCAAGGCCGCCTTCATCGTGTTCCCGGTGGCGATCCTGCTGGCCTTCCTGGTGCTGGCCGCGCTGTATGAAAGCTGGTCGTTGCCACTGGCGGTGATCCTGATTGTCCCCATGACCCTGCTGTCGGCGTTGTTCGGCGTATGGATGACCGGTGGCGACAACAACGTGTTCGTGCAGGTCGGCCTGGTGGTGCTGATGGGCCTGGCCTGCAAGAACGCCATCCTGATCGTCGAGTTCGCCCGCGAACTGGAGATGGGCGGCAAGGGCATCGTGGAGGCTGCACTGGAAGCGTGCCGCCTGCGTCTGCGCCCGATCGTGATGACCTCCATCGCGTTCATCGCCGGCACCATCCCGCTGGTGATCTCGCATGGCGCCGGTGCGGAAGTCCGCTCGGTCACCGGTATCACGGTGTTCGCCGGCATGCTGGGCGTCACCCTGTTCGGCCTGTTCCTGACCCCGGTGTTCTACGTGGCCCTGCGCAAGTTCGTCAGCCGTAACGGCGGCGGGCAGCTGGTGACCCACGGCGAACCGACCATCCACCACTGATTCCTTCCCCCGCGAGGTTTTTCACATGAATACCGCTACCCGAAAGATCGCCCTGGTCACCGGTGCCACCCGCGGCATCGGCCTGGAAACCGTCCGTCAGCTGGCCCAGGCCGGCGTGCACACGCTGCTGGCCGGGCGCAAGCGCGACGTCGCCGTGGCCGAGGCGCTGAAGCTGCAGGCCGAGGGCCTGCCGGTCGAAGCGATCCAGCTCGACGTAGGCGATGCCGCCAGCATCGCCGCCGCCGTGCAGACCGTGACCGAGCGTCACGGCCGCCTGGACATCCTGGTCAACAACGCCGGCATCCTGCTCGACGACCCAAAGCTGGCGCCGTCGGCGCAGACCCTGCAGACCTGGCGCGATACCTTCGACACCAACGTGTTCGCCGTGATCGCCGTTACCCAGGCCTTCCTGCCGCTGCTCAACGCCTCGTCGGCTGGACGCATCGTCAACGTCTCCAGCATCCTGGGCTCGCTGACCCTGCACAGCCAGCCGGGCTCGCCGATCTACGGCTTCGCGGTGCCCGCCTACAACGCCTCCAAGAGTGCGGTGAATGCGTGGACCGTACAGCTCGCCTACGAGCTGCGCGACAGCACCACCAAGGTCAATACCGTGCACCCCGGTTACGTCAAGACCGACATGAACGGCGGTGAGGGCGAGATCGAAATCAGCGAAGGCGCACGCTCCAGCGTCGGCATGGCGCTGATCGATGCCGATGGCCCCAACGGCAGCTTCACCTACCTCGGCGAGGTGCTGCCATGGTAATCCGCCTGTTGACCGTGGCCGTGACCAGCGCGCTGCTGGCCGGCTGCGTCAGCGTCGGCCCCAACTACCAGGCGCCACCGGCCGAGCCGGTGACCCTGCAGGGCGCCGCCGCGCCGGTGTTCACCACCACCTCGCCGGTGGCGAGCTGGTGGGCCCAGTTCGACGATCCGGTGCTGGAGCAGCTGGTGCATGAAGCACTGGGCACCAACCTGGACCTGCGCATCGCGATGTCGCGGGTGCGCGAGGCCCGCGCGGTGTTCGTCGAGCAGCGCCTGGACCAGTTGCCGCACGTCACCAGCGGCGGCAGCTATGACCGCCGCAAGCAGCCCGATGCCACGGTGGGTGGTGAGCGCGTCTTCAGCGAGACCTACCAGCTCGGCTTCGATGCCGGCTGGGAGCTGGATCTGTTCGGTCGCCAACGCCGTGCCGCCGAAGCGGCGCGCGCGGACCTGGGCGCCGAGCAGGACAACCTCGCCGACGCGCAGGTCACCGTCGCCGCCGAAGTAGCCCGTAACTACTTCGAGCTGCGCGGTACCCAGAAGCGCATCGCGGTGGCCAAGCGCACCCTGGTCAATCTGCGCGACACCCAGAAGCTCACCGAGACCCGCTGGGAACTGGGCGCCGGCAGCGAGCTGGACGTGCAGAGCAGCCGTGCGCGCCTGAAGGCGATCGAGGCCGACATCCCGCTGCTGGAAGTCGCCGAAGTGCAGTCGCGTCATCGCCTGGCCGTCCTGCTGGGGCAGCGTCCGGATGCACTGGACAGCCTGCTGCAGCCGCGCGAGATGCGGCCGTACGCCAAGGCGTTGCCGTTGGGTGACACCACCGATCTGCTGCGTCAGCGCGCCGATGTGCGCGTGGCCGAGCGTCGGCTGGCGGCGGCCACCGCGCGCGTTGGCGTGGCCACCGCGGACCTGTTCCCGCGGATCAGCCTGAGTGGGTTCGTCGGCTTCCTGTCCGGTGATGCCAGCGGGTTGGTCAACGGCAACAACAAGGCGTGGTCGGTGACCCCGTCGATCAGCTGGGCTGCCTTCGATTTCGGCACGGTCAAAGCCCGTCTGCGCGCCAGCAAGGCGCAGGCCGACGGTGCCGCCGCCGAGTATGAGAAGGCGGTGCTGCTGGCGCTGGAAGACACCGAGAACGCGTTGACGCGGTACGCCAAGCAGCAGGCCCGCCTGGCGATCGTCGCCGAGCAGGCCCAGGCGGCGGGTCGCGCGGAGGAACTGGCGCAGATCCGCTTCCGCGAGGGGTCGGAAGACTTCCTGACCCTGCTCGATGCACAACGCACCCAGCTGGCCGCGGACGATGCACTGGCCGAGGCCGAATCCACGGTCAACGTCAGTGTGGTGGGGGTGTACAAGGCCTTGGGTGGCTGGGGCCAGCAGCAGGATGCAGCCAACACCCCGGTGGCGGTGACGCAGCGCTGACCGGCCGCAGGTCGCAGGGGCGGCGAAGGCGCCGTCCCTGCAAGAATGGCAACAGCCGTCACATCCGCTGCGCAGGGCGTCGCGGTTGACGGCTTTGCCTCTGCACGGTGCCAATGCACGATGCTACAAGCGTGGGTTGTTCTCTGGAGTGGCCCGCATGCAACCCAATCAGTGGCGTCCTGTCCGTCCGCGTGTGCAGGAGCCGGGCATGGGATCCGGCGCGGGGCTTTCGCGCGGTGTCATCGCGCTGCTGGTCGCCGCGATCATCGTGGTCGCCATCGGATTCGCCCGTTTGACCGAAGGCCTGTTCGAGATCGGCCTGATCGCCACCGGTGTGTTCATCGCCATCGGCGCGCGGATCTGCCAGGCACGCGAGCAGCATCAGGCGCTGTACCAGCTGCTGCAGCAGATCGATGAGCGGCAGCCGTGATCGGCGGGTGAAAGCGCAGGGCCGCAGTGCGGCCATGCGCAAGCCGATGGACGGTGCTATGGCCGCCCATCGCGCGTCTGCTTACCGGCCCGTCGGCGGCGACGCGGGGAACCGCAGCTCGGCCTGGACCGGGTAGTGGTCCGAAGGCAGCACGCCACCGGGTTTCTGGTCCAGCGTGCTGAAACGGTCCACGCTGAAACCGCGTACCAGGATCCAGTCCAGTTCCACCGTCGGTTTGCCGGTGAAATCGTGGAAGGTCAGGCGCGGGCCTTCGACCTTGCCGGCGAGTTCGCGGGCATCGCCCAATGCGGCAGTGAAGGCCTTGTAGGTGTCGCTGCCGGGCTCACTGTTGAAATCGCCGGTGACCACGACCGGGATGTCCTTGGGCAGCGTTGCCAGCCGCGAGACGATCAGCTTCGCACCGAGCACGCGGCGCGGCTCATCTTCATCGCGATAGGGCAGGTGGGTGTTGAACAGATAGAAGCGTTGGCCATCGGCCTGACGCTGGAACAGCGCCCAGGTCACCATGCGCGGGAACAGGTTGCCCCAGGTGATGCTGCCCGGCACATCCGGTGTATCGGAGAGCCAGAAGTCGCCTGATTCGAGCACCTTCAGGCGCGCGCTGTCGTACAGCACGCCCATGTGTTCGTCGGCATTGCCGCCGCGGCGGTCCCTGCCGAACAGGGTGTAGCCGGGCAGGTGCGCGACCAGGTACTCGCCCTGTTTCCGCACCAGCTCCTGGGTGCCGATCACCTCGGGTTTCTGTTCGCGGATCAGCGTGACCATCGCATCGCGGCGGTCTTCCCAGCGCTTGCCGGGGTCGGTATCGGCCGGCGTGCGCACGTTGAACGACATGACTTTCAACGCGTCCGGTGCCTGCGCCCAGGCGCTGCCCAGCGGGGCGGCAAACATCATCAGGGCCAGCAGCGCGGGCCGGTGGAAACGAAACAGCATGTGGAATCCCTCCATTCCATGAAAACGTTCCCAAAGGGTCGCATGGAAGGGCGGGGAAAGGATATGCGCGACATGGCGGTTGGGCGGGGCGCCGGTCGGATCAATTCGACAGCAGGATCACCCCGATCGTGATGTTGATGAGCGATCCCAGCACCAGCACCCATACCGTGGAGAGGATCGTGTTCAACCAGGAGCGTTGAAGCGCGACCTTCAGCCACCCGGCCTGGACCACCGCATACCACAGCGCGGCGATCACCCCCACCGCAGTGCCGAGCACGGTTGACAGCTCGCCGGGCAGCCGTACGAACACCATGCTGGTGGACAACGTCACCGCGAACGGGGCGGTCAGGTAGCACTGCATGAAAAACGGTCGGCGCAACGACTCCCGGGTCATCGGCACGTGCTTGCGCCGCAGCAGGTGCGTGGTGGTCACCAGCGGCCAGATGGCGAAGGTGATCGAGCGGTACAGCAGCAGGCTTTCCTCATTGCCGAAAATCGAACGCGACAGCGCACCGGTGCCGACCACCTGCTGGTGCAGCATCAGCTCCACCCCGTGTGCGACCAGCACCGCCAGCATCAGGAACATCGGCGGGCTGATCGCATCGTCGAACTGGCGGTCCAGCTTTTCCTTCAGCTCGGTATCCACGTACTGGGCCATCCGCCGCGGATGCACCACCACGCGGTACAGCGTGCGCGGGAAGAACAGAAACCAGGTGCACAGCTCGTAGAGAAACTCTTCCAGCGACCGCAGCAGTTTGAGGAAGTCCATCCCGGGCCCCTTGCGTGGACGAAACCGACACCCCCGAGGATACCCGGGGCTGGCCTC
Organism: Stenotrophomonas sp. BIO128-Bstrain; assembly: GCF_030128875.1. NCBI lineage: Bacteria > Pseudomonadati > Pseudomonadota > Gammaproteobacteria > Lysobacterales > Lysobacteraceae > Stenotrophomonas > Stenotrophomonas sp. BIO128-Bstrain. The sequence continues at coordinate 2,105,272 of NZ_CP124620.1, read as the reverse complement.
AGCGGATTGCGACGGTCAAGCTGTGCGGTGCCTTCTCACCCCGGCGCGCCTGCGCACGCATCTGGTAGACCTGCACCACATAGGTGCCGGTGGACGGCAGGGTGCCGCTCCAGCGCCGGGTCTCGTCGTTGCTGCCCAGGGCCTCGCCCTGGCCGGGCGTTACGCCGGGCGCGAATACATTGAAATTGGCATTGGGGCTGCCGTCGATCGTGACCGCCATGGTCTGGCCGGCACGCGCGGCGATCGTGTAGCGGACGGTGTCATAACCGGACAACGTCCCACGCAGAGTGGCGCTGCTGGCGCCCTTGGTGAAGTGCACGGGGGTGGTGGTGACCTTGTCCGCCGCGGTGGCCAGCATCGGCGTCAGGGCGAGCAGGGCGGTCAACCGCAGCGAGCGGAGCGGCGTCATGGCACATCCTCGGTGGGGGCCCGGCAAGGGCCTTTCGTCGCGAGCATGAGCGCGCGCCCATCAAGGGACTGTCGATGCGCTGCAGATCACCGCTACCGGGCAGTGAACGCACTGTGCTCTCTCGGTGTCGTTTTCCAGTGCGTTCTGAATTGTTTACGCAGGTGCCCGGCGCGTGCAGGGCGCGCCGCCCGCCACGCACACATGGGTAACGCGGGCAGGCCTAGCGTGGTTTCACCGGCACCACTTCGATGCCGAACACCGGAGATACGGCAATGGCCAACACCCCGAACCCGCAGCAGGGTCAGAACGATCCGCAGCGCAACACCCCGCAGCAGGGCCAGCAGGATCAGCAGGATCAGCGCGACCGTGACGCCCAGAAGCAGCAGCAACAGCAGGATCAGCAGGGCCAGCGCTCGGGCCAGCAGAGCGACCAGGAAGAATAAGGCCAGGCATGACGCACCGAGGGCCCGGCCGATCTGGCCGGGCCTTTGTGCGTCATGGGCAATCACAACGCTTCAGCCATCGCCAGTCGCCGTCGGGCACCGCAGCGGCTTACCGGCTACCATGCCCGCATGAGCATTCCTCTTCCCGACAGCAGCGTGCCACGCCTGCTGGGATTCGACGTCCCGACCCTGCAGACCATCGTCGACCATGGTGCGGATGAGGCGATTGTGGCGATGCTGGATGTCGCTCCCGATGCCCACTGGTTGAAGCTGTTCGACGAACGCGTCGCCGCGCTCAAGGGCGAGCTCGGCCTGGCCGGGGTCGAACTGGACGGCACCTCGATCCTGTTCTTCGGCTCCATCGCCGACAGCCGCCGCCTGGCGACGGCCGTGTCGGCCCTGATCAATGCGATCAACATGGAAGTGGCCGGGCGCAACGCGCCTTTCCAGCCGACCGCACCGTAACCCAGCCGGCACGGCTCTCAGGAATCGATCCGGGAGGCACGCAGCCGCAGGACCTCGCTCCGTCCCGGCTCGGCAACGCCATGGGGCGACGGGCAGCTGCCGCGTATTTCGGTGACCCACATCACCATCATGCCGACGATGCGGGTGGCATCGCCCGGCCACTGCGCTACCAGCCGGTCGTGGATACCGTCGTACACCGCCCATCGCTCGGCCGCCGACCGGCCGTGCGTCCAGCACTGCTCCAACTCGGCGTGTGCCTGCCGAAATGCCTCTTTCTGTCCGTCCATAGCGATCCCCGACACCGTGCATACCGGGCAGGCGTACCTGCGCGGGTGAGCCCCCTGCCATGTGATGAACGCCAGTTGCCACGCAGACCGGCCACGTCCGCGGTTGCGCACGGCAGTGCCTGCCGCAGGCTGAACCCGTCGGGAGGGGGAGTCATAACCAAACAGGACGTCCTGTATAGTTACTGCCCGCCCGAAACGTTCGTTCCCCATGACCCCCACCAAGACCCAGCGCTGGAGCCTGTTGCTCACCGTGGCCGCCGGCCTGCTGCTGATCACGCTCGACAACTCGGTCCTGTACACCGCCTTGCCCACCCTGACCGCCGAACTCGGCGCCACGTCGCTGCAGGGGCTGTGGATCATCAATGCCTATCCGCTGGTCATGGCCGGCCTGCTGCTCGGCGCGGGCACCCTCGGCGACCGGCTGGGGCACCGCCGTATGTTCCTGATCGGCCTGGTGATCTTCGGCATCGCCTCGCTGCTGGCTGCGTTCGCGGCGGACGCCAACCTGCTCATCGGCGCCCGCGCGCTGCTCGCGGTGGGTGCCGCGGCAATGATGCCGGCCACGCTGGCGCTGATCAGCCTGACCTTCGCGGATGAGCGCGAGCGCAATCTGGCGATCGCGGTCTGGGGCTGCATTTCCATCATTGGCAGCGCGATCGGCCCGATCGTCGGCGGCGTGCTGCTGGCCCATTTCTGGTGGGGTTCGGTGTTCCTGATCAACGTGCCGATCGTGCTGCTGGCGATGGTTGGCGCCGTGCTGTTCGCGCCGCACGGCACGCCCGATGCGAGCAAGCCGTGGGACCTGATTTCCTCGCTGTTGAGTCTGGTCGCGTTGTCCGGCCTGGTGGTGGCGATCAAGGAAATCGCGCATGCGCCGCCGAACGGGCCACTGGCCGCGGGCGCGGCGCTGGTCTTCGTCGTGGGTCTGGTGCTGTTCCTGCGTCGCCAGCGTCGCCTGCCGTATCCCATGCTTGATGTGGCGATCTTCCGCAATGCGCCGTTCCTGGCCGGTGTGCTCTCGGCGGCCTTCGCGATGTTTGCCATCGCCGGCCTGCAGCTGCTGACCACCCAGCGCTTCCAGCTGGTCGCCGATTACACGCCGCTGCAGGCCGGTTTGCTGGTGTCGGTGGTCGCGCTCGGCTGCCTGCCCAGCGCGATCTTCGGCGGCGCGTTCCTGCACCGCGTCGGGCTGTTGCCGCTGATCACCGGTGGGCTCGGCGTGGGTACCGCCGGCGTGCTGCTGGTGGCGGTGACCTTTGGTAGCGACCTGGGCTGGACCATTACCGGGTTGCTGCTCACCGGGCTGGGCATGGGCGCGACCATTTCGGTCGCTTCCACGGCCATCATCGGCAACGTGCCGCCGCACCGCGCCGGCATGGCGTCCTCGGTGGAGGAGGTGTCCTACGAGTTCGGCAGCCTGTTCGCGGTCTCGCTGCTGGGCAGCCTGATTGCCGCGCTGTACTCGGCAACCGTGTCGCTTCCGGACGGCGTGGACGCCGCTGCGGGTGAGAGCATCCAGCAGGCGTTCGCTCTGGCCGCGCAGCCCGGTTCCGATGCAGGGTGGCTCGGTGCTGCCGCCAGCGCCTACGACGCCAGCTATGTTTGGGTACTGTATGTGATCGCCGCCGTGCTCCTGGTCGGCACCGTCGTCACCGGCATTCTGCTGCGCCGTCACGGCCCCGGCAGCGCCACCACTGTCTCCCACGCCCACTGACTCCATGCGCCCGAGCAACCGAACCAACATCCTTGATGCCGCCGTCCGCGTGATCGAACGCGACGGCATCACCGCGCTCACCTTCGAGGCGGTCGCCACCGAATCCGGCATCGCCAGGGGAGGGCTGCTGTACCACTTCCCCTCGCGCGACGCGCTGCTCCAGGGCATCCATCAGCACCTGGCCGGCGTGTGGGAGGCGAGCTTGATCGAGGTGGCCGGCAAGCCGGCCGAGGCCGCCGATGCCACCGAGCGCTACCAGGCCTACGCACTGACCTGTGTGCAGACCGCTACGCGCGCCGAACTGCAGCTGATGTTTGATGCGGCGGCGACGGATGAGAACGTGCAGCCCTGGGCGACCGTGGCCGAGCGCTGGTCGCCGCCGACCCCGCAGGACCTGAGCGACCCGGCCGCGCTGGACCTGTTCATCGCCAAGCTCGCCGCCGACGGCATGTGGGTGTTCGAAGCGCTGTCGCGCTCGCGCCTGCCGCCGGAGGTGGGGCAGGCCATCGCCGACCGGCTGGCGCAGATGATTGCCGCCGCTTCAAACACAGCGTGATGTCCTTCATGCGGGTAACCTTGGCGGTTCACTTCTTGAATGACGGGGCCGCCTGATGGATTACCAGCTTGTGATCAAGTTCTGGCGCAAGTCGCTGGACGATGAGGCATTCCTGGCGACGCTGGAGGCCGAGCTGACCGCCGCGCTCGGCAAGGCCGCGACGCTGGACGGCTATGACGTCAGCGCGAAAGAGATCAACCTTTTCATGTTCACCGCGGATCCGCGGCCGACGTTCCGGAAGACCAAGGATGTGCTGGAGGCGATGGGCGTGCTGCACAGTGTTTCGGCAGCATACCGGCTGGTGGGTGGCGCGCAGTTCACCTCGGTCTGGCCACTTCGGATGGCGCGGAAATTTACGTTGCCGTGAGGCACAAAAAGGTGGGGACCTTCGATGTCTGCACTCGCTGGCCAGCAGCATTGCCGTCGCGTCATCCCGCTCGGCAGCCAGCCACGCCCTGAATCAGAGAAGTCCCGCGCCGCTTCAAAGGTCATGACAAACCCAACTGCGGACGCGTACGCGGTCACGTTGGCGAGATCACGGCAGGATCGGCAACCCAGCCACATGCTTCACGGTGCTAGGATCAAATCGCCGAGCAAATCGGCAATTTCTCAATAAAGGATCTATTGTGAAGCTCTTTAGTGCGATGCTTGCATTAACGGCCGCGGCGGTTGCAACGCCTGCTTTTGCGGCTCAGCCGGTGCACTGCCCCACCTGCGTGACCGATGAGGACTTCCGCCAGCGCGCAATCCTGGAAGAAGCGGTAACGAAGGCTGGCGGGACATATTGGGTCTATAACCTGCCCGCGGGCACGGTCCAGAAGTGGTACATCCCGCCCTCCGAGGGCGAAGAGGAGGCGGCCGTACGCCGCGATCCGTCTGGCACAGCGCGGCAACTGCCACAGCGCCACGAGGCCAGCAGCAGCCCGTAGAGGCTCATCTGCAGGCTGAGGTCCAGAAGGGTCAGGTGCCACCACCGACCATCAACAGGATGAGATCTCCAGGTAGAGACCGCCGCGGTCGAACAGGTTCGGGGTCTTCTCGGCCGGCTTGGCGCGCCGCAAGGCAAGATGGGTGAGCGGGGGCATCGCCCCCACGGTCTCACGACCTGCAGCGCATGGGGCCTGACGATGCCGGAAATAAAAAAGCCCGGGAACCCCCGTTGTATAAGGGTTCCCGGGCTTCTTGGGATTCTTTCGAACCCCTCATTGGTGGAGGTGGGCGGAATTGAACCGCCGTCCGAAGGCACTCCATCCCCGGTACTACATGCTTAGCTCACCGTTGGATCTCATCCTGTGGCAGCACGGTGTGCAAAGCGCACCCCAGGACCAGCCTGCTTTAGTTAAGTCGTGACTGACAGGCAGCCATCACAACCGGTTCCGTGATAATGACCCTACATCTACGAGCACGGGCACAAGTAGGTTCGGGGGTTCGCCTAAGGCGGCTGTAGAACTAAACGCTAAAGCTGTTTTTAGGCAGCGATTGCGAAGTCGTTCGAACCGTAGTTGTCGTCGTTGGCAACTAAAAGTTTGCTGCTGGATTAACGAGGAAAGCTGCCCCCTCGGCATGCACCAAGTAACTTCACAACCCCCGTCGAAACCAATGCACCCCCGGTTTCTTCAAGAACCGCACTTCATCCGGAAAACAGCGCCGGACGTCTACTTGACGGAATGGATGCTACTCCAATCCGGCTGAACAGTCACCTTGCCGGTCTGCCGCTTACTTCTGCCGCTTACTTCTGCAGCTGGCGGCGGCTGTCGGCCTTGTGGCGGGCCTTTTCCTTCTTCAGGCGGTTGTGCTCGTTGCGCACGGCCATCGCCTGCTTCTTGGCCTGCGGCTCGACCCGGGCCATCAGCGATTCCACCTGGGCGACCAGCCGGCGGTGCTCCAGGGTGTCGTAGCTCTGCGTCTCCGAGGCGACGCGCTTGGCGTTGCGGATCAGGTAGGTCAGCACCTTGAGCAGCGCGGCCGGGTCCATCGCGCGGGCGAGTTCGTCAAAGATGAACTCCAGCGCGGCCACGTCGGCGCGCAGGGTGGTCAGTTCGTCCGCCGCCAGTGCGGGTGCCGGGGTAGTTTCAAGTGTCACGCGCGGATCCTTTCCGTATCAATGCGGGGATTCTGACAGCTGCGCGGGGCTGGCGGGGAAAGATCGCTGTCCTGCCGGGGCCGCGGGGTCAGGACAGCCTTGGCGATACGTGGCGCTGGCAGTGCCCGGGCAGGGCGTTACAGCGGCTTGCGCAGGTACAGGCGATGGTGCCCGGGCGGGAAGTCCTGCAGCCGGCCGAACACCTCATAGCCCTGCTTGAGGTAGAAGCCCTCGGCCTGCCAGGAGAAGGTGTCCAGCGTCACCGCGTGTGCGCCGAGCGTGCGGGCCTGCTGCTCGGCATCGGCCAGCAGCGCCTGGCCCAGCCCCTGGCCACGCTGGCTGGCGTCCACCCACAACGCATGCACCATCAGCCAGCCACCGCAGACGTCGGCGGCGATCCCGGCCACCACCCGGCCGGTAGCATCGTGGATCACCCGGTTGACCGGCTGATCGTCCAACGCATCGCCACTGGCGGCCTGGTTGAAAGCCAACAGGCCGGCGAACACCGCGCGGGTGTCCTCGGCGCTGGCCGGCTGGATCCCCGGTGCGGCCACCGTGCGCGTCATCACGCGTCGCGGTTGTGCCGGCGCATGGTGCGCGACTTCTCGCGCGCCCAGTCGCGGTCCTTCTCCGCATCGCGCTTGTCGTGGGTCTGCTTGCCCTTGGCCAGCGCGATCTCGAGCTTGATCTTGTTCTTGCTCCAGTACATCGCGGTGGGCACGATCGTGTAGCCGTCGCGCTGCACCTTGCCGATCAGCTTGTCGATCTCGTTGCGATGCAGGAGCAGCTTGCGGTCCCGGCGGTCGTTGGCCACCACGTGGGTGGAGGCCTGGATCAACGGGGTGATCTGCGCACCGATCAGATAGATCTCGCCATCACGCACGTAGGCGTAAGCATCGATGATGTTGCCGCGCCCGGCGCGGATCGACTTGACCTCCCAGCCCTGCAGGGCCAGGCCGGCTTCGAAGCGATCTTCGATGTGGTACTCGTGCCGGGCACGCTTGTTGAGTGCGATGGTTTTGTTGGCCGTCGCGCCCTTTGCTTTATCCTTGCCGCTGTTCTTGCTCATTTCCCTATTGTCTCCGATTCGGGCACGCCCGGTCGATTCATCAGACATCTGTATCGCATGCCAACTATCCGCCGTAGTGCCCTGGTCGAACATTCGGCTGCCCGCATGTTCGACCTGGTCAATGATATTGACGCCTATCCGCGCCGCTTCCGCTGGTGCTCGGCCTCGCAGATCCTGGAGTCCGGCCCGGACCGCCTGATCGCGCGCCTGGATCTGGGCTTCGGTTCGTTCTCCACCTGGTTCATGACCGAGAACACGCTGCAACGCCCGCACAGCATCGATATGCAGCTCAAGGACGGGCCGTTCAAGCGCCTGCACGGTCGCTGGGAATTCCACGCGCTGGCCGAAGATGCCTGCAAGGTCACGCTGACGCTGGAGTTCGAGCCGACCTCACGTCTGCTCGGTCCGGCTCTCGCGCTGGGCTTCCAGGGCCTGGCCGACCGGATGGTCAATGATTTCGTCCGCGTCGCCGACGCCCAGGACTGAGCCGTGATCACGGTCGAGGTGGTGCTGGCCTGGCCCGATCGGGCCGCCTCGAAGGTGCTGACCCTCGCCGGGGGCACCACCGTCGCCGAGGCCATCGCGCTGGCCGGCATCGAGGGCAGCGACCAGTGCCCGGCCATGGCCGTGCATGGCCTGCTGGCCAAGCCGGATCAGGTGCTGCGCGAGGGCGACCGGGTCGAGCTGCTGCGTCCGCTGCTGGCCGACCCGAAAGACAACCGCCGCCGACGCGCCCGCGCCGGCAGCTGAGTGAAGAACGCGGGCCTCAGCGGCCGCGCTTCTTCTTGTCCTTGGGCAGGTTGCGGCCGAACTGGCGCAGCGTGCTGCGGGCCAGCTGGGCGTCGTCGCTGGCGAAGTACTCGCCGTCCCAGCGGGTGACCGCGTCGTTTTCGAAGTAGACGGTGAAGTTCTTCACTTCGGTCTTGCCGACCCGGTTCACGCGCTGGCTGGCGGTGTAATCCCAGCGCTGGGCATGGAACGGGTCCGGGATGGAAGGCGTGCCAAGCAGGGCGTTGACCTGCTGCTTGCTCTGGCCCACCTGCAGCTGACCGACGGCCTGCTCCCGGATCAGGTTGCCCTGATAGATGGGTTGCTTGTAAATGATGCCGCAGCCCGTGGTGGACAGGGCAACGGCGGCGACCAGCAGGAGATTGCGCATCGGGGAATGGCGTTTGGGGAAATCGAGTCGATGATACACTCCCGACGTGTCGCCGCGACCCAATCCGAGGCAGCTGGCGCTAAATCGCCAATGAACGGAGAACTATGGAAACCCACGACCTGCGCAAAGTCGGCCTCAAGGTGACCCATCCGCGTATGCGGATCCTGTCGCTGCTCGAGCAGCGCAATGCCAGCCACCACATGACCGCCGAAGACATCTACCGCCAGCTCCTGGAGCACGGTGATGAGATCGGGCTGGCCACGGTCTACCGGGTTCTGACCCAGTTCGAGGCGGCCGGCCTGGTGCTCAAGCACAACTTCGAAGGTGGCCAGGCCGTCTACGAGCTGGACCGCGGGGGTCACCATGACCACATGGTCGATGTGGACAGCGGCAAGATCATCGAGTTCGAAAGCCACGAGATCGAGGAGCTGCAGCGCAAGATCGCAGCCGACCACGGCTACGAACTCGAAGAGCACTCGCTGGTCCTGTACGTGCGCAAGAAGCGCCGGTGATGGCGCCGGGCCGGTCGTGACGACCGGCCTGGGCAGGGCACGCTGCAGATCAAACCCCCGCGCCCCGGCCCGGGGGTTTTTCGTTGTCAGGGTGTCGTGACCGGCACTTGGCCGGGCAGCAGCGCCTGCAGGTCCACTGCGTCGGCCATCGCCCGGTTGCCCGCATCGCCCGGGTGCAGGTGGTCGCCGGAATCGAACGCTGGCGCCATCCGCGCCGGATCGGCCGGATCACGCAGGGCGGCGTCGAGGTCGATCACCGCATCGAACGGGCTGTCCTGCCGCAGCCAGGCATTGAGCTGGCGGCGCAGCGCGTCTTTGTCGGGCTGGTAGTAGTCGTCCAGCGGCGTGCCGGGCAGGGCGCCCGCGAACGGCGGCAGGGTCGCACCGACGATGCGCACGCCCCGGGCATGGGCGCGATCCACCAGGGCGCGATAGCCGACCTGCAGTTCGGCCAGGGTCGGCGCAGGTTCGGAGCGGGCGAAGGCGGTGCCGGGCCAGGCGATGTCGTTGGTGCCCAGCAGCACGATCACGCTGGCCACGCCGGGTTGATCGAGCACATCGCGCTGGAAGCGGGAGAGCGCGGCCTCTCCCATGCCATCGCGGAGCAGGCGGCCACCGGAGATGCCGGCGTTGACCACGGCCACGCCCTGCGGCGCGAGGCGTGCGGCGAGGTGGTCGGTCCAGCGCTGGTCGCGGTCCAGGCTGGCGGTCGCGCCATCGGTGATCGAGTCACCGATCACCACCACGCTGCGGGCGCCTGCGGCGCCCTGCACATCGATACCCGAGACGAACAGGCGGGCGGTGGTGGTCGAGGAGGTGGCCAGCGTCGGGGCGAGCGTCTGGTCACCGGTGGCGACTGCAGCGGTCTGCCGGCCTTCCCAGTGGAAGCTGCGCAGGGGCGTGCGGCCGGCCAGGTAGACGCTCACCTGCACGGCCTGGAGATCGGTGGTCGCCAGCGCCAGCGGGTCGCTCAGGCGCTCGGTACCGGGGGCGATCACGGTCTCCGCGCTTCCCTCGAAGGACAGCGCCAGGGGCTGCTGGCCGGCCCCGGCGGCAACGCTGGCCGCGCCGATCCGCAGCGGTTGCTCGCCATAGGTATTGCTCAGGCGCACCCGCAGCTGGCGGCCGCCGAGGCTCAGGCGCGCGGTCTGGCGGAAGGTCTGCGCCTCCAGGTGCGCCGGGATCAGCGTGGGGAAGAGGAAATCTGCGCCCCAGACCGGCTGCGGGCTGGCCTGCCAGCTGGCCACCCAGGTGGGCGCAGGGGCGGCAACCGCGGTGCCGGCGGTGGCCAGCAGGGCGGTGGCGGTAAGGCGGGCGAAGGTATTCATCGGGCGATCCGTGGGAGAGGAAGCGCCATGGTGATCTTCGGGGTACCTGTGAACTAGACTGCCTGAGGACAATCATCTGTGAACTGGATTCATCCCATGGCAGGCACCGACATCAACCGTTCCGGCGAACTGGAAGTGTTCGTCCGGGTCATCGAAACCGGCGGGTTTTCAGCGGCTGCGCGTTCGTTGGACCTGAGTCCCTCGGCGGTCAGCAAGCTGGTCTCGCGGCTCGAACAGCGGCTCGGCACACGCCTGCTGCAGCGCTCCACCCGCCAGCTGCAGCTGACCCAGGAGGGCTGCGCGTTCTATGAGCGCGGGCTGCGGGTGCTGGCCGATCTGGATGAAGCCGAGCGCTGTGCCAGCGCCCATGCCGAACCGCGTGGGCGCCTGCGGGTGAATGCCAATGTGCCGTTTGGCCAGCATTTTCTGCTGCCGCTGCTGCCGGACTTTCTCGCGCTGCACCCGCAGGTCGGCGTGGATCTGGTGCTGACCGACGAGGTGATCGACCTGCTCGAGCAGCGCACCGATGTGGCGGTGCGCGCCGGCCCGCTGAAAAGCTCCAGCCTGGTTGCGCGGCGACTGGGCGCGACCCGGATGATGATCGTCGCCGCCCCCAGCTACGCCGCCCGACACGGCCTGCCGCAGGACGCCGACATGCTGATGGCGCACAACCGGCTCGATATCGGGCATCCGCGTACGCAGGTCGGCTGGCCGCTGGTCGTTGATGGCGAGCGGCAGGTCGTGCCCACCCAGGGCAATGCACGCGCCAGCGACGGCGAGGCGCTGCGCAGGCTGGTGCTCGGTGGCGTGGGCATGGCGCGGCTGGCGGCGTTCCAGGTGCAGGCCGATGTGGCGGCCGGGCGCCTGCTGCCGGTGCTGGAATCGGCCAACCCTGGTGATCTGGAGGAGGTGCACGCGGTGTTCCAGGGGCAGGGCGGCTACCTGCCGCTGCGCGTGCGCGCGCTGCTGGATTTTCTGGTCGCGCGGGTGGATCTGGCCCAGCCGTTGGGGTGAGGGGTGTGGGGTGGATGCCGCGGGCGGAAGCGGGTCCGCGGGGAGCCGGCCAGCGGCCGGCACTACCGGGTCGTGGCCGGCAGGTACCGACCGTTGGTCGGTACGTTGGAGCGGGTAGGTACCGACCGTTGGTCGGTACCCGGCCTCAAACCTGCAACAGCTTGCGCGCCGCGGCGCGGGCTTCCTTGCTGACTTCCACGCCGCCCAGCATCCGCGCGAGCTCTTCTTCGCGGGCCTTGGTGTCCAGCTTCTCGACCGCACTCTGGGTCATGCCGTCCACCGGGGCCTTGCTGACCCGGTAGTGGGCGTGGCCCTTGGAGGCGACCTGGGGCAGGTGGGTGACGCACAGCACCTGACGCTTCTCGCCCAAGGCGCGCAGCTTCTGCCCGACGATGTCGGCCACGGCGCCGCCGATGCCTGAATCGACTTCGTCGAAGACCATGGTCGGCACGGCATCCAGGCCCAAGGCGGCGACTTCGATCGCCAGCGAGATGCGCGACAGTTCACCGCCCGAGGCCACCTTGCGCAGGGCGCGCGGCGGCTGGCCGGCGTTGGCGGCAACGAGAAACTCGACCCGCTCGGCCCCGTTCGGGTCCGGCTTGACCACGCTCTGCCGCTCGATATCGATCAGGAACTGACCGCCGCCCATGCCCAGCTCGCCGATCAGGGTGGTGGTGGTGTCCGACAGGGCCTTGGCAGCCTTCCGGCGGCTGGCGCTGAGCACCTCGGCCACGGTCGTCCACTGGCCGGCGGCACGGTCGATCTCGCCGGCCAGGGTCTGCAGGCGCTCGTCGGCACCGCGCAGCTGCTCGACTTCGGCCTCCATGGCATCGCGGTGCTCGCCCAGCGCTTCCATCGGCACGCGGTGCTTGCGGGCGAGGTCGTGCAGGCGGCCCAGGCGGCGCTCGATGTCCTCGAACTGCTCGGGGTCGGCATCCAGGTCGTCGTGGACGCGATCAAGCAGGGACAGCGCTTCGTCCAGTTGGATGGCGGCACTGTCGAGCAGTGCATCGACCTCGCCGAGCCGGCTGTCGTGCTCGGCCACGCGGGCAAGATCATGCCGGGTCTGCTGCAGCAGCTGCAGCACCGAGACCTCGTCGTCGCCGTTGAGGCGGCTGACGGCCACGTCGCAGGCGCCGATCAGCGCGCTGGCATGGGCCTGGCGGCGGTGGCTGCTGCCCAGGGTGGCGATCGAGGCCGGGTCCAGGTCTTCGCGCTTGAGCTCGCTGAGCTGGTGCTCCAGGTAACCGATCCGGTCGCTGACATCGCCCTGGCGCGACAGCGCCTCGGCTTCGTCCACCAGCGCCTGCCAGCGTGCCGCGGTCTGGCGGACCTGGGCGCGCTCGGCGTCGTTGCGGGCGAAGGCGTCCAGCAGCGAGAGCTGCGAGGGGCGCGAGAGCAGGGCCTGCTGTTCGTGCTGGCCGTGGATCTCCACCAGCATGCCGGCCAGCTCGGTCAGCTGGGTCAGCGTCACCGGGCGGCCGTTGATGAAGGCGCGCGAACCGCCATCGGCGCGGATCACCCGGCGCAGTTGGCACTGTTCTTCGTCGTCCAGCTCGTTGTCGCGCAGCCACTGGCGGGCCGGCGCATCGGCCGGCGGCGCGAATTCGGCCGAGAGCTCGGCGCGGGCGGCGCCGTGGCGGACCACGCCGCTGTCGGCGCGCAGCCCGGACAGGAAGCCCAGCGCGTCCACCATCAGCGACTTGCCCGCGCCGGTTTCACCCGAGACCACGGTCATGCCGGCGCCGAATTCCAGCTCGGTGGCGCGGACGACCGCGAAATCCTTGATCGATAGATGTCTAAGCATGGTCTACGTTGTACACGAGGGGCGTCTCCAAGCCGCGCAAGCTAGCATGGGCGGGGGGCGTCTCCAATGACTTGCCAACGCCCCGTGCAGCCATTATCTAAGTGGGCGTCTCACAGGCTGATTCCATGCACCCTTCCGCGTCCCATCTCGCCCCGCGTGCCCGCCATCTACTGCGGACGCTGATCGCGCGCCACATCCAGGATGGCGAGCCGGTCGGCTCGCAGACGCTTGCCCGGCATGCCGGCCTGGATGTCAGCCCGGCCACCATCCGCAACATCCTGGGCGACCTGGAAGACCTCGGCCTGCTCAGCTCGCCGCATACCTCGGCCGGCCGCGTGCCGACCGCGCACGGTTACCGGGTGTTCGTGGACAGCCTGGTCAAGATGCAGCCGCCGGGGGAGGGTGAGCTCAGCCGCCTGCGCACCGAGCTGGCCACCGGCACCGGCACCCAGGCCCTGCTCGGCAGTGCCTCGGAGCTGCTCTCGGCGATGAGCCATTTCGTCGGGGTGGTCAGCGCCCCGCGCCGGGAACAGTTCGCGTTCCGGCACATCGACTTCGTGGCGCTGGACGCGCGTCGGGTGCTGGCGATCCTGGTGTTTGCCGACAACGAAGTGCAGAACCGGGTGATCGAGCCGCGCCGCAGCTTCGATCCGGGCGAGCTGGAGCAGGTCGCCAACTACCTCAACGCCAACTGCGCCGGGCGGCCGCTGGCCGAGATCCGGGCCCGGCTGCTGCTGGAGCTGCGCGATGCGCAGTCGGAGATGGAGCAGCTGCTGGCGCACAGCATCGAGCTGGCCGAGCAGGCCATGGTGCCGCCGGCCGATGACATGGTGCTGGCCGGGCAGACCCGGCTGATGGGTGTGCAGGACCTGTCCGACCTGGAGCGCCTGCGCGAGCTGTTCGACGTGTTCGCCAGCAAGCGCGAGATCCTCCAGCTGCTCGAACGCACCATCCAGGCCCCGGGAGTGCGCATCTTCATTGGCGAGGAGACCGGGGTGATGCCGCTGGAAAGCGTCTCGCTGGTCACCGCCCCGTATTCGGCCGATGGCCAGGTGCTGGGCGTGCTGGGGGTGATCGGCCCCAAGCGGATGGCCTACGACCGGATGATTCCGCTGGTGGAAGCCACCGCCCAGGTGCTGGGCGCTGCGCTGGGCTCGCCCGGTGGCGGCGGATTGTCCCGCGATCGCGCATAAAGCGGCCTTGGACTCTTGAATCCCGTAGCCGCGCCCACATAGGGGTGGGTGGAGGCGGAGAGTCACCGCCAAGGATCCGGAAATGAACCAAGATCAGTCAGATATCGCATCCCAGAATCCCGCCGGCGAGCCGGCCGCGGAGCCGTCCCTGCAGCAGCAGCTGGACAGCCTGCACAACGAGCTGGCGCTGCTGCGCTCGGAGTCGCTGCGCGAGCGCGCCGACCTGGACAACCAGCGCAAGCGCGTGGCCCGCGACGTCGAACAGGCGCGCCGCTTCGCCAACGAAAAGCTGCTCGGCGAGCTGCTGCCGGTCTTCGACAGCCTCGATGCCGGCCTCAATGCCGCCGGCAGTGACCCGAGCCCGCTGCGCGAAGGTCTCGAACTGACCTACAAGCAGCTGCTCAAGGTCGCCGCCGACAACGGCCTGACCCTGCTCGACCCGACCGGGCAGACCTTCAACCCGGACCACCACCAGGCCATCAGCCAAGTCGACGCGCCCGGCGCGGCGCCGGGCAGCGTGGTCCAGGTGTTCCAGAAGGGCTACCTGCTCAACGACCGCCTGCTGCGTCCGGCGCTGGTCGTGGTGGCCCGCGACTGATCCGCAGGCCGGTGAGCCGGGCGTGGCCCGGCTGCTCGACCGGACGCTGAACGCGTTGGGTCGCCATCGAACACTGTGTTTGATGGACGGCTTGAAAGTGTCCCCAGCGTCCCACACATCCCATTCATAACCCGGCAACTGCCGGATGTACCCAGAACTTTCAGGAGTCTCCCTCATGGGCAAGATCATTGGTATCGACCTCGGCACCACCAACTCGTGTGTGGCGATCATGGACGGCGGCAAGGCCCGCGTCATCGAAAACGCGGAAGGCGATCGCACCACGCCTTCCATCGTCGCCTACACCAAGGACGGCGAAGTCCTGGTCGGCGCCTCGGCCAAGCGCCAGGCCGTGACCAACCCCAAGAACACCTTCTACGCTGTCAAGCGCCTGATCGGCCGCAAGTTCACCGACGCTGAAGTCCAGAAGGACATCGCGCACGTGCCCTACGGCATCCTGGCCCATGACAATGGCGACGCCTGGGTGCAGACCAGCGACGGCAAGAAGATGGCCCCGCAGGAAATCTCCGCCCGCGTGCTGGAGAAGATGAAGAAGACCGCCGAAGCGTTCCTGGGTGAGACCGTCACCGAGGCCGTGATCACCGTGCCGGCCTACTTCAACGACAGCCAGCGCCAGGCCACCAAGGACGCAGGCCGCATCGCCGGTCTGGAAGTCAAGCGCATCATCAACGAGCCGACCGCTGCTGCCCTGGCCTATGGCCTGGACAAGGGTGACGGCCGTGACCGCAAGATCGTTGTGTACGATCTGGGCGGCGGCACCTTCGACGTGTCGATCATCGAGATCGCCAACGTGGACGGTGAGAAGCAGTTCGAAGTGCTGGCCACCAACGGTGACACCTTCCTGGGCGGCGAAGATTTCGACAACCGCGTCATCGAGTACCTCGTCGACGAGTTCAACAAGGACCAGGGCATCGACCTGCGCAAGGATCCGCTGGCCCTGCAGCGCCTGAAGGACGCCGCCGAGCGCGCCAAGATCGAGCTGTCCACCAGCCAGCAGACCGAAGTGAACCTGCCGTACGTCACCGCTGACGCGTCGGGCCCGAAGCACCTGAACATCAAGCTGACCCGCGCCAAGCTGGAAGCGCTGGTGGAAGACCTGATC
Source organism: Stenotrophomonas sp. BIO128-Bstrain (assembly GCF_030128875.1). NCBI lineage: Bacteria > Pseudomonadati > Pseudomonadota > Gammaproteobacteria > Lysobacterales > Lysobacteraceae > Stenotrophomonas > Stenotrophomonas sp. BIO128-Bstrain. The sequence continues at coordinate 2,089,515 of NZ_CP124620.1, read as the reverse complement.
AAGAAGTCGATCGAGCCGTGCCGCATCGCGCTGAACGATGCCGGCCTGCGTTCGAGCGACATCGGTGAAGTGATCCTGGTCGGCGGTCAGACCCGCATGCCGAAGGTGCAGCAGGCCGTGACCGAGTTCTTCGGCAAGGAACCGCGCAAGGACGTCAACCCGGATGAGGCCGTGGCACTGGGTGCTGCGATCCAGGGCGGCGTGCTGGGCGGCGACGTCAAGGACGTGCTGCTGCTGGACGTGACCCCGCTGTCGCTGGGCATCGAAACCCTGGGTGGCGTGTTCACCAAGATCATCGAGAAGAACACCACCATCCCGACCAAGGCCTCGCAGGTGTTCTCCACCGCCGAGGACAACCAGTCGGCCGTGACCGTGCACGTGCTGCAGGGTGAGCGCGAGCAGGCCCGCTTCAACAAGTCGCTGGCCAAGTTCGACCTCTCCGGCATCGAGCCGTCGCCGCGCGGCCTGCCGCAGGTGGAAGTGTCCTTCGACATCGACGCCAACGGCATCCTGCACGTGTCGGCCAAGGACAAGAAGACCAACAAGGAACAGAAGGTCGAGATCAAGGCCGGTTCGGGTCTGTCCGAGGACGAGATCGCACGCATGGTCGCCGACGCGGAAGCCAACCGCGAAGAAGACAAGAAGTTCCACGAGCTGGTCCAGGCCCGCAACCAGGCTGACGCGCTGATCCACGGTACCCGTACCGCGATCACCGAGCACGGCAGCAAGGTCGGCGGCGATGTGATCGGCAAGGTGGAGTCGGCCCTGGCCGATCTGGAAACCGCGATGAAGAGCGACGACAAGGCCCAGATCGAAGCCAAGTCGAAGGTGCTGGAAGAAGCCGGCCAGGCGCTTTTTGCTGCCTCCGCAGCGGCAGAGCAGGGCGGCGCGGCGCCGGGCCCGGATGCCGGTGCCAACAACGGCGCGCACGACGATGTGGTCGACGCCGAGTTCACCGAAGTCAAGGACGACAAGAAGTCCTGATCCGGACTCGACACGGGACGTTGCGCAGGCAGCGTCCCGTTGTCATATCCCCCTTCTGGTCCTGACAGCCGTTTCCCGGCCTGTCGGGGCGCCCGGCGAAAGAGCGGACCTGGTGCCGCTCTTCCGCTTTGACGAATCCCGACTTCCGGAACCCGATTCAAGTTATGAGCAAGCGCGATTACTACGAAGTGCTGAGCGTGTCCCGCACCGCCAGCGACGAAGAACTGAAGAAGGCCTATCGCCGTTGCGCGATGAAATACCATCCGGACCGCAATCCGGGTGACAGCGAGGCCGAAGCATCCTTCAAGGAATGCAAGGAAGCCTACGAAACCCTGTCCGACAGCAACAAGCGCCGCATGTACGACGCCCACGGCCACGCCGCGTTCGAGCACGGCATGGGCGGCGGCGGTGGTCCGGGTGGCCCGGACATGGGCGATATCTTCGGGGACATCTTCGGCAACATCTTCGGCGGTGGCGCCGGCGGTGGTGGTCCGCGCCAGGCCCGTCGCGGTGCCGACATCGGTTACGTGATGGAGCTGGACCTGGAAGAAGCGGTGATGGGCGTGGAACGCCGCATCGAGATTCCGAGTCTGGTCGAGTGTGATGACTGCAATGCCAGCGGTTCGGAAGATGGCAAGGTCGAGACCTGTTCGGTCTGCCGTGGCCAGGGCCAGGTGCGCATCCAGCGCGGCATCTTCGCGATGCAGCAGGCCTGCCACCACTGCAACGGCCGTGGCCAGATCATCCAGAACCCCTGCAAGACCTGTCACGGCAATGGCCGTGTCGAGGAAGACAAGGTGTTGTCGGTCAAGGTGCCCGCGGGCGTCGATACCGGCGACCGCATCCGTCTGTCCGGTGAAGGCGAGGCCGGTCCGGCCGGCACCCCGGCAGGCGATCTGTACGTGGAAGTGCGGGTGCGCGAGCACGCGATCTTCCAGCGCGACGGCGACGACCTGCACTGCGAAGTGCCGATCCGCATCTCGCAGGCCGCGCTGGGCGATACCGTACGCGTGGCCACCCTCGGCGGCTATGCGGAAATCCGCATTCCGGCCGAAACCCAGACCGGCAAGCTGTTCCGCATGCGTGGCAAGGGCGTGCGTTCGGTGCGCAGCCGCAGCGAAGGCGACCTGTACTGCCGCGTGGTGGTGGAGACCCCGGTCAACCTCACCCCGGAGCAGCGCAAGCTGCTGGAACAGTTCGAGACCACCTTCACCGGCGAGGAAGCGCGCAAGCATTCGCCCAAGTCGGCGACCTTCATCGATGGCGTGAAGGGCTTCTGGGATCGCATGACGTCATAAGCGACGCCGGTTCTTGGGATGCAACGAAGGCCCCCTGGCGACAGGGGGCTTTTTTGTGCGCGCAGACCGGGGGTAGAGCCACCCCATGGGTGGCTGCACCGCCCGGCCAGGGTAGAGCCACCCCATGGGGTGGCTGCACGCGGTGCCGGGTGGATCGACAGCCACCCATGGGGTGGCTCTACCGGGCGGCGCCGGGCGTAAAATGTCGGCATGAACGAATCCCTCGAAAGCCACCTGGTCCACGGCCGCCGCCAGCGCCCGGACGGTCCGTCGCCGGTCGACGTCATCTCGGTCCAGTCGCAGCTGGTCTACGGCTATGCCGGCAACAGCGCTGCCGTGCCGCCGCTGCGCGCGCTGGGCGTGCGCGTGGCCGAAATCCCCACCACGCTGCTCAGCAACGCGCCGTTCTACGAGACCACGCGTGGCCGCGTGCTGCCCTCGGACTGGTTCGCCGACCTGCTCCTGGGTGCGGGCGAGCGCGGCCTGCCGCAACGCGCGCGGATGCTGGTTTCTGGTTACTTCGGCAGCGTCGGCAACGGTGCGGCCTTCGCCGATTGGCTCGATGCGGTGTTGCCGTCCTCGCCACAGCTGCGCTACTGCCTGGACCCGGTCATCGGCGACACCCATACGGGCCCTTACGTAGAGCCGGGCCTGGAAAAAGTGTTCGTCGAGCGTCTGCTTCCGCACGCCTGGCTGGTCACGCCCAATGCCTTCGAACTCGGCCGCCTCACGGGGATGCCGAGCCTGGCCCAGGACGATGCGATCGCCGCCTCGCAGGCCCTGCTCGCACGCGGTCCGGAATGGGTGCTGGCGCACAGCGTCGGCGGTGATCCGGGCCAGCTGGTCACGCTGGCGGTCAGCCGTGATGCCATCTGGCGCTGGTCCTCGCCGCATCTGCCGGTGGACGTGGCCGGGACGGGCGACGTGCTGATGTCGCTGCTGGTCGCCTTCCTGCTGCGTGGCGAAACCTTCGAACAGGCGATCTCGCGCGCCATCGCCGGCGTGCATGTCGCGCTGGAAACCACGCTGGCCAACGGCCACGAAGAGTTCGATGTGCTGGCCGCGGCGCCGGCGGCGCTGGCGCTGCCCGATCGTTTCGTTCCCGAGCGTCTGGCGTGAGTCTGACACCGGTGGTGGGCATCGTCGGCAGCGACGGTGCCTACGGGCGCTGGCTGCGCCGCTTCCTGGAACAACGTCTTGGGCTGGAGGTCATCGGGCATGACCCGGCCGATGCCGCATCGGACAGCCCGGAGACGCTGCTGGACCGCGCGGAGGTGTTGATCTTCTCCGCACCGATCCGGCACACGCCGGCGCTGATCGCCGACTATGCGGCGCGCTCTGCCGGTCGCGAAGCCGGTCGGTTGTGGCTGGATGTCACCTCGGTCAAATCCGCACCGGTGGAGGCGATGCTCGCCTCGCAGGCGGAGGTGGTGGGCCTGCACCCGATGACCGCACCGCCCAAGGCACCCACGCTCAAGGGTCGGGTGATGGTGGTCTGCGAGGCGCGCCTGTCGCAGTGGCAGCCGTTCGTGCAGCAGCTGTGCGACGCGCTGGAAGCCGAGTGCGTGCGCGCCACGCCGGAGCACCACGACCAGGTCATGGCGCTGGTGCAGGCAATGGTGCATGCCACCCATCTGGCGCAGGCCGGCGTGCTGCGCGAGTACGCGCCGATCCTGGGCGCCTTGCCGGCGTTGATGCCGTACCGCTCGGCCTCGTTCGAACTGGATACCGCGATCATCGCGCGCATCCTCTCGCTCAATCCGGCGATCTACGAAGACATCCAGTTCGGCAATCCGCACGTCGCACCGATGCTGGACCGCTTGCTGGCCCAGTTGCATCAGCTTCGGGCGCAGCTGGAGCAGGGCGATGACGCGGCACGGGCGGCGTTCCGACAGCAGCTGTTGCTGGATAATCGTGACAGCCTGGGAACCGGGGTGCTGGCCGATGGCAACTACACCTTCGAGCGGGTCGGGTACCTGCTCGCGGATCTGACCGAGCGCAATGCGATCAGCGTGCATCTCCCGGAAGACCGGCCGGGTTCCCTGCGCGAGCTGCTCCACGTGTTCGAGCGGCACCGGGTCAGCCTGGCGTCGATCCATTCCTCGCGCACGCCCGCCGGTGAGGTGCACTTCCGGGTGGGGTTCGTGGCGGGCAGCGACGCGTTGGCACTGCAGGCGGCCGCCATCGAGATCGATGCCTCCGGCATCGGCCGCGTGCTGGTGCGCTGACACGGTGCAGTGCAACATTCATCCACAGGGGGTGTGGATGATCTGCGCACAAACGTGTGGATAAGTGTGTTCGCGCCTTGCGCCAAAAGGCTGTCAAGATACTTGGTCAAAAAATGACCAACATCCGTGCAACTTTTTTGCGGGGCCTCAGGTGGTGAGGGTGAGCTCACCACCGGCGGTCCGGAACTGGCGACCGTCGCGGATCAGATGGCGGCCGTCGGCCAACTCATAGCGCGCCCCCTGGCTGTTGCCGGCGGCCGCATCGGCCTGCTCATCCTTGAACTCGATGATGACGTAGTCGTCGCCGTTGGCATCGGTGGCGGGAAACTGTCGGAACGACATGAAACACCTCCTGCAGCGCATCCAGTGAGGGCTGCAGGATGCGACGCCCGGTGTTACCGGCCCGTCATCAATCGATGAACTGCAGGCGCGCCAGTTCGGCGTAGAGACCGCCTTCGGCCAGCAGTTCGGCATGCGTGCCCTGGGCCACGATGCGACCGTGGTCCATCACCACGATGCGGTCGGCCTTGAGCACGGTGGCCAGGCGGTGCGCGATCACCAGCGTGGTGCGCCCGGCCATCAGGCGCTCCAGCGCCTGCTGCACGGCGCGCTCGCTCTGTGCATCCAGCGCGCTGGTGGCTTCGTCGAGCAACAGGATCGGCGCGTTCTTGAGCAGGGCGCGCGCGATCGCGATGCGCTGCTGCTGGCCGCCGGACAGGCGCGCACCGCGCTCGCCAAGCTCGCTGGCATACCCCTCGGGCAGGGCGCGCAGGAACTCATCGGCCTCGGCCGCTTCGGCCGCGCGCTGTACCTCTTCATCGGTCGCATCCAGGCGCCCGTAGCGGATGTTCTCGAACGCGCTGCTGGCAAACAGGGTCGGCTGCTGCGGCACCAGTGCCAGCTGCTCGCGCAGCTGCGCGGGGTCGACCTGGCGCAGGTCCACGCCGTCCACGAGGATGCGGCCGGCAGCCGGATCGTGGAAGCGCAGCAGCATCGACAGGATGGTGCTCTTGCCGGCGCCGGAGGGACCGACCAGCGCGACCGTTTCACCCGGTCGCACGTGCAGGTCCACATGATCCAGCGCGGCCGTATCCGGGCGCTGCGGGTAATGGAACACCACCTCCTCGAACCGGATCTCGCCGCGCAGTGGCTGCGGCAACGCGGTGGGATTGGCGGGGGCGGTGATCTCGACCTCTTCCTGCAGCAGCTCGGCAATCCGGCCCATGCCACCGGAGGCACGCTGCAGTTCGTTCCAGACTTCGGCCAGTGCGCCGACCGAGCCGCCGCCGATCAGCGCATACAGCACGAACTGGCCCAGGGTGCCGGCACTCATGTTGCCGTCGATCACCTCGTGCGCGCCCAACCACAGCACGCCGACGATCGCGCCGAACACCAGCACGATGGCGCTGGCGGTGACGATCGATTGTGCGCGGATGCGCCGGCGTGCGGCACCGATGGCATCGCTGAGGGCGGCGTTGAAGCGGCCACGTTCATAGGGCTCGCGCGCGTGCGCCTGCACGGTGCGTACCGCGCCCAGGGTTTCCGAAGCCAGGCTGTTGGCATCGGCGATGCGGTCCTGGCTGGCGCGCGCGATGCTGCGCAGGCGGCGGGCGCCGATGATGATCGGCAGCACCGCCAGCGGAATGCCGACCAGCGACCAGGCCGCCAAGTGCGGGCTGGTCACGAACAGCATCACCAGGCTGCCGATCACGGTGACGCTGCTGCGCAGGGCCACCGACATGGTCGAGCCGATCACGCTGCGCAGCAGTTCGCTGTCGGCGGTCAGGCGCGAGACCAGCTCGCCGCTGCGGCTGCGGTCATGGAAGCCGGCGCCCAGGGTGATCAGGTGCGCGTACAGGCGGCTGCGCAGGTCGGCGACCACCTTTTCCCCCAACAGGGAGACGAAGAAAAAGCGAGCGGCCGTGGCCAGCGCCAGCACCACCGCGACCAGGAACAGCAGGGCAAAGGCCTTGTTGATCTGGCCCCCACTGTTGAAGCCGTGGTCGATCATCTGGCGGACCGCGACCGGCAGGCTCAGCGTAGCCACCGACGACACGGCCAAGGCCACCAGCCAGGCGCTGAACAGCCCGACATGCCGGCGCACGAATGGCCACAGCGTGTTCAAGCTGCCCAATCGGCGCATCGGCGTGTCTTGCGGAGCGGGTGCGTCAGTCATTCGATGGGCCTGGTTCGATGCGGGATTCAATACGGACACGATCACGAGTGGCGTCGCGGAGGCGGTTTTTCAACAGCTCGACCTGATCGGCCGGCAAGCGCAGGTGCAGGTTCACGCCGTCGGCGGTGAAGGCTTCGCCCACTTTTTCGGCCAGATGCGCGCCCAGCGCGGCATGCAGCGGGCCCAGATCTTCGAAGCCGGCGTGCACATCCAGTTCGGCCATGGCGATCAGAGGCAGCCGTGGCGCGACCCGCAGGCACTCGGCGGCGGTACCGCCGTAGGCGCGCACCAGGCCGCCCGCGCCGAGCTTGATGCCGCCGTACCAGCGGGTGACCACGACCATCACCCGGTCGAAGCCCTGGCCATCGATCGCCGCCAGGATCGGGCGGCCGGCGGTGCCAGCGGGCTCGCCGTCGTCGCTGGAACGGTAGTCGTTGCCGTAGCGATAGGCCCAGCAGTTGTGGGTGGCATCCACGACGGCAACCTGCTGCAGGAATTCCAGCGCGGCGGCCACATGTGGGATCGGCGCGGCGTGGGCGATGAAGCGGCTGTGCTTGATGTCCAGGCTGTGGCTGACGGTGGTGGCGAGCGTATCGGGCATTCCCGCCATTCTAGTGGGGATGCCCGTTCACCGTACGCGCAGCGTCAGTTCTCGAGCAGCTGGCGCAGATCGCGCGGGATGCGCACTTCCGGGTATTGCTGGAGGTAGCGTTCCAGGCTGGCACGCGCGGTATCCACGTCACCGGCATCGCGACGCTCGCGGATGCGCTTGAGCCACTGTTTGCGCGGCAGGCCGGCGTCGGCCGCGACGGCCTGATGCAGGGCGCGCACGGCGTCGTCTGCCGAGGCGGGTACCGCCATCGGCGCGGCCGCACGACGCATCACGCCAGGCGCGCTGGGCGCGGGCTTGGCCGGTGCGGCGCTCGTGGAGGCGGCGCGCGGCGCTTGGCGCTCGAGGGTGGAGCCGGTCACCACGACACGGTCCAGCGCCGGTTCTGCCGCCTCCATCGCATAGGAGGTGGCCGCTTCGGGCGCCGGGGCCGACATCATCGGTGCCGGCGCCTGCACCGGGGCCGGGGCGGGCGGTGCAGGCGCAGCGATGGCTTCCGGGCGCGGCGCTGCGACGCGCCGTGCGCGCTCGGGTGCCGGCGGCGCGGCGGCTGGAGCAGGTGTGGGGTGTGCCGGGGCCTGTGCCTGGGGCTTGGCCGCGCGCTGCTGCTGCACCACCGGCGGTGCAGCGTCAGGCGGTGGCGGAGACGGCGCGGCATCCATCGCCGGTGCAGCGTCGGTGACTGCGGCGCTCGAGGCCGGGGCAGCGACCGACTCGGCCAGAGGGGGCGCGGGCGGGTCGTCGGGCTTGAGCTGCCACGCAATGCCCACCGCGAAGATCACCGAGGCGGCCAGCCCGAACGCCGCCGGAAGCCGCGAGCGCGGGCGCCGCGAACGGAGGGGCGCATCGGGCGGGAGCTTCCAGGTGGCCGCATCGGCCGCCGGTGCTTCCACGGCGGTGCGCGCGGCCGCCAGCACGGCCTCGTCGATCGCCGGCGCCGGGCCGGTGGCACTGGGCCGGCCCAGCAGCCGGGCCAGTTCGCGTTCTTCAGGGGTCAGCGGATCCGGGCGGTTCATACGGTCAACCCCGCACGGAGTTTGTCCATGGCATAGCGCAGCCGCGATTTGACGGTCTCGCGGCCGACCCCGGTGATCTCGGCAATCTCTTCCAGGCTCAGTTCCTGTTCCAGGCGCAACTGCAGGACCTCGCGCTGCTCGGGCGGCAACTGCTCCATCGCCAGCTGCAGTTGGCGGCGCTGTTCGAATTCGGACAGCTGGGATTCGGGGGTGCGCGCATCGGTGATCGCCGCGACCCGCTCATCGGCGTCGATCGGGGCCGACGGCCGGTGCCTGGCCGCACGCCAGTGGTCATTGAGGCGGTTGTGGGCGATCCGGAACAGCCAGGTGGTGAAGGCGGCCTCGGGCTGCCAGCCGGCCCGCGCGGCGATCACCCGCTGCCAGACATCCTGGAACATCTCATCGGCCAACGCGCCATCGCGCAGTTGGCGCAGCAGGAAGCTGTACAGACGGCTGCGATGACGGCCATACAGCGCCTCGAACGCACGCAGGTCGCCGCCGGCCCAGGCCAGCATCAGCGCTTCATCAGTCGGCAGGGCAAGGGCGTCCACGGCCGACAGAGTAAGCGCTGCGGGGGTGTTCGCATAGTCGATGGGGCGCCGGGCGGCGGAACGGGTTGGCATGGCGATGACCTGGGGCACAGGATCAAGAACGTCCAGCAGCGCCGGACGGGGTTGAGACGCTTCCATTGCCCCCCGGTCCGCGCGTTATGCTCGCAGGACAGGGGAGGCGCCGGGCAGCCGGCGCCCGAGAGATGAGCGACGTGTCCAGCCAGATGGTGACCTCTTCAGTGCAACGCGACGGTGATGCGGTGATTCCTGCCGCGGTCGCCACGGCGTTGTGCGCCCAGTTGCCGGCGGGCGCAGCGGTCGCCCTGGCCTGGTCGGACCCGGTGCTGGGCGAGGGCCGCCACGGCCACCCGGAAGGCGGCGCGGCAGGGCCCGGTCCCACCGCTCCGCGGCAGCAGGCGGCATCGGCGCGGCTGGCCCTGCAGCAATGCTGGCACCATGGCGGCTCGGAACTGACCCTGGACGTGTCACTGGCCGGCGATACGCCGCCACCGGAGGGCTGGTGGACGGCCGCGCGCTGCCTGTTCCAGAGCACCGTGCTGCTGGCCCGGCAGCGGCGCGAGATCGCCTCGCTGGAAGACTCCAAGCGCCTGCAGCAGGCACTGTATGAAATCGCCGATCTGGCCGGTGCCGATCTGGAAATGGCCGAGATGCTGCGCCACTTCCACCGCGTGCTCAATTCCCTGATGTATGCGCAGAACTGCTTCATCGTTGAGTACGACGACGTTCGCCACCGGGTCCGCTTCCTGTACTTCGCCGATCAGAAAGATGATTTCGTCGCCGACCCGGACCGCAGCTACGAAGAACACGAAATGCCGCGCAGCCTAACCTTCGCGCTGTTGCGGCATGGCGAGCCATTGAGTGGGCCCTCGCGCGAGCTGCTGGCCATCCTCGATGACGAACACGACCCCGAGCGTGGGCCCGAGAGCCTGGACTGGCTGGGCGTGCCGATGCTGCGCGACGGGCGCGTATGCGGTGCGATCGTGGTGCAGAGCTACGAGCATCGCGCGCGCTATGGCGAGGCCGACCGCACGCTGCTGGGCTATGTCGCCCAGCACATCCTGACCGCGATGGACCGGCGCCAGGCGCAGGTACAGCTGGAGCGGCAGGTGGAGCGCCGCACGGTCGAGCTGCAGCGCGCCAACCGCAACCTGCAGGAGGAGGTGGTCGAACGCCGCCGCGCTGAGAAACTGCAGATGGCGCTGTTCAACATCGCCGAGCTGGCGATGAGCGCCGAGTCGCTGTCGCAGTACTACGGCCAAGTGCATGGCCTCGTCGGCACGCTGCTGGATGCGCGCAATTTCTATATCGCACTGGTCAACGAAAAAGGTGACGGGCTGGAGTTCGTCTACTCGGTGGACGAGTACAACCCGTCGCGCGCACCGCGGCCCTTCAGTGAAGGCTTGACCGAGTTCATCGTGCGCAACCGCCAGCCGCTGCTGGCCACCCGCGAGCGCATCGATGCGCTGCGCGAGAGTGGGGTGGTGCGCGAGTTCGGCGCGCGCTCGAACTGCTGGCTGGGCGTGCCGTTGCTGAGCGATGACGATGTGGTCGGCGTGATCGTGGTGCAGAGTTATTCGCCTGAGGTGGTGTTCACCGTGCACGACCAGCGGCTGCTGACCTTCGTGGCGCAGAACATCGGCAACGGGCTGGCGCGCCAGCGCGACCAGGAGCGGTTGCGCAATGCGCATGCCGATCTGGAAAGACGCGTGGACGAGCGCACGCGCGAGCTGGCCGACGTCAACGACAAGCTGCTGGGCCAGATCGGCGAGCGCCTGCGCGCTGAGCAGCGCCTCACCCATCAGGCCATGCATGATGCGCTGACCGGACTGCCCAATCGCCTGCATCTGCTGGACCGGCTGGAAGATGCGATCGCACGTGCGCGCGCCAGCGAGGGACAGGGCTTTGCGGTGCTGTTCCTGGATCTGGACCGGTTCAAGCTGGTCAATGACAGCATCGGCCATGCCGCCGGTGATCAGATGCTGGTCGAGGTGGCCAAGCGCATCGTCTCGATGATCTCCGCACAGGATGTGGTCGCCCGGCTGGGCGGGGATGAGTTCGCGATCCTGCTCCAGTGCGGCGACGGCCTGGCTTCGGCGCTGGAGTTTTCACAGCGCATGCTGGTGGCACTGGAAGAATCGATGTGGGTGAAGGGGCGCGAACTGTTCCCCTCCGGCAGCCTCGGCATCGCCATGTGGAACCCCCGCTACCGCAACGGCGAAGAGCTGGTGCGCGATGCGGATGCGGCGATGTACCGCGCCAAGGCACAGGGCAACGATCGCTGTGCGGTGTTCGATGAGGCGATGCGCGAGCAGGCCCTGCGCAGCCTGGACCTGGAGGCGGACCTGCGCCGGGCCATCATCAACCGCGATTTCATGCCGTTCTATCAGCCGATCGTGCGGCTCAGCGATGGTGAGCTGGTCGGCCACGAAGCGCTGTTGCGCTGGCAGCACGAGCGCCGCGGGTTGCTGCTGCCCAGCGCCTTCCTGGACCTGGGGGAAGAAAGTGGCCTGATCGAACAGGTGGACTGGCTGCTGTACGAGCAGGTGATCACCCAGCTTGCGCGTGGCGGCCGTGGGTATCTGTCCGTCAATGTGTCGCCGCGGCACTTCCGCTCGGCCGATTTCAGCACGCGCCTGTTCGGCCTGATCGAAGCGGCCGGCGCCGATCCGCACCGGCTGCGGCTGGAGATCACCGAGGTGGCGCTGCTGGATGACGGCCCGCGCACGCTGCGCATCCTGCAGACCCTGCGCGAGCGCGGCGTGCTGGTGCAGCTGGATGATTTCGGCACCGGCTTCTCGGCGCTGTCCTACCTGCATCGCTTCCCGATCTCGACGCTGAAGATCGACCAATCGTTCATCGCCGGCCTGCACGGGCAGGACATGCAGAGCACGCACGCGCTGGTGCAGGGCGTGCTGTCGCTGGCACGCACGCTCGGCATCGAAACGGTGGGCGAGGGGATCGAGACCCAGGCCCAGCACGACACGTTGCTGCAGCTGGGCTGCGATTACGGCCAGGGCTATCTGCTGGGCCGGCCGGCCCCGATGGCGACCACCGCGACGGCCTGAACCGTCGCGGCAGCACGGGGATCAACGCAGCGCGTTGGCCCGCTTCTCGTCGATCCACTTGGAGGCCTGCGCCGGCTCGTAGGCGCGCATCCAGGCAAGCATTTCATCGATGTCCGAGCCGTACCACAGGTCCGCGCGCTGGGCCGGGTGCAGGAAGCGCTCTTCGACCATGCGATCGATCATGCCGATCAGCGGGGCGTAGAAGCCATCCACATCCAGGAACGCGCAGGGCTTGTTGCCGATGCCCAGCTGGCGCCAGGTCAGCATTTCGAAGATTTCTTCCATCGTGCCGAAGCCACCGGGCAGGGCCACGAACGCATCGGACAGATCGAACATGCGCGACTTGCGCTCGTGCATCGAACCGACGATTTCCAGTTCGGTCAGGCCGCGGTGGGCCACTTCCCAATCCGCCAGCTGCTGCGGGATCACGCCGGTGACTTCGCCGCCGCCTGCAAGCACGGCATTGGCCACGGTACCCATCAGGCCGACGTTGCCGCCGCCGTAAACCAGGCGCAGGCCATCCCGGGCGATGCGGTCACCCAGCGCGATGGCGCGCTCGGTGTAGACCGGCTTGCTGCCGGGGTTGGAACCACAGTAAACGCAAATCGACTTCATTGGATCTTCCTGTGTTCAGAAACTGACGCGGCGGAAACGAAAAAGCCCCGCCGATGACCAGTGTTCCGGTCTCGTGACGGGGTGTCGTTCCGCGGATGCGGGCGGTGATTATCGCGCGTTATAGGCGTGGAGGCCAATCGGGGCCGGGGGATGGGGCTGGGTAGTGGTGGCTCTGCCGGGTTCATGGAGCCGACCAACGGTCGGCTCTACCGGGTTCGTGGCGGCCGACCAACGATCGGCTGCCGTTGTCCGTACCGCCGGCCTCAGGCCGCCTGCGACTGCTCGCGGCGCGGGCCTTCCTTCAGCGCCCGGCCCACCAGCCCGACCAGCAGGTCCAGCTCTTCGCCGTCCATGCCGAAATGCGGGGTGAACCGCAGCGAGTTCTCGCCGCCGTGGATCACGTTGATGCCGTGGTTGCGCAGCCATTCCTCGGTGGAGCCAGCGCCGTAGCACTTGAACTGCGGGGCCAGCTCGCAGGAGAACAGCAGGCCGGTGCCCTGGACCTTGGTGATCAGCCCGCCCAGCTCGGTCTTGAGCTGTTCCAGCTTGCGCACCGCTTCCTCGCCGCGCACGCGGATGTTCTCGCGCACCTGCGGGGTCAGCAGCGACAGCGTGGCGCAGGCCACGTCCAGTGCCCGCGGGTTGGAGGTCATGGTGTTGCCGTAGATGCCCTTGCGGTACAGCTGCGCGGCGTGTTCGGTCACGGCCAGCACCGAGAGCGGGAACTGGGCCGCATTGAGCGCCTTGGAATAGGTCTCCATGTCCGGCACGTCCAGGCCTTCGAAGCCCGGGTAATCCACGATCGAGAGCACGCCGTGCGCGCGCAGGCCGGCCTGGATCGAGTCGAGCAGCAGCAGGCTGCCGTGCTGGCGGGTCAGCTCACGGGCCAGCGCATAGAACGACGGCGGCACCGAGCGGCCCGGGTCGCCTTCGCCCATCACCGGCTCCAGGAAGATCGCCTCGATGAACCAATGGTTCTGCTCGGCCTCGGCAAACACGCGCTTGAGTGCGTCTTCGTCGTACGGCGCGATCGCGATCACGCTGTCTTCGCCCCGGTAGCTGGCCAGGTGCTGCATGTAGGTCTTGCGGCTGGAATCGGAATACAGGCCCGGGCGGTCGGTGCGGCCGTGGAAGCTGCCCTTCACCACCACGCGCTTGATCCTGGCGCCAGCGTGGCGGGCCCCCGGATCGGTCTGCAGCTTGGCGTTGACGTCGGCGATGCGGGCAGCCAGGCCGACCGCTTCGGAGCCGGAATTGAGGCACATGAAGTGGCTGTACGGGCAGCCGCCGCGGCGGTGGCCGATCTCCTTGCGCAGGGCCTGGATGAAGCGCTGCTGGGACAGGCTGGGGGTCATCACATTGGCCATCACCTGCGGGGCCGCCATGGCGTCCATCACCGCTTCGGGGGTGTGGCCAAAGCCGAGCATGCCGTAGCCGCCGGCGTCGTACAGCACCGCGCCCTTCAGCGTGACCACCCATGCGCCACGGGCGGCCAGGGCGACGTACGGGGTGACCGCATCGTCGGCATAGAAGTTGACGAAGCCGTCCTGCATCGCATCGATCTGGGCGCGCTCGTCCAGGGCCAGCAGGCCGCCCAGATCGGCGCGCACGCGCTCGAACTCAGTGGCGGCGGCGTCGATGGCCGCGACCAGCGCGGGGTGGCCGGCGGCGAGGCGTTCGAGGGTGGCGTCATCCAGGCCGGTGGTGAGGCGGGTGCCCGGCTGGGCGCGGAGTGGGGCAAGACGTTCGATGAAGCTCATTGCAGATCTCCTGAAACGATGGCGGCACGGCGGAAAAGCAAAACGCGCGTCTATTCGCGCGCGCTTCGGGCATTCCTGCTCGTGCATCAGACTTCCGGCTCGATGCTAGCACGCGGTTTTTCGCGCGATAACCCCGCCAAAAACTGTTGCAAAGCAGCATTTTGCGCGACGTTCGCGCAAGGCTGGGTTGCTACCGGGAGCCAGTCGTACAATGGCCGACATTGCCTACACGTTGCCGTGCGCTCCCTTGAAGAAGTCCGATTTCAACTACGACCTGCCGCCTGAACTGATTGCCCAGGCTCCGCTCGCCGAGCGTTCGGCCAGCCGCCTGATGGTGGTGCCGCCGGCCCCGGCCGCCTTCGACCACCGCCAGGTGCGCGACCTGCCCGAGCTGCTGCGGGAAAGCGACCTGATGGTGTTCAACGATACCCGGGTGATCCCGGCGCGCCTGTTCGGCCAGAAGGCCAGCGGGGGCCGTGTCGAGATCCTGATCGAGCGCCTGCTCGGTGGCCAGCAGGCGCGGGCCCAGGTCGGCGCCAGCAAGTCGCCCAAGCCGGGCAGCCGCATTGCCCTGGATGCCGGTGGCGAGGCCGAAGTGCTGGGGCGCGACGGCGAGTTCTACGTGCTGCAGTTCCACGTGCCCGAGGCGCTGGAGCAGTGGCTGCTGCACGCCGGCCGGCTGCCGTTGCCGCCTTATATCCAGCGCGAGCCGGGCGTGGACGACCGCGAGCGTTACCAGACGGTCTTTGCCCGCGAGATCGGCGCGGTGGCGGCCCCGACCGCCGGCCTGCACTTCGATGAGGCCCTGCTGGCCACGTTGAAGGAAAAGGGCGTGGAGTTCGGCCATGTGACCCTGCACGTGGGCGCGGGCACCTTCCAGCCGGTCCGCGTGGACGATCTGACCGACCACGTGATGCACCGAGAATGGCTGAACGTCGGCGCCGAACTGGTGCAGCAGGTGCGCCGCACCCGCGCCGCGGGTGGCCGGGTGATCGGCGTCGGCACCACGGTGGTACGGGCCCTGGAAAGCGCCATGCGCGACGGCGAGCTGCTGCCGTACGCCGGTGAAACCCAGATCTTCATCACCCCCGGCTACCGGATCCGCAGCGTGGACGCGATGGTGACCAACTTCCATCTGCCGGAAAGCACGCTGCTGATGATGATTTCCGCTTTTGCCGGCAAGGACCGCGTATTCGAGGCCTATCAGGCGGCGATCGCGGAGAAGTACCGCTTCTTCAGCTATGGCGATGCGATGCTGCTGTTCCCGCAGGGGGAATGACCGGGGGCGGGGCAGGCGCGGCCGTTTTCGGCGACAATGGCAGACTATCTGCCCGAATGACCGCTCCATGTCCCGACTCCAGTTCCAGCTCCAGACCACCGACGGTCGCGCCCGCCGCGGCCGCCTGACCTTCCCGCGCGGGACCGTGGAAACCCCGGCCTTCATGCCGGTGGGCACCTATGGCTCGGTGAAGGGCATCCTGCCGGAGCAGATCCGCGCGCTGGGTGCGGAGATCATCCTCGGCAATACCTTCCATCTGTACCTGCGCCCGGGCCTGGACGTGATCGCCGACCACGGCGGCCTGCACGGCTTCGCGCGCTGGAATGGCCCGATTCTGACCGACTCCGGCGGTTTCCAGGTGTTCTCGCTGGCCCACCGCCGCAAGATCACCGAGCAGGGCGTGACCTTCTCCTCGCCGACCGACGGGGCCCGTGTGTTCCTGGGTCCGGAAGAGAGCATGCGCATCCAGAAGGTGCTGGATTCGGACGTGGTGATGATCTTCGACGAGTGCACCCCGTACCCGGCCACCGAGCCGGTCGCGCGCACCTCGATGGAGCTCAGCCTGCGCTGGGCCCAGCGCAGCCGCAACGCGCACGATGAACTGGGCAATGACGCAGCGCTGTTCGGCATCGTCCAGGGCGGTGTCCATCACGACCTGCGCAGCCGCTCGGCCGAAGGCCTGCAGCAGATCGGCTTTGACGGGTACGCCATCGGTGGCCTGGCCGTGGGCGAGCCCGAGCACGAGCGCAACGCCATGCTCGACCACATGCACCCGATCCTGCCGGCCGACCGCCCGCGCTACCTGATGGGCGTGGGCCGCCCGGAAGATCTGGTCGAAGGCGTCGCCCGCGGCGTGGACATGTTCGATTGCGTGATGCCGACCCGCAACGCCCGCAACGGCCACTATTTCACCTCGTTCGGCACCGTGCGCATCCGCAACGCCCGCTACGAGCGCGACATGGACACCATCGAGCCGGGCTGCGGCTGCCACGCCTGCACCAGCGGTTACACGCGCTCCTACCTGCGCCACCTGGACCGCTGCAACGAGATGCTGGCGCCCATGCTGGGCACCATCCACAACCTCTATTACTACGAGAAGTTGATGGCCGACATGCGCGAGGCGATCGCGGCGGGAACCTTTGCCGCCTTCCGCGAGTCTTTCTACGCGGCCCGTGGTGCGGTCACGCCCGCGCTGTAAAGTGACCCCGGCCGGCCGCTCCGGCGCGCCGACCCTGCCAAACGGCCCAAGGACGAACTCCCGGGGCCATGGCATACTTCGAGGCTGACCCCCGTTTCGCGGCGACACCCTGACCCTCAAAGGGGGCGGGGCGCCTCCCAACCCAAGGACACACTATGAACCTGCTCGCCTTCCTGATCCCCACCGCCAACGCCCAGGCCGCCGGTGGCCAGCCGCAGGGCATGGGTCTGACCACCCTGCTGTTCCCGATCATCCTGATCGCGATCATGTACTTCCTGATGATCCGCCCGCAGATGAAGCGCCAGAAGGAACATAAGGCCATGCTGGAGAAGGTCAAGCGCGGTGACGAAGTGCTGACCAACGGCGGCATCGCCGGCGTGGTCACCGACATCGGCGACAACTTCATCACCATCGAAGTGGCCGAGAACGTGCGCATCCGCGTGCAGAAGGGCGCCGTGGGCAATGTGCTGCCGACCGGCACGCTGAAGTCGGCCAACTGATCCACCTCCTTTCCGTTCAACCGCGGTGCCGGGACGGGCACCGCGCGGGACCCAAGCAATGCTCGAATTTCCACGCTGGAAGTATTTCCTCATCCTGATCGTGCTGGCGGTCAGTGCGTTGTACGCGCTGCCCAACATCTACCAGAAGGACCCTGCCGTGCAGATCACCGCCAACCGTGGCGGGCAGATCGACGACGCCCTGCGCGACCGTGTGCTGGGTGACCTCAAGCAGGCCGGCGTGGAGCCGCTGTCGGTCGCCAAGGAGGGCGACAGCCTGATCGTGCGCCTGCCGACGCTGCAGGCGCAGACCGCCGCCAACGACGCCCTGCGCGACGAGATGGGCGAGGACTACGTGGTTGCCCTGAACCTGGCTTCCACCGTGCCGGACTGGCTGAGCGACCTGGGCGCCAAGCCGATGGTGCTGGGTCTGGATCTGCAGGGCGGCGTCCACTTCGTGCTGCAGGTCGACCAGAAGGCGGCACTGGACAAGCGTCTGGACGCCTACGCCGAAGACGTGCGCACCAGCCTGCGCGATGCCCGCATCGCCTACCAGTCCGTCGAACGTCGTGGCGACAACACCATCGTGGCCACCATCAGCCCGTCTGCCGGTGCCGATGCGGCCGCGCGTGCCCGCGAGGTCATGGTCAAGGCGCAGCCGACGCTGGGCTATGAGGTGGCGGGCAACCGCATCACCGTCAGCATGCCGGAGACGGAGCTGACCGCGATCGCCAATGGCGCCATCGAACAGAACGTCAACACGCTGCGCAACCGCGTCAACCAGTTGGGCGTGGCCGAGCCGATCATCCAGCGCCAGGGTGCCGACCGCGTGGTCGTGCAGCTGCCCGGCGTGCAGGACACCGCCGAAGCCAAGCGCATGATCGGTGCCACCGCGACGCTGGAATACCGCGCCGTGGTTGAAGGCAACGCCCAGGACGCGATCGCCAGCGGCCGCATCCCGCCGGAGGCCAAAGTCTACCAGCAGCGCGACAACCGCGGCCCGATCCTGCTCAACAAGCGCGTGATCGTGACCGGTGACCAGATGGTCGCCGCGCAGGCCACCACCGACCAGAACGGCTCGGCGGCGGTGAGCGTGACGCTGAACAACGTCGGCGGCCAGCGCATGTTCGACTTCACCAGCGCCAACGTGAACAAGCCGATGGCGGTGGTCTACACCGAGCGCATCCCGACCGTGAACGTGGTCGACGGCAAGGAAGTGCGCAGCTTCCGCGTCAAGGAAGAGGTGATCTCGGTCGCCAACATCAACGGCGTGTTCGGCAAGAACTTCCAGACCACCGGCCTGGACAAGCTCGAGGCGGACAACCTGGCCAAGCTGCTGAAATCCGGTTCGCTGGCCGCGCCGATGGACTTTGTTGAAGAACGCATCGTCGGCCCGAGCCTAGGTGCGGAGAACGTCGAGCGCGGCGTGACCGCGGTCGGCTTCGCGTTCCTGTTCACCTTGGTCTTCTTCACCGTGTACTACCGGATGTTCGGCGTGATCACCTCGGTGGCGATGCTGTTCAACCTGCTGATCGTGGTGGCGGTGATGTCGCTGTTCGGTGCGACGATGACGCTGCCCGGCTTCGCCGGCCTGGCGCTGTCGATCGGCCTGTCGGTCGACGCCAACGTGCTGATCAACGAACGTATCCGTGAAGAGCTGCGGGCCGGCATGCCGCCCAAGGCGGCCATCGTGGCCGGTTACGAGAAGGCTTCCGGGACCATCCTGGACGCCAACCTCACCGGCATCCTGGCGGGTGTGGCGTTGTATGCGTTCGGTACCGGCCCGCTGAAGGGCTTCGCCGTGACCATGATCGTCGGCATCCTGGCCTCCATGTTCACTGCAATCACCGTCTCGCGTGCCCTTGCCGTGCTGGTTTACAGCCGCCGCAAGAAGCTCAAGACCCTGGCCATCTGACGGGAAGCGAATAGAAACCATGAAACTTTTCCCGTTGCATCTGATCCCGAACGACACCAAGTTCGACTTCATGCGCACCCGTTGGGTGGCTGTCTCGCTGGCTGCCCTGGTGTTCATTGCCGCCATCGGCTGCATTGCCTTCAAGGGCTTCAACTACGCGCTGGACTTCACCGGCGGCACCGTGGTCGAAGTGCGCTTCGACAAGCCGGCTGACGTCGATGCCGTGCGTGAGCATCTGGAAGGCGCCGGCTATGCCGGTGCCCAGGTGCAGAGCTTCGGCAGCGGCAGCAACCTGCTGATCCGCCTGCAGCCGCAGGAAATGGCCGAAGGCGAGAACGCCGGTGAAGCCAACAACCGCACCGCCGAAGCCGTGCAGAAGGCGATCTCGATGGAGGGCAACCAGGCCGCCATCGTCGGCGCCGAGTTCGTCGGCCCGCAGGTGGGTAAAGAGCTGGCCCTGAACGGCCTGTACGCGGCGCTGTTCGTGTTGATCGGCTTCCTGATCTACATCGGTTTCCGCTTTGAGTGGAAGTTCGCGATGGTGGCGATCATCACCACGCTGTTCGACGTGCTGGTGGTGGCGGGCTACTTCTCGCTGAGTGGCCGCGAGTTCGATCTGACCGTGCTGGCCGGCCTGCTGTCGGTGATGGGCTTCTCGATCAACGACACCATCGTGGTGTTCGACCGCGTGCGTGAAAACTTCCGCAGCCTGCGCGTCGAGCCGCTGGAAGTGATGAACCGTTCGATCAACCAGACGCTGTCGCGCACGATCATCACTTCGCTGGTGTTCTTCCTGTCGGTGCTGGCGCTGTACCTGTACGGCGGTGGTTCGCTGGAAGGGCTGGCGCTGAGCCAGATGATCGGTGCGGTGATCGGTACGCTGTCGTCGATCTTCATCGCCTGCCCGCTGCTGACGATGGGCGCACTGGCGGTGACCAAGCAGGATCTGCTGCCGAAGGCCAAGGACGTGGAAGCGCTGGAGCGTCGTCCGTAAGGTTTCTGGTGGTCTGCAACATCCGGAAGGCCGCGCATTGCGCGGCCTTTCTTTTGGGTGTGCGTCGAGTCGGCTGGATCGGGAGCCTTACAAGAGCCAGAGCCAGAGCGGCGCCTCGGGCTCTCATGGTTGGAGGGCGACGGATAGCGCTGTGCTGGACCCGCCGTAAACCCATCCTTGGGGACTCGTGAGCGCCATCCTTGGCGCTCCAACGGTCCTGCACATCGCTATCCGTCGCCCTCCAGAGAAGGTGCGGGAGGGCGGTTGGTGGAGCGAAGCCAAGGCAGGATCGGGCAGAGCGTGCGCGGTGTCCGGCATGATGCCAGCGTCAGGTCCAATTGGCGCAGACAACCATTGCCGCTAGCAACTGTTGTGTACGAGGAAGCAATCGGGCGGATCTTTCCAGGACATGTGTGGCTGCTTCGCAGCGGATCGGAGCGCACGCTGCCGCTATGCGAAGCAGGGTCTCATTGAGGCCCTACTTTTCGGTGCAAAAACAGGCTGTACGTCTCTGTGGTGCCGAAGATCGCAAACTCCGTCATTTGGCAGATCAATGACATATGCGCTCTAGCGGGTGTTCTGCGAACGTAATCGATATGTGCAATGCCACAGAGGCCGAGTGCTGGGAAGAAGCCATAACATTCGCCGATCTGCAGCGTCCCCAATGCCTTGGTAGCTCTCTCAAACAGCGGGTTTCCGTCCAGATCCAGAAAGTCCAGAGATTCGTCGCTCAGGACCAGGGGAATGTGAACAGCCGTGTCAATCGGCGTGCCTGGTGGAGGTGGGGATGTCAGATCTTCTACCTCGACATGACCGGTTAGTAGGTCGACCGACCCCAGACCTAGTGATTCGTGAAAGAAGTAGATACATCCGAACGCGGTATAAGCGAATGCGTGTGTGTTTGAGCTTGAGAACGTTTCATCTCCGTCGAACGTCTGGTCAAGGACGGGGCCAAGATCATCAGGGAGACAGAGTTGGATGCGCCCGCCACGCATGACGCATCGGCCAAAGCGCCGATAGAGCTCAATCAACTGTTGGGGAAGCACGCGTTCTGCTTGATCCAGCTCGTCGGGTCTCAACGCAACGGTGAGCTCCGGGCTCCCGTATCTTTTGATGAAGTAATCAGCGAATTCGCTCATAGGCCCAGTTTGTGCTGTCGGTGTTTGTCCGGTCTGGCACTCGCGCTTCCGCAAATTTACTGCGGTCGGAAGGTGCAGGTCCGAAACCTAACTCAAGGCACTAGCCCCTGTCCGGGGGACTTTCAATAGGGGTGCAAGATGCGTCAAGAACTGGCGGGATCAGCTTTTTCAGTGGGCGGCTCCGCAGGAACTGACAAAACTCTCAAGACTGCTAGGTGTCGAATCCTGCGTGGTTCGCCGCGCGTTAGATTTTCGGCGCTGCCAGGCGGGCGATAACGATCCGACGGCGGCGGCCCGGTCAGAGGCCATATCACGCGGGGTATCAAGGGTAGAGCCACGGCATGCGTGGCTGCTCTCCCATCCGTAGCGGCCCTGTGTCGGGCAGGGGCCGGTGAGGGCAGGGCGGGACCGTCACCCGCATGGATGCGGGTGTCGAGCCTCCAAGGACGGATTCACGGCGCGTCCCGACCTGCCCTCACCGGTCCCAGGCCACAAGGAACATACACCCCCGTCGGTTGTACTCCGCGGCGCTGCGCACTACGATCCCTTGCGTTCCGCGCAGCCGCCCAGGTGGCGCGCGACCTCCCTTTTCATCGCGCCGGTCCGCCCTGCGCCAGTCCCCCTCGAGGTTTACATGGTCATCAAACCGCGTGTGCGCGGCTTCATCTGCGTCACCACCCATCCCGTCGGCTGCGATGCGGCCGTCAAGCAGCAGATCGAGTACATCCAGTCCAAGCCGAAGATCACCAACGGCCCGAAGAAGGTGCTGGTGCTCGGTGCCTCCACCGGCTACGGCCTGGCTGCGCGCATCACGGCGGCGTTCGGCAGTGATGCCGCCACGCTGGGCGTGTTCTTCGAGCGTCCGGGTACCGAGACCAAGCCCGGCACTGCCGGCTGGTACAACACCGCCGCGTTCCACAAGTACGCCGAGCAGGCTGGTCTGTACGCCAAGAGCGTCAACGGCGATGCCTTCTCCGACGAGGTCAAGGCCAAGGTCATCGAGCTGATCAAGCAGGATCTCGGCCAGGTCGACCAGGTGGTGTACAGCCTGGCCGCGCCGCGCCGCAAGCATCCCAGGACCGGTGAAGTGATCAGCTCCACGCTCAAGCCGATCGGCGCACCGATCACGCTGCGCGGCCTGGATACCGACAAGGAAGTGATCACCGAAACCACGATCGAGCCGGCCACGCCGGAAGAGATCGCCGGTACCGTCGCCGTCATGGGCGGCGAAGACTGGCAGATGTGGATCGATGCGCTGCTCGAGGCCGGTGTGCTGGCCGAAGGCGCGACCACCACGGCCTTCACCTACGTCGGTGAGGAAATCACCCAGGCGATCTACTGGAACGGCTCCATCGGCGCGGCCAAGAAGGATCTGGACGAGAAGGTCGTCGGCCTGCGTCAGAAGCTGGCGCCGATCGGTGGCGATGCGCGCGTATCGGTGCTCAAGGCCGTGGTCACCCAGGCCAGCTCGGCGATCCCGACCATGCCGCTGTACCTGTCGCTGCTGTTCAAGGTGATGAAGGCCAAGGGCACCCACGAGGGCTGCATCGAACAGCTCGATACCCTGTACGACATCCTCTACGGCGGCAAGGAGGCGGGCACCGCGACCGAGCGCCTGCGCCACGACCTGGTCACCGATGGCGGCCGCAAGGTCGAGTTGATCGATGACGCCGGCCGCCTGCGCGCGGACTACAAGGAAATGGCGCCGGAGGTGCAGGGCGAAGTGGTCGCGCTGTGGCCGCAGGTGACCAACGAGAACCTCTACGAGATCAGCGATCTGGCCGGCTACAAGGCCGATTTCCTGCGTCTGTTCGGGTTCGGTGTGGAAGGCGTGGATTACGACGCCGATGTCGCGACCGATGTGAAGATCCCGAACCTGGTCGAGATGGCCTGACCGGAAGGAATGATGCCGACCAACGGTCGGCATCTACCCGCGCGGCCATCGATGCACGCGCGGTGACCCCATCGATGCACGTGCGGTGGGCCCAATGATGGACGCGCGCTGCGCCCATTGATGCGCGGAAGAGGGTAGGTCACGACCGTTGGTCGTGACGCTCCCAATCAGCTGAAATCGAAATCCATCACCGGGCCGGCCGGGCCGACGAAGTCGCCCTGCACGTAGTCCACCCCGGCACTGAAAAGCAGGCTCATCGAGTTGGCATCGGCGACGAACTCGGCGATGGTGCGGATGTTGGCGGCCTGCGCCCGCGCGGTGATCTCGCTGATCTTCCCGCTGTGTTCGCGGGTGCTGGCGAGGTCGCAGGTGAAGTCGCGGTCCAGCTTGAGGAACTGCGGCTGGAAATGGGCCAGCAGCTGGAACGAGTCCAGCCCCGAGCCGAACTGCTCCAGGCCGATCCGGCAGCCGAGCGGCGCGATCGCCGCCAGGAACTGCTGCGCATTGCGCAGGTGGGTGAACACCTTTGCCTCCGGCGCATGCAGCCACAGCTGTTCGCCCGGCACGCCCTGGGCCTGCAGCTCGCGGCGCAGGGTGACGATCATCTGCGGGTCGTTGAACGACTCCGGGGTGATCTTGACCATCAGGTGGGTGACGTGGCCCTCGCGCCTGCGTGCGGCGAGCATGCCGATCGCGTGGGTGACCACCCAGCGGTTGATGTCGGCCAGCAGGCCGTGTTCCTCGGCGATGCCCAGGAACGCGGTCGGGCTGAGCAGCTCGCCGTTGTGCTCCAGGCGCAGGTAGGCCTCGTACAACTCCAGCGCTTCGCCCTGCAGGTTGAGCACCGGCTGGTAATGCAGCTGGAAGCCATCGCCGTCCAGCGCCTGGCGGATGCGTGCGACCCAGTGCTGGATGCGCTCTTCTTCCACGCGGTCCACTGCCGCCGGGTCGAACACCCGGGTGGTGTTGCCCAGTTCCAGGGCTGCCTGCGTGCACTCGGTGGCGCGGGCCAGCACCTGGCCGATGCTGGCGATCTTTTCGCCGACCTGCACGCCGCCGACGCTGACGGTGACCGTGGCCGAGCGCTCGCCGATGCTGAACACCTGCGCGGCGAAGGCGGCCCGGATCTGGTCGGCCAAGGCGACGGTCTGCGCGTAGGGTGCTTCGGTCAGCACGGCGAAGCTGTGTTCACCGAAGCGGGCCACCTGGGCAGCGTCGCCAACGGATTGGGCCAGCACGCGGGCAAGGGCACCGATCAGCGCGTCGGCCGAGTCCAGCCCGATCTCGGGCAGCAGGCGCGCATAGTGGTCGGGCTCGACCAGCAGCAGGCCGAACCGGCCCTCGCTGCGGCCGGCCTGGGCCACGGCATTTTCGACATGCAGCATGAAGGTCGGTCGGTTGAGCAGGCCAGTGACCTGGTCGCGCTGGCGCAGGTCCTCGACCTCGCGCGCCAGCTCCGGGTCGAACTCCATGCGGCGGCGGAACACCACCTGCAGGCAGGATTCGCCTTCGTAGCTGGCCTGGGTGAACTCCATCGTGGCCGGGAACACCGCCCCGTCCTGGTTGCGTGCGTCCACCTGGTACTGCGGCGGCGGTGCATCGCCCTTGCTCATCGACTTGAGCAGCTGCTTGAAGCCGTCCACGTGCTGCGGCGCGACCATGTCCAGCAGCGAGATGCCCTCCACATCATCGAAGGTCTCGTAGCCGAACATCTCCAGGTAGGCCTCGTTGGCGCGGATGTGCATGCCTTCATGGACATAGGCGATCGGGTCGCGCGAGGAGGAGATCAGCGCGTCGCAGCGGCGCTCGGTCTCGCGCATCTGGGCCTCGATCCGGCGCAGCCCGCGGCGCGCGTGCAGATCGGTCCATTCATTGCGCACCACCGCCAGCAGGTGCTCGGGGCGGTGGCGCAGGGCGATGGCGCGGATGCCATTGGCACCGGCCTCGACCCACTCGTTCTCATTGATCGACTCGGCCAGCAGGATCATGGGGATGTCCTTGCCACTGGCCGCGATCTGCTGGGTGACCTGCAGCAGCGGGATGCTCTGGGCGGCAGCGACCAGTACCAGGTCGATCGGCTGGGTGCCCAGGACGTGGGCCAGTTCCTCGCTGTGCTGCGGGCGCGTCGGGCGCACCGCGATGCCGCTGTTGCGCAGCGTGCTGACGATGGTCTCGGCGTTCTCGCCGCTGTCGTCCACGATCAGCAGGCGGACCGTCATGTCATTCGCGTTCTGCATTCAGTACTCCCCGGACTGCAAACTTGATACACGATGCGTGTGACTACGTCCATGCGGCAAACCGTAGCCGATCACGGAACGCGGGTCCCGGCTCAGGCCACGCTGCCCGCGGCATGGCCACAGGCCCAGGCCCACTGGAAGTTGTAGCCCCCCAGCCAGCCGGTCACGTCCAGCACCTCCCCGATGAAGTGCAGGCCGGGAACCAGTTGCGATTCAAAGGTACTGGAGGACACCTTGCGGGTGTCGACCCCGCCCAGCGTCACCTCGGCGGTACGGTAGCCCTCGGTGCCACTGGCCACCAGCGGGAAATTCTGCAGCAGATCGGCCGCCTCGCGCAGCTGCGGCTCATCGATCTGGCGCACCAGCCGGTCCGGCAGCCAGTGCTCGCACAGGCGCAGCGCGAGCCGCCGCGGCAGCACCTCGGACAGCACCGTGCGCAGCTCGGCGGCGCCGCGCTCGGCCTTCATCCGGCGCAGCCAGCCCAGCGCGTCCTGGCCCGGCAGCAGGTCCAGCCGCAGCTCATCGCCGGGCTGCCAGTACGAAGAGATCTGCAGGATCGCCGGGCCGCTGATGCCGCGGTGGGTGATCAGCATCGAATTGCGGAACTCGACCCCGTTGCAGCGTGCCTCGATCGGCAGGGCGACGCCGCTGAGCTCGTTGAAGCGCTCCTGGTGCTTGCCGCTCAAGGTCAGCGGCACCAGCCCGGCCCGGGTCGGCAGAACCTCGTGGCCGAACTGGCGGGCCAGCTCATAGCCGAAGCCGGTGGCGCCCATGCTCGGGATCGACAAGCCACCGGTGGCGACCACCAGCGAGGCGGCGTGGAAGTGACCCTGCGCGGTGTGCACGTGGAAACCGTCCGCGCCGCGCTCGACCTTCTGCACCCCGCAGTCGGTGCGGATCTGCACCCCGGCGGCCTGGCATTCGTCCACCAGCATCTTCACGATCTGCCTGGAGGAGATGTCGCAGAACAGCTGGCCCAGTTCTTTTTCGTGATACGCGATGCCGTGCCGCTCCACCATCTCGATGAAGTGCCAGGGGGTGTAACGGGCCAGCGCGGATTTGCAGAAATGCGGGTTGGCCGACAGGAAGTTGGCGGCCGTGGTGCCGGTGTTGGTGAAGTTGCAGCGCCCGCCGCCGGACATCAGGATCTTCTTGCCGACCTTGTTGGCATGGTCGATCACCTGCACCATGCGCCCGCGCCTGCCAGCGGTCATCGCACACATCAGCCCGGCCGCGCCGGCGCCGATCACCAGTACATCGCATCGGATCACGGACATCTCAGCGCGCTCAGGCCTGCGGCTTCTGCTTGCGCCAGGTGGGGATGACGCTGAGCTGGGCCTTGTCGGAGGTCAACTGCACTTCGCCGTCCTGGATCTGCACGTCCCACTGCATCGTGCGTTCGATCTGCGCGCCCCATTCGGTGACGAACTCGCCCGGCAGGTCCATCACCTCCAGCGTGGCGAGCTTCTTCAGCGCGGAGGCGTTGCGGTCCCACCAGATGTCGGCGGCGCGGCCGCCGTAGGTGACCAGCTGCACCGCGCGCGCGCGGCCGGCGGCCTTGCGCAGGCGCGACTCGTCCGGCTGGCCCAGCTCGATCCACAGTTCGATGTCGCCGGTGTAATCGCGGCGCCACAGGTCCGGTTCGTCATCCACGCTCAGGCCGCGGCCGAACTCCAGCCGGTCGTCGGCGTTCAGCGCGAAGGTGAGCAGGCGCACCATCAGGCGGTCGTCGGTTTCGGACGGATGCTGGGCCAGCGTCAGCGTATGGCTGGCGTAGTAGCCGCGGTCCATGTCGCTGATCTGCAGTTCGGCCTTGCGGATGGTGGCGGTGAGGGCCATGGGGATACCTGAAACAAAGAGCGCCATGATAATGGTTCGCCATGAGTCCGTCCGATCCGATCCTTGCCACCCCCGCGCCCAGTCGCCTGCAGTTGCCGCCCGGCGACTGGCCGAGCCTGCTGGACGGGCTGTGTGCGCGCTTCCCGCGCATCGACCGCGCGCAGTGGGTGGGCCGCTTCGCCCGTGGGCGCGTGCAGGATGCGCAGGGCAGGGCGCTCGCTCCGGATCATCCCTGGCAGGTCGGGCTGGAGATCGTCTACTTCCGTGAAGTGGCCGATGAGCCGGTGATTCCTTTCGCCGAGGCCATCGTCCATCAGGGCGCGGAGCTGCTGGTGGCCGACAAGCCGCACTTCCTGCCCGTCACCCCGGCGGGTGGCTACGTGCGCGAGACCCTGCTGGCGCGGCTGGTGGCGCGCACCGGCAACCCCGACCTGGTGCCGCTGCACCGCCTGGACCGCTTGACCGCCGGGCTGGTGCTGTTCTCGACCCGGCCAGCGAGCCGCGATGCCTACCAGCGCCTGTTTCGCGAGCGGCGCATCGAGAAGGTCTACGAAGCCCTGGCGCCGGCCCTGCCGCAGGTGGCGTTCCCGCTTGAGCGCCAGACCCGGCTGGTCCCGGGCGAGCCGTTTTTCCGCATGGCCGAGGTGACCGGCGAGCCCAATGCCCGGACCCGCATCGAGGTGATCGAGCGCACCGGGCCGGTCTGGCGTTACCGGCTGCACCCGGTGAGTGGCCGCAAGCACCAGTTGCGCGTGCACATGGCGGGGCTGGGCGCGCCGATCCTGGGGGACGATCTGTACCCGGAGCTGCGCGCGG
Organism: Stenotrophomonas sp. BIO128-Bstrain; assembly: GCF_030128875.1. Taxonomy (NCBI): domain Bacteria; kingdom Pseudomonadati; phylum Pseudomonadota; class Gammaproteobacteria; order Lysobacterales; family Lysobacteraceae; genus Stenotrophomonas; species Stenotrophomonas sp. BIO128-Bstrain. The sequence continues at coordinate 2,061,383 of NZ_CP124620.1, read as the reverse complement.
ATGCGCCGGCGGGGGTGCCGCTGCAGCTGCTGGCGAAGGAATTGGCGTTCGATGACCCGTTTAACGGAGAGCGGCGCACGTTCTCCAGCGGGCTGTCGCTCCACCTGTAGGGCCGGCCGCTGGCCGGCTGCCAGGGTCCATGGGTAGATCCTGTCGTCAGCAGGTGTTGAGGAAGAGCCGGCCAGCGGCCGGCACTACCGATACCGGTCCTGGGCCACGCCGGACCTTCATCCAGCTGGCGGTTCATCACACTGAACGCTTGGCCAGCCAACGATCCAGCTGCGCGGCGAAGGCCTGTTTGTCGCGCGCGTGCAGGGGCGCCGGCCCGCCGGTCTGGATGCCCGAGCCGCGCAGTTCCTCCATGAAATTGCGCATGGACAGGCGCTCGGCCATGTTGTCGGGCGTGTACAGCTCGCCACGCGGGTTGAGCGCGACGGCCTTTTTATCCAGGACGAGGGCGGCCAAGGGGATGTCCTGCGTGACGACCAGGTCGCCCGGCCGGACCCTCTCGACGATCACGCTGTCAGCCACATCCAGGCCTGGCGGCACCTGTACCGATCGGATGAAACGGGACGGGGGAGTGCGCAGCCAGTGGTTCGCGACCAGGGTCATCTCGATCCCGGCGCGCTCGGCGGCGCGGAACAGGATCTCCTTGATGACGGCCGGGCAGGCGTCGGCGTCCACCCAGATATGAACTTTAGGGGTCGGGGCATCGGTCATTTGGCTGATCTTAAGGTAGGAAAAATCTGAATAGGCGCTCCGGTTTCGTGTAGGATCGCCCGACCCCTTGTCCTGTCAGGCGGGAAGGGGAGGATGGCTGAATAAACCAGCTATCGCTTTTTCGGTAAAACACGAGTATCGTCACCCACACTGTGTTTGCTAGGGTCACCGTGAATCGTGGCCTGGTGCAGTTGATCTCACGATCTGCTCATCGATCCGCTTTACCAACGCCTGCAACTCAGTCTCGGCTCCGATACGCGGCGGCCGCGATTATTTCAACTATTGTTTCAGGAGTTAGTACATGTCTGATCGTCAGCAGGGCACCGTGAAGTGGTTCAACGACGCCAAGGGCTTCGGCTTCATCACCCCGGAAAGCGGCCCGGACCTCTTCGTGCATTTCCGCGCGATCCAGGGCACCGGCTTCAAGTCGCTGCAGGAAGGCCAGAAGGTGACCTTCGTCGCCGTGCAGGGCCAGAAGGGTATGCAGGCTGACCAGGTGCAGGCGGTCTAATCGACCCCCCGCAACCGTAAGGTCGCCTTGAACGCCGGAAGCGAAAGCTTCCGGCGTTTTTTATTGGGCGATGCCTGGCCATGGTCGACGCGGCGCATGTTGAAGACGTCATCGTGTCAGCCACCCGGTTAGGATGCCGCTTTGCCCCTGCGGAACCGTCGATGATCAAGGTGCACCATCTGGACCACTCGCGCTCGCTGCGCGTGCTGTGGATGCTTGAAGAGCTGGGCCTGCCGTATCAGGTGGTCAACTACCAGCGCGATCCCAAGACCTGGCTGGCACCGCAGGCGCTGCGTGACGTGCACCCGCTGGGCAAGTCCCCGGTGCTGCAGGACGATGCACTGGTATTGGCTGAATCCGGCGCGATCCTGGAATACCTGGCCGACCGCTATGACAGCGGCCGCCAGCTCTCGCCCGAGCCGATGCCGGCCCAGGCGCCCGAACGCGTGCGTTATCGCTACTGGCTGCACTACGCCGAAGGCTCGGCGATGCCGCCGCTGGTGATGACGCTGGTGTTTTCGCGGCTGCGCAATGCGCCGATGCCGTTCTTCGCCAAGCCGATCGCACGCTCCATCGCCGACAAGGCGCTGAAGGGGTTCGTGGGGCCGCAGGTGAAGCTGCACATGGACTGGATGGAGCGCGAGCTGGGCCAGTCGCCGTGGTTTGCCGGTGAGCGCTTCACCGCAGCGGACATCCAGATGAGTTTCCCGATCCAGGCCGCCGCCGCGAGAGGGGGCGATATGGCCGCCTATCCGCGGCTGCAGTCCTACCTGACCCGGATCGAACAGCGCCCGGCCTACCAGCGTGCGGTGGAGCGGGGCGGTCCGTTGAACCTGGGCGGCGGTTCACGCTGAGCTTGCGGGGCAGCCCGGCTGCCCCCATTTCATGCGGATGAGCACCCAGCCCCTGCGTTTCGATAACCGCTTCATCCGTGACCTGCCCGGCGATCCGGAAACCGGCCCGCGCGTGCGCGAGGTGCGCCAGGCCGCGTGGTCCTCGGTGATGCCGACCCCGGTCGCCGCCCCGCAGCTGCTGGCGTACTCGCCGGACGTGGCCGCGCTGCTGGGCATGGGCGAGGACCTGATCCAGAGCGAGGACTTCGCACGGGTGTTCGGCGGCAATGCGCTGTATGCCGGGATGGCACCGTGGGCGGCCAACTACGGTGGGCATCAGTTCGGCCACTGGGCGGGGCAGCTCGGCGATGGCCGTGCGATCTCGCTGGGCGAACTGCTCACCCCGGAAGGGGCGCACTGGGAACTGCAGTTGAAGGGCGCCGGGCGCACGCCTTACTCGCGCGGTGCCGATGGGCGTGCGGTGCTGCGCTCGTCGATCCGCGAGTTCCTGTGCAGCGAGGCGATGCATCACCTCGGCGTGCCGACCACGCGCGCGTTGAGCCTGGTCGGCACCGGCGATGCGGTCGTGCGTGACATGTTCTATGACGGTCATCCGCAGGCCGAACCCGGCGCGATCGTCTGCCGCGTCGCGCCGTCCTTCATCCGTTTCGGCACGTTCGAACTGCCGGCCTCGCGCGGCGACACCCCGTTGTTGCGGCAACTGGCCGATGTCTGCATCGCGCGTGATTTCCCTGCGCTGGCCGACGCCGGCCAGGCGCGCCATGCACGCTGGTTCGCCGAGATCTGCGAACGCACCGCCGTCCTGGTCGCGCACTGGATGCGCGTGGGGTTCGTGCACGGCGTGATGAACACCGACAACCTGTCGATTCTGGGTCTCACCATCGATTACGGCCCGTATGGCTGGGTTGAGGACTACGATCCGGAGTGGACCCCCAACACCACCGATGCGCAGGGCCGGCGGTATCGCTTCGGCACGCAGCCGCAGGTGGCGTACTGGAATCTCACCCGGCTCGCGCAGGCATTGGCACCGCTGTTCGAGGATGTCACCCCGCTGCATGACGGGCTGGCGCGTTTCCAGCAGGCGCACGCCGAATGCGAGCGCGCCGACATCGCCGCCAAGCTGGGCCTGGACACCTGCCGCGATGACGATATGGCGCTGATGGCCGCGTGGCTGGAGATCCTGCACGAGGGGGAGATGGACATGACCATCGCCTTCCGTGGCCTGATGGATCTCGATCCCGCCGCGCCGTCGGTGGCGGTGCTGGAAGACGCGTTCTACAGCCCGGCACGCCGGGAAGCGGTGCTGCCGTCATTGCAGGCGTGGCTGCAGCAGTACGCGGCGCGGCTGCGCGCCGATGGGCTGAGCGCGCAGGCGCGGCGGCAGCAGATGGGCCGCGCCAACCCGGTGTACGTGCTGCGCAACTGGCTGGCCCAGGAAGCGATCGAGCAGGCAGAGCAGGGCGATCCGAGCGGTGTGCACACGCTGCTGGAGGTGTTGCGACGCCCGTATGAGGTACAGCCCGGGCGGGAGCACTTCGCGGGCAAGCGGCCCGAGTGGGCCCGTGAGAAGGCCGGCTGCTCGATGCTGTCCTGCAGCTCATAGGGCAGTACGGGCGCTGCCCTGGTTGCTGCCCGCCATCGGACGTTTCCACCCGTGAATTCTGCCTTGATGCCGCCTGGCTGATGCTGGGCCGTGCGCGTCGCCGTGCCTGCGTCTACGACAATGGTCGTACGGGCGATGTTCGATAATCGCACGCATAGTCGATAAACGCACTTGAATGGTGCGGTGCGATAAACCTACTTTCAATCCCGTTCCAAGCGATCCACCTCTGGCGGGCGAGGGCAGTACCGGACCGGTACTGAAGCCAGGTGCAGGGGAAGACCGCCGGAGTCCCTTTCCCTGTGCGGAGTATGCGCATGCGTTGCCGTCTGTCTGCTGTTTCCCTGTCCCTGCTTGCCGTGCTGCCATCGCTGGCGCAGGCCTTCCAGGCCGAGCCTGCGCGCACGTCACTGGAGGTGCTGCGGGTGGAGCGCTATGCCGATGATGCCAACCCGGGCTCGCTGCGCTGGGCGATCAGTACCGCCAACCAGGCGCCGGGGCGCTACCGGATCGAGATTGCCGCGGTGGGCAACGCCCCCTACGTGATCCGTCCGGCCACGCCGCTGCCGGAGATCGTCGGGCCGGTGCAGATCGTCGGTACGTCGTGGGCACGCGATGGCCAGTACGTCGCCATCGACGGCTCGGCCTACGTCACCGGTACCGGCACCGATGCCTGCACGGGAGCCGAACCTGGCCAGTCCGGCACCAACGTGCGTACCACTACGTTGCCGGGGCTGGTCCTGCGCGATACCCGCGGCGTGGAACTGACCGGGCTGGAAGTCCGGAACTTCTGCATCGGCGTGTTGATCAACCGCAGCAGCCACAACGAGATCCATGACAACCGCATCGTCGCCAACAAGGGCGGTGCCGGGATCATGCTCACCGGCGACGATGGCAAGGGGCAGTCCACGGCCACCACCACGGTGCACAACCGGATCGTACGCAATCAGTTCGTGGACAACGGCGATGGGCTGGAGCTGACCCGTGGTGCCGCCTGGAACCTGGTGGCCGACAACCTGTTCCAGTCTACGGCGGCCAATCCCGAACCGTCGCAGGGCATCGAGATCCTGTGGGGCAACGACAACACAGTGGTACGCAACCGCTTCGTCGATTACTCCGATGGCCTGCAGATCAACTGGGGCAACCGCAACTACATCGCGGCCAACACCTTCAGCGGCAACTCGATCGGGCTGAGCATCACCGGCAGCGAAAACGTGGTCGACGGCAACACGATCACCGGCAACGGGATCGGCATTGCCGTGCGACCCCAGCCGGTCAGCGCACCGAACCGGTTCAGCGCCAACCGGATATTCGGCAACGGGCTGAAGATCGAGCGCTGTGAAGCCGGTGGTGCCTGCGCCACGGGCCAGCCGCGTGGCGCGATCGTGTTCGGTGTGCCGGGGCTGGAGCACGCCAGCTTCATCGGTTCGCGCGGGCGGGGAGTGGAGAATGATCCGGCCAAGCGCGCGCGCATCTGCACCGCGCCGGGCCAGGCCGAGTGCCAACCGGCGCCCAATCTCGGCCAGGCCGCGCCGACGTTGCAGGCGGTGCAGGGCAGTGGTGCCGCGCGCACGGTTCAAGGTGTGCTTCACGGCGTGGCCGGGCAGCGCTATCAGGTGGAAGTGTTCGGCAACCGTGCCGCCGACGGTCGCGAAGCCGAACGCCTGCTCGGCACGGTCGAGGCGCTCACCGATGCGCAGGGGCAGGGCCGCTTCACGCTGGCGCTGCCGACCACCGGCGAGACGGCCGACATCGCCACCGTGACCGCCACCGCGACTTCCGCGCTGGGCGCGACCTCGCCCCTCAGCGCGCCGCTGTCGCTGCGCTGACTCCCTCTTCGAGACACACCCATGGCTGCTCTGATCCGAACCTCTCTGTCCACGCTGGTCGCCACTGCGCTGCTGTGCCCGGCGCTGGCCGCCGCACAGTCCGTCAACCGCTACGACGGCGCCACCCTCACCGGCGATTGGGGTGGCACCCGCACCGCGCTGGACGAACGTGGCATCCGCTTCCGCGGCGACTATGTCGGCGAGGCGATGGGCGTGGTCGACGGCGGTTATGGCCGAACCGGCGCGCGCTATGCCCAGCAGGTGCGCGTGGGCGTGGATCTGGACATGGGCACACTGGCCGGCTGGAGCGGCGGTGCGTTCCACGTCACCCTCAACGACCGTCGCGGCAACAGCACCTCGGCCGATCTGGTCGGCAACCGCTTCCCGATCCAGGAGGCCTACGGTGGCCAGTACACCCGCCTCACCGAAGCCAGCTACGACCAGACCTTCAACGCCGGCCAGTCGTATTTCAAGCTGGGCTACTACGCGATGGGCAACCAGTTCGGCCTGCACAGCCTGCTGACCCACTTCGTCAATGCGGCGTTCTGTGCGCATCCGCTGGCGATGTCCGGCAACAGCGGCTGGTACAACTACCCCACGGCGCGCTGGGGGGGTGAAGTGGCCCAGCAGGTCAGCCCGGCGCTGAACGTGCGCACCGGGTGGTTCCAGGTCAACCCCAATCTGGGCGGCAACATCGAACGCAATGCCTTCCGTCCGTTCGTCTCGGGTACCACCGGCTCGCTGTTCCCGGTGGAGGTGACCTGGACGCCGGACAAGGGCGGCGCCCATCCGGGCGTGTACAAGTTCGGGGGCTACTACGACACCTCACGGGTCAACCAGCGTGGCCTGGATACCTCGCCGACCACGGGGCGCCACGGTGCCTACATGCTGGCCGAGCAGCGCCTGACCCGCGAAGCAGGGGATCCGCAGCGCGGGCTGACCGCGTTCGCGCAGTACATGGTGTCCGACACCGATACCGCGCAGATCCGGCGCTGGTACGCGCTGGGCGGTGTGTACCAGGGCATCGGCTCGCGTGCGCAGGACAGCATCGCGCTGGGCTATGTCGGTGCGGACATCAACCGCCGCCTGGTCGATGCGCGCCGCGCCGATCTCGTCGGCATGGGCGTGCCGGGCGATTCGCCGCTTTACCAGCTCAGCCAGGCAGAAGAACTGTTCGAGCTGTCCTACAGCATCCAGGTCACGCCCTGGCTGATGATCCGCCCGGACGTGCAGTACATCGTCAATCCCGGCACGTTCGCCTATACCCGCACCGACAACGCCTGGGCGTTGGGTGTACAGACCAAGGTCACCTTCTGATGCGCGTACTCACTCCCTATCTGTTGGCCGCCGTGCTGGGCGGCGTGGCAACCGTTGCGCAGGCCGCCCCACCGGCGGTGACGCCGTTGCAGGTCGGTGCGCTGCGCATCGGTGAAGGCGCGCCGCGCACCATCGTGCCGATCACCGGCGCCACCGCCGAACTGGCGCTGCAGCAGGCGGCGGCGATCGCGGCCAGCCCGGCCACCGACCTGGCCGAATGGCGCATCGATTACCTGGACATCGCCACCGACGGCAAGGCGCTGGTCGCGCTCGGCAAGCGCATCGCGCGCACGCTGGACGGCAAGCCGATGATCGTCACCTTCCGCACCCAGGCCGAAGGCGGAGGCAAGCCGATCAGCGATGCAGACTATGCCGCGCTGTACACCACGCTGCTGCGTGGCCAGTTCGCCCAGTTGATCGACGTGGAGATGTTCCGCGAGCCGGCCCGGGTCGCGGCCCTGGTCGAGCAGGCACACAAGGCCGGGGTGAAGGTGGTGATGTCCAGCCACGACTTCCACGCCACGCCTGCCCGCGAGGAAATCATCGCGCGGCTGCTGCGGCAGGATGCGATGGGTGCGGACGTGCTCAAGATCGCGGTGATGCCGCACGACGCGGGCGATGTGCTGACCCTGCTGGATGCTACCTGGCAGGTCCGCCAGCGCAGCAGCAAGCCGCTGCTGACCATGTCCATGGGCGGGACCGGCGTGGTCTCGCGGCTGGCCGGTGAGACCTTCGGCCAGGCACTGACCTTCGGCATGATCGGCACGCCTTCGGCCCCGGGCCAGGTTGAGGTCGACCAGCTGCAGTCGGTGCTCCAGGTCATCCATGCCTCCAGCCAGGCCGGTCGTTGAGACCTCCCCGCCGGACACCCTCCGCATCACGTTGTCGCAGGATCCTTGTATGAGCCATGCCGCCGCCTCCGCTTCCCCGCTCGTGCTCGAGCGGATGAGCCCCTTCCAGTGGACCGCCATCGCGATCTGCGTGCTGTTGAACATGCTCGATGGCTTCGATGTGATGGTGATGGCCTTCACCGCGCCGCACGTATCGGCCGACTGGGGGCTGTCGGGCAAGGTGCTGGGCATCATGCTCAGTGCGGGCCTGGTCGGGATGGCACTGGGCTCGTTCCTGCTCGCGCCGCTGGCTGACCGCTGGGGCCGCCGGCCGATGATCATGCTGTGCCTGGTCATCCTGACCGTGGGCATGGCCGCATCGGCGCTGGCCGCCAATGCCTGGCAGCTTGCGGCACTGCGTGTGTTCACCGGCATCGGCATCGGCGGCATGCTGGCCGGGGTAGGGGTGATCACCGCCGAGTATGCCAACGCCAAATGGCGCAGCACGGCGGTGGCGATGCAGGCGACCGGGTATCCCATCGGGGCCACCCTCGGCGGCCTGCTGGCGGCGTGGATGCTCGAGCATTTCAGCTGGCACAGCGTGTTCCTGATCGGCGCCGGTGCGTCGCTGCTGTGCATTCCGCTGGTGCTGGCCTGCCTGCCCGAATCGCTGGACTTCCTGGTCGCGCGGCGGCCGAAAGATGCCTTGCCGCGACTCAATGCGTTGCTGGTGCGCATGCGCATGCCGGCGCTGCAGGCACTGCCGCCGGCACCGGTGCGTGCCGATGGACGCAAAGGCTATGCCGCACTGTTCGTGGGCGACCTGCGCCGGGCGGCGGTACTGATCGCGCTGGCCTTCTTCCTGCACATGTTCGCGTTCTACTTTGTCCTGAGCTGGACCCCGAAACTGCTGGTCTCGGCCGGCGTCTCGGCGCAGCAGGGCATCACCGGCGGCGTGCTGCTCAATCTCGGGGGCATCGTGGGTGGCAGCCTGTTCGGCTGGCTCGCCTCGCGCTGGGCACTGTCGCGGCTGACCGCCGCCAGCCTGGTGCTGGCCATGCTGGCGATGCTGCTGTTCGCCGCCTTCAACACCCGCCTGGAGATCGCCTTCCCGATCGCGTTCGTCATCGGCGCAGCGCTGTTCGGTGCGATGGCCGGGCTGTATGCGGCCGCGCCGGTGGTGTTCGCGGCGGACGTGCGCACCACCGGCCTTGGCTGGGCGATCGGCATCGGTCGTGTCGGCGCGATTCTCTCGCCGCTGAGTGTTGGCCTGCTCGTCGATGCAGGGTGGTCGCCGGCGGCGCTGTACGTGCTGTGCGCGCTGCCGCTGGCACTGGCTGCGTGGGCCTGCCTGGGCCTGCGCGTCGGCGTTGGCCAGACGCGTACCTGAGCGCCGCGGCGCATGACGATGTTGTGCGATTATCGAATCAGGTGGCCGAATATCGGATTGACCGTGCGCAGTGCGCTGCGCACCATGGTCACCTCCAGAGTTTTCCCGCAGGTGGCCGCGCAGCGCAGCGCGTGGCAAGGAGCAATGCAGTGATCGACAAGACCGTGGCCAGCGCTGACGCAGCGGTGGCCGATATCCACGACGGCGCAACGGTGATGATCGGCGGCTTCGGTACCGCCGGCATGCCCGACGCGCTGATCGATGCCCTGATCGCGCAGGGCGCGCGCGGGCTGACCATCATCAACAACAACGCCGGCAACGGCGACACCGGGCTGGCCGCACTGATCCAGCACAAGCGCGTGCGTCGCATCATCTGTTCGTTCCCACGCCAGTCCGATTCGCAGCATTTCGATGCGGCCTACCGCGCCGGCGAGATCGAGCTGGAGCTGGTGCCGCAGGGCAACCTGGCCGCGCGCATCCATGCGGCCGGCTCGGGGCTGGGCGCGATCTTCACTCCCACCGGTTACGGCACCGAGCTTGCACAAGGCAAGGAAACCCGCGAAATCGACGGCCGCCATTACGTGCTCGAGTATCCGCTGCATGCCGACTTCGCGTTGATCAAAGCGCACCATGGCGACCGCTGGGGCAACCTGGTCTACCGCAAGACCGCGCGCAATTTCGGCCCGCTGATGGCGATGGCCGCGCGCTGTGCGATCGTCCAGGTGGAATCGGTGGTGCCGCTGGGTGAACTCGATCCCGAGGCGGTGGTGACCCCGGGGATCTTCGTGCAGCGGGTGGTCGAACTTCCCGCGTCCACCGGTGCAGGAGCGCGCGCATGAACCGCCTCAGCCGCGAACAGATGGCCGCCCGCGTCGCGCGGGACATCCCCGAAGGTGCCTACGTGAATCTGGGCATCGGGCTGCCGACCACGGTGGCCAACTTCCTGCCGGCCGACAAGGAGATCTTCCTGCAGTCGGAGAACGGGCTGCTGGGCATGGGCCCGGCACCGGCCACCGGTGATGAGGACCCGGACCTGATCAACGCCGGCAAGCAGCCGGTCACCCTGCTCACCGGTGGTTGCTATTTCCACCATGCCGATTCGTTCGCGATGATGCGCGGCGGCCACCTGGATATCTGCGTGCTCGGCGCGTTCCAGGTCTCGGCGCAGGGCGACCTGGCCAACTGGAGCACCGGTGCGGCCGATGCGATTCCGGCAGTAGGTGGTGCGATGGATCTGGCGATTGGCGCCAAGCAGGTCTTCGTGATGATGGACCTGCTCACCAAGCAGGGGCAGAGCAAGCTGGTGGCCGAATGCAGTTACCCGCTGACCGGGCTGCGCTGCGTCTCGCGGGTCTATACCGATGTCGCCGTGTTCGACCTGGGCAAGGACGGCGCGACCGTGCTGGAGATGGTCGACGGGGTGACGCTGGCGCAGCTGTGCGAGCTGACCGGCCTGCCACTACAGATGCGTGAAGGAGCCTGACATGAGCCTGCACGAAACCTATATCGTCGATGGTATCCGCACCCCGATCGGCCGTTATGCCGGTGCGCTGTCCGGCATCCGTGCCGACGACCTGGGCGCGCTTCCGATCAAGGCGCTGCTGGCACGTCACCCGCAGCTGGATCCGGCGCTGATCGACGAGGTGTACCTGGGCTGTGCCAACCAGGCCGGCGAGGACAACCGCAACGTGGCACGGATGAGCCTGCTGTTGGCCGGTCTGCCGGTCAGCGTGCCGGGCAGCACCGTCAACCGGTTGTGCGGCTCGGGCCTGGATGCGATCGGCACGGTGGCCCGCGGCATCGCCGCTGGCGAACTCGGGTTGGCCATCGCCGGCGGGGTCGAATCGATGTCGCGTGCGCCGCTGGTGATGGGCAAGCCGGGGGCCGCGTTCGCGCGTGACCAGACCCTGGAAGACACCACCATGGGCTGGCGCTTCATCAACCCGCGCCTGCGCGAGCTGCACGGCGTGGAAACCATGGGCCAGACCGCGGAAAATGTCGCCGAGCGCTACGCGATCTCGCGCGAGGACCAGGATGCCTTTGCGCTGCGCAGCCAGCAGCGCACCGCTGCGGCCCAGCAGCGCGGATTCTTCGAGGGCGAGATCGTCGCGGTTGATGCGCCGGGCCGCAAGCGCGGCGAAAGCGTGCGCGTCGCGCACGACGAACACCCGCGTGCCGATACCACGATCGAGGCGCTGGCCAGGCTCAAGCCGCTGTTCCGCCAGCCGGGCACCGTCACGGCCGGCAATGCCTCGGGCATCAACGATGGTGCGGCCGCGCTGCTGCTGGCCTCCGGTGCGCAGGTACAGGCGCTGGGGCTGACGCCGCGCGCGCGCATCCTCGGGTTTGCCAGCGCCGGCGTGGAGCCGGCGATCATGGGCATGGGTCCGGTGCCGGCCACGCGGCGCCTGCTGGCCCGGTTGGGCCTGGGCATCGGCGATTTCGACGCGATCGAGCTCAATGAGGCCTTCGCCTCGCAGGGGCTGGCCTGCCTGCGCGAGCTTGGGCTCGCCGACGATGCCGCGCACGTCAATGCCAACGGCGGCGCCATCGCGCTCGGTCATCCGCTGGGCATGAGCGGCGCGCGGCTGGCACTCACACTGCTGCGCCAGCTGGAGGCCAGCGGTGGCCGACGCGGCCTGGCCACCATGTGCATCGGTGTCGGCCAGGGCGTGGCGCTGGCGATCGAGCGCGTCTGAATCCCTTTTCCACTTTTCCGCTTCACGGCCGCTGTCGCCTCGGCGTGGCAGCGTGCCGTAGCACCACAGCCGCGGTCTTCCGGCCGCCCGCCAACTGGAGTACGCCATGAGCGATCCCACTGACCTGCGCGGTTACCGCAGGCCGTATCCCGGCACCCAGCCGGACCGCATCCATCTGCCGTATGCCTCCACGCGCCTGCGCGGCCCGGGCCGCGATCCGATCCGGATTCCGGCCACGTTGTCCGAAGTGACCGGGCCCGCCCTGGACCGCATCACCCTGGGCAAGCACGCGGCCGACCTGACCGCCGGCTTCAAGGGCCAGCCGCTGGGCGAGCGCATCGTGGTCAGTGGCCGGGTGCTGGATGAGAACGGGCGCCCGGTCCGCAACCGCGTGGTCGAGGTGTGGCAGTGCAACGCCGCCGGCCGCTACCTGCACAAGGGCGACCAGCACGACGCACCGCTGGACCCCAACTTCACCGGTACCGGCCAGGTGCTCACCGATGATCACGGCCGCTACCGCTTCACCACCATCAAGCCGGGGGCGTACCCGTGGCGCAACCACTTCAACGCGTGGCGGCCGGCGCACATCCATTTCTCGCTGCATGGCGAGGGCATCGGGCAGCGTCTGGTCACCCAGATGTACTTCCCCGGCGATCCGCTGCTGGCGTTCGATCCGATCTACAACTGCGTGGACGATGACAAGGCCCGCGCGCGCATGGTGTCCTCGTTCGATTGGGAAAACACCGAGAACGAATTCGCGCTGGGCTATCGTTTCGATATCGTCCTGCGCGGCCGCAAAATGACCGTGTGGGAGTAAGCAGATGAGTTTCCAATCCACTCCGTGGCAAACAGTGGGCCCGTACTACCGCCTGGGCCTGGAACCGCTGTACCGCACCGATATCGCACCGGCACAGGCGCAGGGTGAGCGCGTGCAGGTCCAGGGGCAGGTGTTCGATGGCTTGGGCGTTCCCGTGTCCGATGCCGTGCTGGAAATCTGGCAGGCCGATGCGCAGGGCATCTATGCGCACCCGGAAGACCCGCAGCATGCCGATCACGATCCGGCGTTCGACGGCTGGGGCCGAGTGCCGACCGATGAGCAGGGGCGCTTTGCCTTCACCACGGTGCGCCCGGGCAGCGTCGCAGGGCCAAACGGCCAGGCGCAGGCGCCGCACCTGATGGTGCTGGTGTTCATGCGCGGCCTGCTGCGGGCGGCCAGTGCGCGCCTGTATTTCAGCGACGCCCCCGGCAATGCCGAGGATCCGATCCTGGCCCTGGTGCCGGCCGAGCGCCGCGCCACCCTCATCGCACAGGCCCAGGGCAATGGCCTGTACCACTGGGACGTGCGCATGCAGGGTGAGCTGGAAACGGTCTTCTTTGATTACTGAGCCCGCCCTGCACGTCGCGCCGACCGCGCGCGGGTAAGCTGGTTCCTACTGTGAATGGATGGCGCGTGATGAGCGATTCCTACTCCCTGCTCGGTGGCCTGTTCAGTGCGCCGGAGGTCGATGCGGTGTTCACCGACACTGCGCGGCTGCAGGCGATGCTCGATGTTGAAGCCGCGCTCGCACGGGCGCAGGTGCGCTGTGCGGTGATCCCCGCCGGGGCGTTGGGGCCGATCGAAGCTTCGTGCCAGGCCGCGCTGTATGACGTGTCAGCGCTGGGCCATGCAACGGCGCTGGCCGGCAATCCCGCCATTCCGCTGGTCAAGGCGTTGACCGCGCAGGTGGCACGCGACAGCGCCGAGGCAGCGCGGTGGGTGCATTGGGGCGCGACCAGCCAGGACATCATCGACACCGGCGCGGTGCTGCAGTTGCGCGCCGCACTGGGCTGGGTGCAGGACCGCCTGCAGCTGCTCTGCGATGCCGTGGCGGGATTGGCCGATGCCGAACGCGGTACCGGTTTGCCCGGCCGCACGCTGCTGCAGCAGGCGGTGCCGGTGACCTTCGGCTTGAAGGCCGCCGGCTGGCTCGATGCACTGCAGCGCAGCCGGCGTCGCCTGCAGGCCCTGCATGCCGATACGCTGGTGCTGCAGTTCGGCGGTGCCGCGGGCACGTTGGCATCGCTGCAGACGCGCGGCCTGGACGTGGCCCAGGCGCTGGGCGAGGAGCTTGGGTTGCCGGTGCCTTCCTTGCCCTGGCACACCGCACGCGATCGCGTGGCCGAGTTCGGCAGCGCGTTCGCCTTGTTGACCGGCACGCTGGGCAAGATCGCCACCGATATCGTGCTGCTGATGCAGTCCGAAGTGGCCGAGGCGTTCGAGCCGGCCGGCGAGGGCAAGGGCGGTTCCTCAGCGATGCCCCACAAGCGCAACCCGGTCGGCTGCGTGGCGGCGATCGCGGCGGCCAGCCGGGTGCCGGGTCTGCTGTCCACGCTGTTCGTGGCGATGCCGCAGCCGCACGAGCGCGCCGCTGGGCAGTGGCATGCCGAGTGGGAAACCGTGCCCGAGATCGTGCGCCTGTGCGCTGGCAGCCTGGCCCAGGTAACGGGAGTGGTGCAGGGCCTGCAGCTTGACCGCGCGCGCATGCAGCAGCACCTGGACAGCCACGGCGGCCTGCTCTATGCCGAGGCGGTGGCGGTGACGCTGGCCGAAGGAATGGGAAAGTCCGCCGCACACGCGCTGGTGGAACACGCCGCGCGCCAGGCGCTTGCGCAGCACCAGCACCTGCGTGACGTGCTCGCGCAGATCCCCGAGGTCACCGCGCAGTTGTCGCCCACGCAACTGGACGCTTTGTTCACACCCGACAGCTGGCGCGGGATGGCCGATACCTGGATCGACCGCGTACTGGCGCAGCGTTGATCCAATCATTTTCTGGAGTGTTGCATGCCGTTTCTTGAGCTGGAATCGCACCGCCTGCATTACCGCATCGATGGAGCGGTCGATGCGCCGTGGCTGACGTTCTGCAACTCGCTGGGCACCGACCTGCACATGTGGGACCGGCAAGTCGATGCGCTGTCGGCACGGTTCCGTATCCTGCGCTATGACCGCCGCGGGCATGGCCAGTCCAGCGCCGCCCCGGGCCTGTACAGCGTCGCCGGGCTGGGCGCGGACGTGGTGGCGCTGTGGGACCACCTGGGTGTCGAGCGCAGCCATTTCTGCGGGCTTTCCATCGGCGGGCTGACCGGGCAATGGCTGGGTGTGCATGCCGGTGAGCGCCTGCACACGCTGACCGTGGCCGCCACGGCCGCGAAGATTGGCACGCTGGAAAGCTGGAACACACGCATTGAGCAGGTACGACGCGACGGCCTGCTGCCGCTGCGCGAGGGAACGGCCAAGCGCTGGTTCACCCCGGCCTTCGCGCAGGCGGAGCCGGCCGTGGTGGAGGACATCCTGCAGCGCTTCGTTGCCACGGACGTGGGCGGTTACATCGGCTGCTGCCATGCCGTGGCCACGGCCGACTTCCGCGATCAGCTGGGGCGCATCCGGGTGCCGACACTGGCGATCGCCGGCGACGATGATCCGGTGTGCCCGCCGGCGGATCTGGACGCCATCGCGCAGGGTGTGGCCGATGGTCACGCCATCACTGTGCCCGGGCGCCACATCTGCAACATCGAATCCGCCGAGGCGTTCACCGCAGCGCTCGCCGCCCATCTTCGTTGACCGGCCACCGATGGTCGGCACGCCCCCACCTCACAACGAGCAGCCCACAATGGACGAACAGGAACGATACGAAGCCGGCCTCGCCGTACGCCGCGCCGTGCTCGGTGACGCGCACGTAGAGCGCTCGCTGCAGGCACGCACCGATTTCACCGAGGAGTTCCAGGCCTTCATCACGCGCACGGCGTGGGGCACGGTCTGGACGCGCGAGGGCCTGCCGCGGCATACGCGCTCGCTGTTGACCATCGTGATGATGGTGGCGCTGGGCCACGACGAAGAGTTCAAGCTGCACATCCGCGCCGCCCGCAACAACGGCGTCACCCCTGACGAGATCAAGGAAGCCTTGCTGCAGGCTGCGATCTACTGTGGCGTACCTGCCGCCAATCACGCCTTCGCGCTGGCCAGGCCGATTCTCGAAGAGCAGGCGGGCGAACAGACCGGGTGACGGCATCGCCGGCCACGGCCGCCATCTCCGGCGACCAACGCCATCGCCGCCCACGGACGCCATCTCCGGCCACGGCCGCCATCGCTGCCCAACAACGCCATGGCTGCCCACGGCCGCCATCGCTGGCCACCGACGCCATCGCGGCCCACCATCGCCATCGCCGCCCACCAACGCGGGTAGTGCCGGCCGCTGGCCGGCAACCCCACAACGCCAGACAACCTCACATCAGTGCAGCAGGTTGCCCAGCCGCTGGGCCGCTTCGCGCAGCCGCGGCAGCAGCTGCGATTGCATGACGCCCAGGCTGATGCGCCCGGCCTGGGTGCCGATGTTGAGGGCGCCCACCACGGTGCCATTGCGCGCATGCACCGGTACGGCGATCGAGCGCAGGCCGATCTCCAGTTCCTGGTCCACCAGGGAAACGCCATCGCGGCGCACGCGATCGAGCATCTCCAGGAAGTCCTCCATGCGCGTGACGGTGCGCTCGGTGCGGGGCCGCAACGGATTGCGCTCCAGGTAGCTTTCCAGCGTGTCGCGCGGCAATGCCGCGAGCAGCACGCGGCCCATCGAGGTGCAGTAGGCCGGCAGGCGGCTGCCGGCGCGCAGGCCGATCGACATGATCCGCACTGTTTCAGCGCGGGCCACGTAAAGCACATCATCACCGTCGAGCACGCCCAGCGAGCACGACTCATGCAGGTCGTCGCGAAGCGCATCCAGCACGGGCTGGGCAGCGGCGGTCATCGACGAAGAGGCCACGTAGGCGCCGCCAATGCCGAGCACGCGCGGCAGCAGTACGAAGCCACGGCCCTGCTCACCCACGTAGCCCAGCTTCTCCAGCGTGTAGAGCACGCGCCGCACGGCCGCGCGCGATATACCGGTCTCGGTGCTGATCTGCGACATCGTCACTTCGCGCGGGTGCTGCGAAAACACACTCAGCACGACCAGGCCACGGCCAAGGGACGTCATGAAATCCGGATCGCCCTGGTTGTCCTGGATCTGCTGCATCAGCTCGTGGCTGAGCCCGCGATCCTGCGGTGGGGCAGGGGCGCGCTTGGGACGACGGCTGGGAGGTGCGGCAGACATGGCGGTGGTTCGTGCTCGGTGATCGTGCATGGTAAGGGCTGCACGCGGCGAAGCGAAGCCGCCGCGCCACGGTCGGTGGACCGTGGCGCGCGCGAATCAGCGCGTGGCCGGCAACGCGTAGGCGATCACGTAGTCACCACGATCCGGCGACTGGCGTGCGCCACCGGCCGAAATCACCACGTACTGGCGGCCGGTTTTCGGCGACACATACGTGATCGGCGTGCCTTGGCTGCCTACCGGCATGCGGGCTTTCCACACTTCTTCGCCGGTGCGGCTGTCGTAGGCGCGAAGGTAGTAATCCTGGGTGCCCGCGAAGAACAGCAGACCCGATTGCGTGGCCAGCGAGCCGCCCAGGGTCGGCATGCCGATCGGAATCGGCAGGCGCATCTTGATGCCCATCGGCCCGGTGTCCTTCACCGTGCCGACCGGCACCTGCCAGACCAGCTCGTGGGTGGCCAGGTTGATCGCCGACATCGTGCCGAACGGCGGTTGCTGGCACGGGATGCCCAGCTTGGACAGGAAGCGATCACGCAGCGAGCCATACGGCGTGCCGGTCTGCGAGGCCGCGCCCATTTCCACGCCGCCGGCGCCTTCGGTCATCTGCGCGCGCGGAATGAGCTTGGTCCACAGGCCCAGGCGCATGTCGTTGACGAACAGGTAGCCGGTGGTCGGATCCACCGATGCGCTGCCCCAGTTCATGCCGCCCAGCGAACCGGGCCACTGCAGCGCGAGGTCTTCGCCCGGCGGGGTGAACATACCCTCGTAACGGAAGCCCTTGAACTGGATGCGGCACAGCATCTGATCGATCGGCGTGGCGCCCCACATGTCTGATTCGGTCAGGGTCTGCGCACCGATCTGCGGCAGGCCGACCGACAGCCGCTGGGTCGGGGAATAACGCTCACCATCGGCCTTGCCCTGCGGCGCCTTGATGTCGCGCACCTCGGTGATCGGCTGGCCGGTGGCGCGGTTGAGCATGAACACCTGCCCGGCCTTGGTGACCTGCAGCAGGGCGGGCAGGGTGCCGCCCTTGCCATCGGGCACGTCGGTCAGGGTCGGCTGTGCGGGCAGATCGTAATCCCACAGATCGTGATGCACGGTCTGGTACACCCAGCGCTCTTTACCGGTGGCTACTTCCAGCGCCACCACCGCCGAGCTGTACTTGTCATCCTGCGGGGTGCGCTCGCCGGCCCACTGGTCCGGCGTGGTGTTGCCGGTGGGCAGATAGACCAGGCCCAGCTGCGGGTCATAGGCCATCGAGGTCCACACGTTCGGAGTAGCGCGGGTGTAATGGATCGAGGGATCCAGCGGCACTTCCGGGGTTTCCCTGGAAAGGTCCCAGACCCATGCCAGCGCACCGGTACGCACGTTGTAGGCGCGCACCACGCCGGACGGCTCGCCGACCTCGATGTTGTCGGCCACGCGGCCGCCCACGATCACCAGCTCACCGGCCACCAGCGGTGCGGCGGTGAGGGTGTAGAAGCCGGGCTTGATCTCGCCCATGCCCTGCTTGAGGTCGACCACGCCGTTGTCGCCGAAATCGGTGCACGGCGCGCCGGTGGCCGCATCCAGCGCGAACAGGCGCGCATCGATGGAGGTCATCAGGATCCGCTTTTCGCAGATCGCCGGCGCGCTGCCGGCGACGGCGGCCGCCGGTGATTGCGGGGCTTGGGGCGCAGGCGTCGCCGGGGCAGCCGTCGCCACGGTAGGTACGCCACTCAAGGGCAGGCTGGCATCGAAGTAGCCCAGTCCGCGGCAGCGCTGCCAGTTCGGTGCGGTGGCCTTGGGATCGAACGCCCAGCGTTGCTGGCCGCTGTCCACATCCATCGCGATCACCCGGTTGTGCGGCGTGCACAGGTACAGGGTCTGCCCGATCTGCAGCGGCGTGAGCTGGTCTTCGGCGCCGAAGCCATCGCTCTGCGGCACATCGCCGGTGTGTGCGGTCCAGGCGACCTGCAGCTGGGCCACGTTGGCCGGTGTGATCTGGTCCAGCGCGGCGAAGCGGGTGCCGGCCGTGGTGTTGCCCCAGTGCATCCAGTCGCGCTGTTCGCTGCCCTTGGCGACCGGCACCACGGCCGGGCGCGCGCCCTGCGCGGTAACGACCGGACGCGGCTGGAAGGCGGAGACCGCTGTGCCCATCAGGCCGACCAGCAGCAGGGCAGCGACAGCATAGGCCCCGCGCCCGGCGGGCTGCCCGCGGCTGCGCTTGAGCGTCGGCCAGGCCAGCGCGATCAGCATCGCCAGTACGGCAGGCATCACCAGCCGCGAGACCAGCGGCCAGAACGCCAGCCCGGCATCGGCCAGGGCCCACACCACGGTGGCGATGAAGGCCACCGCATACAGTGCCGCGCCGAGCGGACGCCGCAGGACCAGCAGCAGACCGGCCAGCAGCGAACCGCCGCCCATCAGCAGGAAGTACCAGCTGCCGCCGAGCTGGACCAGGCGGATGCCGCCCACCAGCAGGGCGAGCCCGAACAGCATCACCACGATGCCAAGAATGACCACCAGAGTGCGGCCCAGGGCCGACGGTTTCGTGTTCTCGTCCACGTTGCATGAACCTCTACAGGAAATCCGGTGCCGACCGGCACCGGTCAGGCCCGCGCGCGCCGTGCGTGGCGGGGACCATGGGTCGCTTCGCTGCTTATCGCGGAAGCGAGGTGAACAACCAGTTAGGGCGATTATCGCACGTGTGTGCGAATTCGAGGTGAGCGGACGATGTCATTGCTGGAACGCAGCAATGCCCAGGCGCCGGCGACCGGCAGCCCCGCGCCGAAGCGTTTACCCTATGCCACCCTGTTCGTTTCCAACCCCATGACCGAGTCTTCCGCCACGCCCGCCTGGGCCGGCCGCCTGCGCGACATCGCCGATTTCCCCAAGCCGGGCATCCTGTTCAAGGACATCATGCCGCTGCTCGCCGACGGCCCGGATTTCGCGGCCGCCATCGATGCGATGGTCGCGCCCTGGCGCGATGCCAACCTGCAGGCGGTGATGGGGATCGAGTCGCGCGGCTTCATCCTAGGCGCGGCCATGGCGCGGGTGCTGGGCGTGGGCTTCGTGCCAGTGCGCAAGCCGGGCAAGCTGCCGGGCAAGGTGCTGCGCCAGGATTACACCCTGGAATACCGCACCGACAGCATTGAAGTACACGCCGATGCCTTGCCGGCCGGCGCCCGCGTGCTGGTGGTCGATGATGTGCTGGCCACGGGCGGCACGCTGCTGGCGGCGTTGTCGCTGGCCCGCCAGCTGCAGGTCGAGGTGGTCGGTGCGGCTGTGCTGGTGGAACTGGCCGGGCTTGGCGGCCGCGAGCGCTGGACGACTGACGTCCCGCTGCTGGCGAACCTGGTCTATTGAGCCGGAAATCCGCGCGGGCGCGCCGGCACTGGTAGTGCCGGCCGCTGGCCGGCACCTCAAACGCCCCAACGCAAGTGCAGCCGACCAACGGTCGGCTCTACCGTAACGCGGTCAGCCGACCTGCGATCGGCCGCAGCGCTCAGACATCCATCTTGCGTACGCGGAACCGGCGGCCCTTGATCTTGCCGGCCTCCAGCTGGGCGATCGCCCGGCCGGCCTGCTCGCGCGCAATGGCGACATACGAGCGCGTGGCGTAGATATCGATCTTGCCGATGTACTTGGCGGCCAGCCCGGCATCGCCGGTCAGCGCACCCAGGATGTCGCCCGGGCGCAGCTTGTCGGTCTTGCCACCATCGATGCGCAGCGTGGTCATTGCCGCCTGCGGCAGCACCGGCGGGCGTGCGGTGGCCAGCGGCGTCTTCTGCCAGTCCAGCGGCTTGCCCTGTGCGGCTTCGAGCGCATCGGCGCGGTTGCGCTCGCGATGCGTCACCAGGCTGATCGCCAGGCCGGTCGCACCGGCGCGGCCGGTACGGCCCACGCGATGCTCATACGTTTCGATGTCGGTCGGCAGCTCGTAATTGATCACCGCCGCCAAGTCCTGCACATCCAGCCCGCGCGCGGCCACGTCGCTGGCGACCAGCACGTTGCAGCTGCGGTTGGCGAAGCGCACCAGCACTTCGTCGCGGTCGCGCTGTTCCATCTCGCCGTGCAGCGGCAGCGCGGAGAAGCCGAACTGCTGCAGCGAAATGGCGACATCGTCGACATCGCGGCGGGTGTTGCAGAACACCACGGCCGATTCGGGCGTGTACTTGAGCAGCAGGCCGGCCAGCGCCTTCTGCTTCAGTGCCAGCTCGGTCTCGCAGAACAGGTGGCGGATGGCCGGCGCATGGTCGGCGCCTTCCACGGTCACTTCCACCGGGTCGCGCAGCAGCACGCGGGCGATCTCGCGGATCTCATCCGGGAACGTCGCCGAGAACAACAGCGTCTGGCGGTCCTTGCTGGTGCGCCCGGCGATCTCGCGGATCGGCTCCTCAAAGCCCATGTCGAGCATGCGGTCGGCTTCATCCAGCACCAGGGTGGTGACGCCGCCCAGGTGCAGCACGCGCTTGCGGCCCAGTTCCTGGATGCGCCCGGGGGTGCCGACCACGACCTGCGGATCGTGCGCTTCCAGCGAGGCCAGCTGCGGGCCCAGCGGCATGCCGCCGGTCAGCACCAGCAGTTTGAGGTTCGGAATGCCGGTCGCCAGCTTGCGGATCTGCTTGCCGACCTGGTCGGCCAGTTCGCGGGTCGGGCACAGCACCAGCGCCTGGGCGCGGGTCACCGACGGGTCCAGCGCCTGCAGCAGGCCCAGCCCGAAGGCCGCGGTCTTGCCGCTGCCGGTCGGGGCCTGTGCGATGACATCGCGGCGCTCAAGGATGGCCGGCAGGCTCTGGGCCTGCACGGGGGTGAGCGAGGTATAGCCCATGGCATCGATGCCGGGCAGCAGCGCTGGTTTCAGCGGCAGGGAGGAGAATTCAGACATGCGATAGTGTCGCAGAAGTCCGCCCGGCGTGCCTCAGCCCAGCAGTGCGCGCATGCCCAGGTTGATCCCCAGCCCGCCCGCCAGCAGCCAACCAAACAGCAGCAGCGCCAGCAGCAGCGGCTTCATACCGGCCTTGCGCAGGGCCGACACATGCGTGGTCAGGCCAAGCGCGGCCATGGCCATGGCCAGCAGCACGGTGTCCAGATCGATCGCCGCGCTGACGATGGCGGCCGGCAGCATCTGCAGCGAGTTGAGCCCGGCCACCGCGACGAAGCCGAACGCGAACCACGGCACCACGATCTTCGCGCGCCGGCCGCACGCACCCGGCACGCCACCGCGTGCGAGCAGCATCGACAGCCCGATCAGGAACGGGGCCAGCATCATCACCCGCACCATCTTGGCGATCACGGCCGTGTCGGCAGCCCCCTCGCTGACCGCGCGGCCGGCGGCGACCACCTGGGCGACTTCGTGCACGGTCGAGCCCGTGAACACGCCGTAGGCCTGGGTGTCCATCGGGATCCACCCGTGGGCAAGGTTGAGCTGGTACAGCGCCGGGTACAGGAACATCGCCAGCGTGCCGAACACCACCACGGTGGAGACCGCCACGGTCACCTGGTCCGCGCGCCCGCGCACCACCGGCTCGGCCGCCATCACCGCGGCCGCACCGCAGATCGAGCTGCCGGCACCGATCAGCAGGGCGCTCTCCCTGTCGAGGCCGAACCAGCGCGTGCCGGCCCACCACGCCAGCGCGAAGGTACTGGTCAGCACCAGCGCATCGGTCAGCACCCCGCCGACACCGACCTGGCCGATATCCTGGAAGGTCAGGCGCAGGCCGTACAGCACGATGCCCGCACGCAGCAGCCAGTGCTTGGAGAAGCCAACGCCCGCCGCGCTGGCGGGGGCCAGTCGCTGGTACAAGGTGTTGCCGACCACGATGCCGGCGACGATGGCGACGGTCAGCGCACTCAGGCCATGCGCCTGCAGCCAGGGCAGCTCGGCCAGGTACTGCGACGCCGCCGCCACCAGGCCGACCAGCAGCAGGCCGGGCAGGCGCAGTTGCCAGCGCTGGCGCAGGGCGGGTAGGGACCAGGGGGACAGGGCAGGCGCGTTCATGGCGGGTGGGATGCGGGAGAGAGGCGTACAGCGTGCATCCATGCGATTGACCCGTAAAACGAATAATATCGGTGAAACCTACCCATAACACAGGTAATGGGCATGCGCCTGACGCTCCGCCAGCTGCAGGTCTTCGTTGCCATCGCCGACCAGGGCAGCACCACCGCCGCAGGCCAGGCCATTGCGCTTTCCCAGTCCGCCAGCAGCGCCGCCCTGCAGGAGCTGGAAGCGCACTTCGACACGCCGCTGTTCGACCGCATCGGCCGTCGCCTGGCGTTGAACGGCCACGGCCGGGCCTTGCTGGAGCCGGCGCGCGCGCTGTTGGTCAATGCCGCCGATCTGGAGCGGCAATTGGCGGCGGGCGGTGACCCGTCCCAAGGCGCGCCGCTGCGGCTGGTGTTGGCGGCCAGCACCACCATCGGCAACTACCTGCTGCCGCCGCGTATCGCCGAGCTGCTGCGGCAGGCACCGCAGGCCGAGGTCGATCTGCGCATCGACAACAGCGCAGGCGTGGTGGCGGCCGTTCAACGGCTGGACGTGGATGCAGGACTGATCGAAGGCCCATGCCACGAACGCGGGCTGCAGGTGACCGCCTGGCAGCAGGACCCGCTGGTGATCGTCGCCGCCGCGGATGCGCCCCCGCGTTGGTCGCTGGATGAACTGCGCGCAGCGCGCTGGCTGCTGCGCGAACCCGGCTCAGGCACCCGCGAGGCTGTCGAACAGGCATTGCTGCCGCATCTGCGCGGCTTCGCCCAGACCCTGCAGCTGGGCAATACCGAAGCCATCAAGCAAGCCGCCATCGCCGGCCTCGGCCTGGCCTGCCTCTCGCGCCATGCCCTGGAAGAAGCCTTGGCCCTCGGCCGCCTGCGCATCCTTGAAACGCCTTTGCCGGCCCTGCACCGCACACTGTGGCTGGTACGCCACCCCGGCAAGCGATGGTTGCCGGGGTTGCAGGCGTTGTTGGGGGAAGTATCGGGATAGGGCCGACTGTCGTCGGCTGATCTTCACGAACTGCCTTGAACTGCCGAAGGACTCACGGTCTCCTGCATTGTCTTCGAGCAAACAGGGATGGGATGCTGCGTGCTTCGCTTCGCGCGTCGTGGCCCTCTGCCTTGCCGCGCGTAGTGACCCGCAGGAGTGGAACATGCATGCAATAGACAGACTCTGCAGCGACCTTGGCTTGCCGCCTGGCAACGCATACACCCAGGATTGGGCATACGAGCTTCCGGAGGAGTATCGAACCCTGGCATGGCTGGACAGATACCTGCAGGCGTATCACGCAGGGGGCTATCCACTGGATGCCAGGAAGGAGTTGATGACCCTCGCGCTTGATGTGAGCAATGATCTGCTGTCTTCTGGCGCTGGACCGGCGGATCGCAGCATCGCCGCCGTGCTGGCTGCGCTTTCCGAAGACCGTCACGAGCACCGCGATCTGATCGAGTACTGGTCGATCGAGGGGGAGCCGTTGGGGGACTGCTTTGCATTGACCCCTGAGGTCAGAAGGATCAAGGCTGCAACCTGATCCGCGGCAACATTGTCGCAACGCGGCCCGTCATGCAAGCTCGCCCCTACGGGGGCCGTCACCCCGCCAGGCAGGCCCGGCAACCCGTACAATAGTCAGATGCCTCTGATTACTCTGCAAAACGTCGACTTCAGCGTCGGCGGCCCCCTGTTGCTGGAAAAAGCCGAACTGTCGATCGAGCCGGGCGAGCGTATCGCCCTGATCGGCCGCAACGGCGCCGGCAAATCGACCCTGCTCAAACTGCTGTCCGGCGATCACAAGCCCGATGACGGCGAAGTCCGCGTGCAGCAGGGGGTGCGCATCACCCGCCTGGAACAGGAGGTCCCGCACGGTGCCGCCGGCAGCGTGTTCGATGTGGTTGCCGATGGCCTGGGCGAGCTGGGCCAGTGGCTGGCCGAGTTCCATCACCTGAGCATGGCCGAGGATTTCGACGGCGATGCGCTCTCGGCCGTGCAGGCCAAGATCGATGCCGCCAACGGCTGGGGCCTGGACCAGCGCGTCAGCGAAACCCTGACCAAGCTCGACCTGGACGGCGATGCCGAATTCGCGCGCCTGTCCGGCGGCATGAAGCGCCGCGTGCTGCTGGGCCGCGCGCTGGTGTCCTCGCCGGACCTGCTGCTGCTCGACGAACCGACCAACCACTTGGACATCGAAGCCATCGACTGGCTCGAAATGTTCCTCAAGAACTGGAACGGCAGCGTGGTGTTTGTCACCCATGATCGTCGCTTCCTGCGTGCACTGGCCACCCGCATCGTCGAGATCGACCGCGGCCAGGTCACCAGCTGGCCGGGCGACTGGGCCAACTACGAGCGCCGCCGCGAAGAGCGCATGAACGCGCAGGCGCAGGAAAACGCGCGCTTCGACAAACTGCTGGCCCAGGAAGAAATCTGGATCCGCCAGGGCATCAAGGCCCGCCGCACCCGCGACGAAGGCCGTGTGCGCCGCCTCAAGGCGATGCGCAACGATCGCTCGCAGCGCCGCGAACTGGGCGGCAACGTGCGCATGGAAGCGGCGCAGGCGGAGAACTCCGGCAAGAAGGTCATCGACGTCAAGGAGATCTCGTTCGCCTTCGGCGAGCGTGTGATGGTCAAGGACTTCAGCACCGTGATCCTGCGCGGCGACCGTATCGGCCTGATCGGGCCGAACGGCAGCGGCAAGACCACGCTGCTCAAGCTGCTGCTGGGGGATCTGCAGGCGCAGAGCGGCGAAGTGCGTGCCGGCACCAACCTGCAGATCGCGTATTTCGACCAGTACCGTGCCGTGCTGCGCGAAGACTGGACCGCGATCGAGAACGTGGCCGAAGGCCGCGATTTCATCGAGTTCAACGGCAAGCGCAAGCATGTGCACGCCTACCTGCAGGACTTCCTGTTCTCGCCCGAGCGCGCCCGCGCACCGATCACCCGCCTGTCCGGTGGCGAGCGCAACCGCCTGCTGCTGGCCAAGCTGTTCGCGCAGCCGTCCAACCTGCTGGTGATGGATGAACCGACCAACGATCTGGACGTGGAAACGCTTGAGCTGCTGGAAGAGCTGCTGAGCGATTACACCGGCACGTTGCTGCTGGTCAGCCATGACCGTGACTTCCTGGACAACGTGGTCACTTCCACGATGGTGATGGAAGGGGACGGCGTGGTCGGCGAGTACGTGGGCGGCTATACCGATTGGCAGCGCCACGCTGCACGCGTGGCCGCCGCGGCCGCCGCTGCGCCCGTGGTGGCGGCCAAGCCGGTTGCTGCGGCGGCTGCCGCTGCCGCGCCGGCCGAGGCCAAGCGCAAGCTGAGCTACAAGGACGCGCGCGAGCTGGAACAGCTGCCGCTGAAGATCGAAACGCTGGAGAAGGACGTCGAAGGCCTCACCGCCGCGATGAACGACCCGGCGTTCTATCAGCGCAGCGCCGCCGACATGGCCGCGCACAGCGCGAAGCTTGCCAAGGTCCAGGCTGAGCTGGACGCCGCGTACGCGCGCTGGGAAGAACTGGACGCCTGACCCGGTGATCGATGTAGAGCCGACCGTTGGTCGGCTTGACGGTACGGGACGTATGGCACCGACCGCTGGTCCGCCGCACGCGTAACGCCGAGCGTTGGTCGCCTCACCTGTAGAGCCGACCGTTGGTCGGCTGGCGTCAGAGGTTCATGGCGCCCGAACGAAGCGCAGCCGACCAACGGTCGGCTCTACCTGTCAGGGCTTCGTGGGGCCGGATGGAAGGCAGCCGACCAACGGTCGGCGCTACCGTCGTCATTTCAGGCCGTGCAGATCCCGCAACTGGGTTGGACGTGAGCCGAAATACGCGGCCAGGTCGGCGATGTCCTGGTCGCTCAGGTCGGTCGCCTGCGGGGTCATCAGCGCGTGCTGGCGATCCCCCGCGCGGTAGGCCTGCAGGCTGTGCGCCAGGTAATCCCCGTACTGCCCACCCAGCTTCGGGTAGGTCGGGTCGATCGGCTTGTTGCCGTCGGCGCCGTGGCAATCGATGCAGCTCTGGCCGGTGGCTTTGCCCTTGACCTGGGCACGCGCCTCACCGGCGGCGATGCGGCCGGCCGGCAGGCCGGCGGAGGAGCCGGACCCGTGTTCACCACTGGCGTGGCCCGGATCGGCGGCGGAATCTGCGCTGTTCTCCACCTGAGACTGCGAACACGCAGTCATCAGCAGGGCAACGGACAGGGCGATGGCGTAACGCTGGAGTGGCGTGGCTTTCGACATGAGCGCGCTTATTTGACGGTGGACAGGTAAACAGCGAGATCGGCGATCTCCTGTTCGCTGAAACTCATCGACTGCGCCTGCATCGTCGGATGCTTGCGCTTGCCGTGGCGGTACTCGGTCAGCGCCTGGCTGAGGTACTCACGGGTCTGCCCGCCGATCTTGGGCACTTTGTAGCTGGGATAGGCGTTCTTGTACCCGGTGATGCCGTGGCACCCCTGGCACGTATAGGCCAGGACCCGGCCATTGTCGAACCGGCCGGTGACGGCGGCAGGCGCCGGCGCGGTGGCGGCCGGAGCGGGGGTGGCAGGGACTGCAGGAGCGGGTGTTGCGGCCTGTGCGGCGGCCCCGAGGGGCAGGAGGACGGCCAGAACGAGACAAGCGGCGAGCGGCTGCGGGCGCATGATGTCCTTTTCCGATAAACGGGTCTGGTCGTTCCGGCGTGGGGTACGGAACTGGGCCGAGTATAGCCTGCCATTTCATCTAGCTGAAACCGGGCCGGGGGAGGCCATCGCCGCAGGTCACCATGACCTTTGGGATATGGTGTGGTCGTGACGTGGTGCATTACTTTGCTACCACACCTGCCCACGCATCCTTAGGGACACGACGATGTCGCGACAATCATTCCTGCTCGGCCGCACCGGACGCTGTGCCGCTGCACTGCTGATCACCTCCACCCTGCTGCTGAGCGGCTGCGGTGGCGCCGGCCCGGCCGAAGCCAACGCGGCCGAGAAGGACGGCAAGGCCGAGAAGAAGGTCGATGCGGTCCCCGTCGAAGCCGTCGCGGCCAGCCGTCGCGCCGTCGCTGCCAGCTACACCGGTACGGCCGCACTGGAGCCGCGTGGTGAGTCGCAGGTGGTCGCCAAGACCTCCGGCGTCGCGCTGGCGGTGCTGGTCGAAGAGGGGCAGCAGGTGCGTGCCGGGCAGCCGCTGGTGCGGCTGGATCCGGACCGTGCGCGCCTGGCCGTGGCGCAGAGCGAAGCGCAGATGCGCAAGCTGGAGAACAACTACCAGCGCGCCCAGAAACTGGTGGGCCAGCAGATGGTCAGCGCCGCCGATGTCGACCAGATCAAGTACGACCTGGAGAACGTCCGCGCGCAGTACCGGCTGGCCACGCTGGAACTGTCCTACACCACGGTGATCGCGCCGATCTCGGGCGTGATCGCCTCGCGCTCGATCAAGACCGGCAACTTCGTGCAGATCAACACGCCGATCTTCCGCATCGTCGACAACTCGCGCCTGGAAGCCACGCTCAACGTGCCCGAGCGCGAGCTGGCCACGCTGCGTCCGGGCCAGCCGGTGACGCTGCTCGCCGATGCGCTGCCGGGCAAGACCTTCCCGGGCACGGTGGACCGCATCTCGCCGGTGGTCGATGCCGGCAGCGGCACGTTCCGCGTGGTCAGCGGCTTTGGCGAAGATGCTGAAGGCCTGCAGCCGGGCATGTTCGGTCGCATCCGGATCGACTATGACCAGCGCGCCGACGCCTTGGTGGTGCCGCGCCTGGCGCTGCTCGACGATGGTGAGCCGGCGGTGTTCCGCGTTCGCGATGGCAAGGCCGCGCGCGTGCCGGTCAAGCTCGGCTATGCCGAAGGCCCGTGGGTGGAGATCCGCGAGGGGCTGGCCGCAGGCGATCAGGTGGTTACTGCAGGCAAGGTTGCCCTGCGCGACGGCACCGCGGTGCAGGTGATCGGCGCCAAGCCGGCCGCCACCGCTGCTGCCAAGCCGGCACCGGCCAAGGCGGAGAGCCGTCAATGACAGCGGCCGGCAACGACCACGGCAATGATCCGCACCAGGGCGATCGCCCCGGTGCCCACGGCGGCGGCCTGGTGGAATTCGCCACCCGCCGCCGCGTCACCATCGCGATGTTCACTGTCACCCTGATGTTGTTCGGCTTCATCGCGCTGGGAAATCTCAAGGTCAACTTGCTGCCCGACCTGAGCTATCCGACCCTGACCGTGCGCACCGAGTACACCGGTGCGGCCCCGGCGGAAATCGAAACGCTGATCACCGAGCCGGTCGAAGAGGCCGTGGGCGTGGTCAAGAACCTGCGCAAGCTCAAATCGATCTCGCGTACCGGGCAGAGCGATGTCGTGCTCGAGTTCGCCTGGGGCACCAACATGGACCAGGCCAGCCTGGAGGTGCGCGACAAGATGGAAGCGCTGAACCTGCCGCTGGAGGCGAAATCTCCGGTGCTGCTGCGCTTCAATCCGTCCACCGAGCCGATCATGCGCCTGGTGATCTCGGCCAGAACCGATCCTTCCAGCGATGCCGAGGCCGTGCGCCAGCTCACCGAGCTGCGCCGCTATGCCGATGAAGACCTGAAGAAGAAGCTGGAGCCGGTCACCGGCGTGGCCGCGGTGAAGGTGGGCGGCGGTCTGGAGGATGAAATCCAGGTCGACATCGACCAGCAGAAGCTGGCCCAGCTCAATCTGCCGATCGACAACGTCATCAAGCGGCTCAAGGAAGAGAACATCAACATCTCCGGTGGCCGCCTGGAGGAAGGCTCGCAGCGCTACCTGGTGCGCACGGTCAACCAGTTCGCCGATCTGGAGGACATCCGCAACCTGCTGGTGACCACGCAGAGCAGCAACGGCAGCGCTGCCGATGCAGCGATGCAGCAGATGTTCGCGATCGCCGCCTCGACCGGCTCGGATGCCGCCGTGGCCGCTGCCTCTGCCGCGCAGAGCGCATCCAGCAGCAGTTCCACCAACATCGCCAACGGCGTGCCGGTGCGGCTGAAGGATGTCGCCACCGTGCGCCAGGGCTACAAGGAACGCGAAGCGATCATCCGCCTGGGCGGCAAGGAAGCGGTCGAGCTGGCGATCTACAAAGAGGGCGATGCCAACACGGTCTCGACCGCCGAAGCGCTGCGCGCGCGCCTGGAGCAGATCAAGGGCCAGGTGCCCGGCGATGCCGAACTGACCACGATTGAAGACCAGTCACGCTTCATCGAACACGCCATCAGCGACGTCAAGAAGGACGCGGTGATCGGCGGCATCCTCGCCATCCTGATCATCTTCCTGTTCCTGCGCGACGGCTGGAGCACGTTCGTGATCAGCCTGTCGCTGCCGGTCTCGATCATCACCACGTTCTTCTTCATGGGCCAGCTCGGCCTGAGCTTGAACGTGATGTCGCTGGGCGGTCTGGCCCTGGCCACCGGCCTGGTGGTGGATGACTCCATCGTGGTGCTGGAGAGCATCGCCAAGGCGCGCGAACGTGGCCTGAGCATCCTGCAGGCGGCCATCGCCGGCACCCGTGAAGTGAGCATGGCCGTGGTCGCCTCGACCCTGACCACCATCGCGGTGTTCCTGCCGCTGGTGTTCGTCGATGGCATCGCCGGCCAGCTGTTCCGCGACCAGGCGCTGACCGTGGCGATCGCGATTGCGATCTCGCTGCTGGTGTCGATGACCCTGATCCCGATGCTGAGCTCGCTCAAGGGCCGCCCGCCGCTGGCCTTCCCCGAAGAACCGGCGCACCAGCCCTGGCAGCCGGACAGCCGCTGGCTGAAGCCGGTCGCCGGCAGCCGTCGCGGCGTGGGCACCCTGGTGCGCTGGATCTGCTTCGGGATTGCCTGGTCGGTGATCCGCGTCTGGCGCGGCCTGGTGACCGTGGTCGGGCCGGTGATGCGCAAGGCCAGCGATGTGGCGATGAAGCCCTACGCCGGTGCCGAGCGCGGTTACCTCAAGCTGCTGCCGGGCGCGCTGCATCACCCGGGCAAGGTGCTGGGCCTGGCCGCGCTGGCCTTCGTCGGCACGATGGCGCTGGTGCCGATGCTCGGGGCCGACCTGATCCCGCAGCTGGCGCAGGACCGTTTCGAAATGACCGCCAAGCTCCCCGCGGGCACGCCGCTGAAGCAGACCGATGCGCTGGTCCGTGAGATGCAGCTGGCCCACGCCAAGGACGACAGCATCGCCTCGTTGTACGGCGTCAGTGGCAGCGGCACCCGTCTGGATGCCAGCCCGACCGAAAGCGGCGAGAACATCGGCAAGTTGACCGTCGTGATGGCCGGGGGCGGCAACGCGCGCACCGAAGCGGCGATCACCGAGCGGCTGCGCGAATCGATGCAGCAGCACCCTGGCGTGCAGGTCGATTTCGCCCGCCCGGCGCTGTTCAGCTTCTCCACACCGCTGGAAGTGGAACTGCGTGGTCAGGACATGGCCACGCTGGAAACGGCCGGCAAGGCACTGGCCGCGATGCTGCGTAACAACCCGCACTACGCCGACGTCAAATCCACGGTGGAAGAGGGCTTCCCGGAGATCCAGATACGCTTCGACCAGGAGCGCGCCGGTGCGCTCGGTCTGACCACGCGGCAGATCGCCGATGTGGTGGTGAAGAAGGTGCGCGGTGACGTGGCTACGCGCTACAGCTTCCGGGACCGCAAGATCGACGTCCTGGTGCGGGCCCAGGAAGGTGACCGGGCCAGCGTGGACAGCATCCGCCGCCTGATCGTCAATCCGGGCAGCAACCGGCCGGTGACGCTGGATTCGGTGGCCGAGGTGGTCGCCACCAACGGCCCGAGCGAGATCCATCGCGCCGACCAGACCCGCGTGGCGGTGGTGTCGGCCAACCTGCGCGACATCGACCTGGGCGGCGCCGTGCGCGAAGTGCAGGACATGGTGGCCAAGCAGCCGTTGGGGGCCGGTGTCGGCATGCACATCGGCGGGCAGGGTGAGGAGCTGGCCGATTCGGCGCGCTCGCTGATCTTCGCCTTCGGCCTGGCCATCTTCCTGGTGTACCTGGTGATGGCCTCGCAGTTCGAATCGCTGCTGCATCCGTTCGTCATCCTGTTCACCATTCCGCTGGCGCTGGTCGGCGCGATCCTGGCCCTGATGCTGACCGGCAAGCCGATCTCGGTGGTGGTGTTCATCGGCTTGATCCTGCTGGTGGGCCTGGTGACCAAGAACGCGATCATCCTGATCGACAAGGTCAACCAGCTGCGCGAGGCGGGCGTGCCCAAGCGTGAGGCACTGGTGGAAGGGGCGCGTTCGCGCCTGCGGCCGATCATCATGACCACGCTGTGCACGCTGTTCGGCTTCCTGCCGCTGGCGGTGGCGATGGGCGAGGGCGCCGAAGTGCGCGCGCCGATGGCGATCACCGTGATCGGCGGGCTGCTGGTCTCCACCCTGCTGACCCTGGTGGTGATCCCGGTGGTGTACGACCTGCTCGACCGTCGCGGCGATGCCTACTACCGCGAGCGCGGCCGCCACCTCAAGACGCCGCTGGCCGACGCCGGCCATGGCACTGCACAGGAGCCGGCATGAGCATTGCCGAGTTCTCCATCCGCCGGCCCATCACCACGATCATGTGTTTCGTGTCGTTGGCGGTGGTGGGCCTGATCGCCTCGTTCCGGCTGCCGCTGGAAGCGCTGCCGGACATCTCCGCGCCGTTCCTGTTCGTGCAGGTGCCCTACACCGGCTCCACGCCAGAGGAGGTCGAGCGCAACATCATCCGGCCGACCGAAGAAGCACTGGCTACGATGACCGGGATCAAGCGCATGCGTTCCTCGGCCACCTCCGAAGGCGCCAGCATCTTCATCGAGTTCACCGACTGGGACCGCGACATCGCCATCGCGGCCTCTGATGCCCGTGAGCGCATCGATGCGATCCGCAGCGACCTGCCTGACGACCTGCAGCGCTACAACGTGTTCAAGTGGTCCAGCAGTGACGACCCGGTGCTGAAGGTGCGCCTGGCCAGTGCGACCGACCTGACCGGCGCGTACGACATGCTCGACCGCGAGTTCAAGCGGCGGATCGAACGCATCCCCGGTGTGGCGCGGGTCAACATCTCCGGCGCCCCGCCGAACGAGGTCGAGATCGCGATCAGCCCGGACCGGTTGACCGCGCATAACCTGAGCATCAACGAACTCAGCGACCGCCTGCGTACGCTGAACTTCTCGATCTCGGCCGGACAGATCGACGACAACGGCCAGCGCGTGCGCATCCAGCCGGTGGGTGAAATCACCGACCTGCAGGAACTGCGCGATCTGGTCATCGACAACAAGGGCCTGCGCCTGGGTGACATCGCCGAGGTCCGGCTCAAGCCCACCCGCATGAACTATGGCCGTCGCCTGGATGGCAACCCGGCCGTGGGCCTGGACATCTTCAAGGAGCGCAGCGCCAACCTGGTGGAGGTCTCGCGCGCCGCCCTGGCCGAGGTCGAGGCGATCCGCAAGCAGCCCTCCATGCGCGATGTGCAGATCAAGGTCATCGACAACCAGGGCAAGATGGTGACCTCCTCGCTGCTGGAGCTGGCCGAGGCCGGCGCGGTGGGGCTGCTGCTGTCGATCACGGTGCTGTTCTTCTTCCTGCGCCACTGGCCCTCCACGCTGATGGTGACCCTGGCGATCCCGATCTGTTTCGTGATCACCCTGGGCTTCATGTACTTCGCCGGCGTGACCCTCAACATCCTGACCATGATGGGCCTGCTGCTGGCGGTCGGCATGCTGGTGGACAACGCCGTGGTGGTGGTGGAGAGCATCTACCAGGAACGCGAGCGAATGCCGGACCAGCCGCGGCTGGCCTCGATCATCGGTACCCGCAACGTGGCCATCGCGTTGAGCGCCGGCACCCTGTGCCACTGCATCGTGTTCGTGCCGAACCTGTTCGGTGAGACCAACAACATCAGCATCTTCATGTCGCAGATCGCGATCACGATCTCGGTCTCGCTGCTGGCCTCCTGGCTGGTCGCGGTGAGCCTGATCCCGATGCTGTCCGCGCGCATGCAGACCCCCAAACTGGTGCATTCGGACAGTGGCGTGATCGCCCGCCTGCAGCGCCGCTACGCCACCTTGCTGCAGTGGACGCTGGAACACCGTGGCTGGAGTGTGTTCGGCATCGTGATGGTGATCCTGATCAGCCTGGTGCCGATGAAGCTGACCAAGATCGACATGTTCGGTGGCGAGGGTGGCCACGAGGTGTTCATCGGCTACAACTGGAAGGGCGCCTACACGTTCGGGCAGATGTCCGAGGAAGTCGCCCGCGTGGAGCGCTACCTGGACGACCACCGCGAGGAGCTGCACATCACCCAGGTGTATTCCTGGTACAGCGAACAGGAAGGCAGCAGCACGATCGTGACCTTCGATACCGAGCACGCCAAGAACATGCCCGCCGTGCAGGAAGCCCTGCGCAAGGGCCTGCCGCGTTCGGCGCGTGCCGATTACGTGGTCGGCAACTCCGGCGACGGCGGTGGCGGCGGCAACAACCAGGTGCAGGTGCAGCTGGTGGGTGACTCGACCAAGATGCTGCAGGAGATCGGCGAGGAAGTGGTGCCGTTGTTGGCCCAGCGCAAGGAGCTGCGTGACGTGCGCATCGACAACGGCGAGAAGGGCAGTGAGTTGTCCATCCACGTTGACCGCGAGCGCGCGGCCGCGTTCGGCTTCAATGCCGAGCAGGTGGCCAGCTTCGTCGGCCTGGCCCTGCGGGGCGCGCCGCTGCGCGAGTTCCGCCGCGGTGACAGTGAAGTGCCGGTCTGGGTGCGCTTTGCCGGTGCCGAGCAGAGCAGCCCGGAAGACCTGGCCAGCTATACGGTGCGTACCGGCGACGGTCGCTCCGTGCCGCTGCTGAGCCTGGTGGATGTGGCGATCAAGCCGTCGGCCACGCAGATCGGCCGCACCAACCGGCAGACCACGTTGACCATCAAGGCCAACCTGGCTGAAAAGGTCACCGTGCCGGATGGGCGCAAGGCGATGGAGGAAACGCTCAAGCCGATGAGCTTCCCGGCCGGCTACACCTTCAGCTTCGACGGCGGCGACTACGGCGACGACAACGAAGCGATGGCGCAGATGATGTTCAATCTGGTGATCGCCCTGGTGATGATCTACGTGGTGATGGCGGCGGTGTTCGAGTCGCTGCTGTTCCCGGCGGCGATCATGAGCGGCGTGCTGTTCTCGATCTTCGGGGTGTTCTGGCTGTTCTGGATCACCGGCACCTCGTTCGGGATCATGTCCTTCATCGGCATCCTGGTGTTGATGGGCGTGGTGGTGAACAACGGGATCGTGATGATCGAGCACATCAACAACCTGCGCCGCCGCGGGATGGGCCGGACCCAGGCGCTGGTGGAAGGCTCGCGCGAACGCCTGCGCCCGATCATGATGACGATGGGGACCGCGATCCTGGCGATGATTCCGATCTCCATGACCGACACCCAGCTGCTCGGCAACGGCCCGCCGTACTACCCGATGGCCCGCGCCATCGCCGGCGGCCTGGCGTTCTCCACGGTGGTCAGCCTGCTGTTCCTGCCGACCATCTACGCGATGCTTGATGACATGAGCACGGCGGTGTCGCGAATCATCCGGCGCGCGCGTGGCCGCGGCGTCGAGGCCCCGGTGGTCGAGCCCGGCGCAGAATCGGTTTGAGGGTGCATGGAGGCCCGTTGGGCGGGCCTCCTTTTTTTTCGGAACGCACCCACGTATGGCGTCCATCTACGAATGGAAACGGCGGCCATCACCCTGGTACGGAGCCCGACACTACCTGCGGTTCCCCATTCGTGCACAAAAAAGGCCACGCATTGCGTGGCCTTTCGATTCACCGCCAGCGCGGGAATCACCCCGCGACTTTGCCCCACACCTGGAACCCGGTCAGCCACAACCCGAGCATGCTGCCCAGGTTGGTCAGCATGAAGGTCAGCACCACGCGGGTCACCCGGTTGCGGTACCAGCCCTTGACGCTCTGCGCGTCGTCGCGCAGCTTCAGGAAATCCTCGTAGGCCGGCTTGCGCAGGCGCGCTTCCACCAGGGCCGAGAACGCGCCGGTCGGGATGCTCAAGCGGAACGGCTTGAACGGTGCCACCACGATCGCGGTCAGGATGCTCAACGGGTGGCTGCCGGCCAACAGGCAGCCCAGGCCGGCCAGGCCGCCGGTATACATCGCCCAGACCGCCAGCAGTTCACTGCCGACCCCCAGGCCACCGCGGTAGAAGCCCACGCCGATGCCGGTCAGCACGATGGCCAGGATCGCCAGCGTGATCCACGGAATGTTGCGCTTCTTCGGCACGTCTTCCAGCGACTCGCGCAGCGGGCCCGGCGCATCGGTGTCGGTTTCCAGGTATCTGGCCAGACCGGCCAGATGACCGGCGCCGACCACCGCCAGCACTTCGCGCTGGGCCGGGTCATGCACTTCACGCAGGCGCGTAGCCATGTAGCGGTCGCGCTCGCCGATGATGGTTTCGTACAGGGCCGGGCTCTCGCTGGCGAACTCGCCGAAGCTGGCTTCGAGCATGTCGCCCTGCTTGAGCTTCTCGATCTCGTCTTCGCCGACTTCCTCGGAGGCGAACAGGCCGGCGCCCAGGCCCATCACCAGCTTGATCTTGCCGAAGAAGCCCAGCCGCTGCGAGGCGCGCTTGAAGGTCAGGCCGACCTCGCGGTCGATCAGGTGCACCGGCAGGTTGCGTTCGTTGGCCATCACCACCGCGCGCTTGAGTTCGGCACCGGGCTCGATCTCCAGCTGCTCGGCCAGGCGGCGCTGGTAGGCGGCCAGGGCGAGGTTGGCCGCGAACAGGGCGACGCGCCCCTTGCGGATCACCTCGACCAGGTCCAGCTTGGCCAGGGCGTCCGGGTTGGTCAGTGCCTGCAGGCGCTGCGCGTCCAGTTCGACCGCGACCGCATCGAAGCGGCCACTTTCAATTGCACGTTCCACCGCTTCCACGCTGGCCTGCGAGACGTGCGCGGTGCCCAGCAGGGTGTAGCGCACGCCATCGCGCTCGACCACGCGCACGGGTTGACCGGCGAACAGGGTGTCGCCGGCCTCGATCAGGGTATCTGTCATTGCATCATTCATTCGAAGGGGCGCTGTCGGCACCATCGCCGAGCGCGCGCTGCATCTGGACGGTATCCAGCCAGCGGCCATGCTTGCGGCCGAGGCCGCGGAAAACGCCGACGGTATGGAAACCGAAACGCTCGTGCAGTTTGATGGAGGCGGTGTTGGTCGGCTCGCCGATGACGGCCACCATCTGCCGGTAACCGCGTGCGACGCAGGCATCGATCAGGCCCTGCATCAGCGCGGTGCCGACGCCGCGGCCCTGGAAGGCGGCATCCACGTAGACCGAGTTCTCCACGGTCCACTGGTAGGCGATCCGGCCGCGGTAGGTATTGGCGTAGGCATAACCAGCCACCTGGCCATCGACCTCGGCCACGATGTACGGAAAACCGCGGCCGACGATGTCCTGCATGCGGCGGCGCATTTCCGCCGCCTCCGGAATCTCGTACTCGTAGGTGTTGACGAAGTCGGTCACTTCCACCGCATAGATCGCGGTGATGGCCGCGATATCGGCATCGGTGGCG
Organism: Stenotrophomonas sp. BIO128-Bstrain; assembly: GCF_030128875.1. Lineage (NCBI taxonomy): Bacteria > Pseudomonadati > Pseudomonadota > Gammaproteobacteria > Lysobacterales > Lysobacteraceae > Stenotrophomonas > Stenotrophomonas sp. BIO128-Bstrain. The sequence goes on along the minus strand of NZ_CP124620.1, from coordinate 2,024,044 downwards.
TCGCGCAGCTGCACGGTCACGGTGGGGTGTCCTGGTCGGTCAGTCGATGTAGCGCTTGAGCAGATCGCCGTAGGCATCGATGCGGCGATCACGCAGGAACGGCCAGATGCGGCGGACGTGTTCGCTGCGCTGCAGGTCCACATCGCAGACCAGTACGGTCGGCTCGCCACCGGCTTCGGCGATGAACTCACCCTGCGGGCCGAGCACATGGCTGTTGCCCCAGAACTGGATGCCCGACGCGCCCAGCGGCGACGCTTCATGGCCAACGCGGTTGCAGCTCAGCACCGGGACGCCATTGGCCACGGCATGGCCGCGGTGACTAAGCACCCACGCATCGCGCTGGCGGCCCTGTTCGTCGCGCTGGTCATCCGGGTCCCAACCGATCGCGGTGGGGTAGAGCAGCAGCTCGGCACCGGCCAGCGCCATCAGGCGGGCCGCTTCCGGATACCACTGGTCCCAGCACACGAGCACGCCCAGGCGACCCACCGACGTGTCGATCGGGGTGAAGCCCAGATCGCCCGGGGTGAAGTAGAACTTTTCGTAGAAGCCCGGATCATCCGGGATGTGCATCTTGCGGTACTTGCCCAGCAGCGTGCCGTCTTTTTCAAAGACCACGGCGGTGTTGTGATACAGCCCGGCCGCGCGCCGCTCGAACAGCGACCCGACGATCACCACGCTGTGCTTCTTGGCCAATGCGCCCAGGCGCTCGGTGCTCGGGCCGGGGATCGGCTCGGCCAGATCGAACTCATCGACCGACTCGTGCTGGCAGAAGTACGCACCGTTGTGCAGTTCCTGCAGCAGGATCAGCTTGGCACCCTGCGCGGCCGCTTCAGCCACGCGCGCTTCGATGACGGCCAGATTGGCCTCGGCATCGCCGTGGTTGCGCTCCTGGATCAGGGCGACGGAAAGGGTGTGGCGTGAGCTCATCCGGAGACGGTCCTGCAAGGGGAAAAACGCAGTTTATCGCGGATGGGTGCACGCAGCGTGCTGGCTGCTAAATGGCTGACACCCACGCGTCGGGTAGTGCCGGCCGCTGGCCGGCTCCGCAGCAGTATCGAGACAAGCCCAAGCGCGTGGCTGCGGCGGCTGGGCTGGCGGGTGCGGAGGTGCGGGACGCGCCGTAAACCCTTCCCTGGGAGCTCGTGGGCGCCATCCATGGCGCCCTGACGGTCCCGCACCTCCGCACCCGCCATCCCTTAGCCAGTGCGTCGGTGGTCTGGCAAACAGCGGTAGCCCACGACCGTTGGTCGTGGCGCTTAAGCCAGCAACCCCGCCGGCAGCTGCATCGTGATGCAGTGCAGGCTGCCGTTCTGCCAGATCAGCGAGCGGCACGGCACCGGCACGATCTCGCGGTCCGGATAGGCCTCGGCCAGCACCGCACGCGCGGCCTCGTCGGCAACATCCCCGTAGGCCGGCATCAGCACCGCGCCGTTGAGGATCAGGTAATTCGCGTAGGACGCCGCCAGACGGCGACCTTCATCGATCACCGGCTGCGCCCACGGCAGCGGGAACAGGCGGTACGGCTGGCCGTCGGCGGTACGCAGCGCCGCCAGTTCGGCGCCCATCGCCTGCAGTTCGGCGTAATGCGAATCGCTGGCGTCATCGCAGGCCTGGTAGACGATGCTGTCGGTCGAAGCGAAGCGCGCCAGGGTATCGATGTGGGCGTCGGTGTCGTCGCCTTCCAGATAGCCATGGTCCAGCCACAGCACACGCTCCTGGGCCAGCCAGGTGGCCAGGTCGGCGCTGAGCGATTCGCGGCTGCGCTCCGGATGACGCTCGTGCAGGCACTGCCAGGTGGTCAGCAGGGTGCCGGCGCCGTCGGTCTCGATGCCGCCGCCTTCCAGGGCGAACGGAATGCTCTGCAGCTCGGCATTGTTGAACAGGCCTGCGGCATGCAGCACGCCGACCAGCTGGTCATCCAGGCTGGCGTCGAACTTGCCGCCCCAGCCGGTGAAGCGGAAGTCCAGCAGGCGGAAGCCACCATCGGCGCGCTTGAGCGTGATCGGGCCGGAATCGCGCAGCCAGGTGTCGTCGTACTGGGCGGTCACGAACCGCACGCGGTCGGTATCGATCCGGTTCGAGCGCAGGCGCGCATCGGCGTACGCCTCCAGGTCGTCGTCGGCGACGATGATCACCACCGGCTGGAAGCGGGTGATGGCCGCGACGAGCGCGATGTAGGTGTCCTCGACGTCACCCAGGCGGTCGGCCCAGTCGGTGTCGGCGTGGGGCCAGGCGATCAGGATGGCGGACTGGGATTCCCATTCGGCCGGAAAGCGGAGCGTGTCGTTCATGATCTCGATGCGATGGCCCGCCGGCTGGCGGGCAAAGGGAAAGGGGTCAGCGGATCGGCGGTTTCGGCCCGATCTCGTTGGCGTCGGCGCGGTTGGCCACCACGTCGATCACCTTCTGCTTCTCGAAGTAGACGGTGAACTGCGGGTAGACCCAACGGTTGATCGTCGGCCACTGGCGCTTCTGCCCGCCGCGCGGTTCCAGGCGCTCGCCCGGGTCGCCGAACCGGGCCTGGACCTGCTGCATGCTCTGGCCGCGGACGGGCAGGGCGATGGCGGGCTTTTCACGGCTGCGGTCGATCAGCAGGGTGTCGGCGTGGGCGCTGGAGATGGCCAGCAGGGCCAGCAACGGCAGGGTGGTCAGGTAACGCTTCATCTCGATCTACTCCCCAGTGGTCAAGAAGGTGGAAGGTCCCGCGGCGACAGGTCTGACACCGGCGGTCGTGGCTACCCGGCGATTACAACAAAAATGGCAGCAAAAAGCCGCCCGGAGGCGGCTTTTTGTTCATCACCCGGCCCGGTGAGGGGCCGGTGGTGGCCGTGAGGCCAGCCGGCTCAGCGCTGGCGAGCCTTGAAACGCGGGTTCGACTTGCAGATCACGAAGATCTTGCCGCGGCGACGGACGACCTTGCAGTCGCGGTGACGGGACTTGGCCGACTTCAGGGAAGAAAGGACTTTCATTGCATACCTCGGCGTAAACGTTGGATTCGGTTGGAGCGCGGCCGCGATATGCAGATGACAATCGGCAGGTGACGCCCGTTCAAGCCCGCCATTCTACCGGGCTTTTTTCCATCCTTTCAAGTGGTTGCACCAAAAAGGTCTCGGGAGGCCCCGGGCAGGGGCTAGAATGGGCGGTCAATTTTACAGGGAAACCCATGAATCAGCTTCCTTCCGTGCTCACCATCGACGGTCCCTCCGGGGCCGGCAAAGGGACTGTCAGCCGCATTGTCGCACGCCGGTTGGGCTGGCATTACCTGGATTCGGGCGCCCTGTACCGGGCGGTGGGCGTGGCCGCCAGCTGGGCTGATATCGATACCTCCGACGCCTCGGCGCTGGTCCGCTGCACCTTCGACACCCACGTGCGCTTCGTGGAATCGGCCGATGGCGGGCTGCGGGTGCTGGTCAACAAGACCGACGCCACCGACGAGCTGCGCCTTGAGACCACCGGCGCCCTGGCCTCGGCCATCGCGGCCATCCCGGAGGTCCGGGCGGCGCTGAAAGAGCGCCAGCGCGCATTCAGGATGGAGCCGGGGCTAGTGGCCGACGGTCGGGACATGGGGACGGTGATCTTCCCGGACGCCCCATTCAAGGTGTTTTTGACCGCCAGCGCCGAAGAACGGGCCGAGCGGCGGCATAAGCAGTTGAAAGACAAGGGTGTTTCGGTTAACTTTGACGACCTCCTGCGCGAGATCATGGCCCGCGACGCCCGTGATGCACAGCGCACAGTGGCGCCCCTGAAGCCGGCAGACGATGCCGTCGTCATCGACACCAGTGGTATTGGCATCGACGCCGTCGTTGCCAAGGTATTGGATCTGCTTCCGGTTTCGGGTGCCTGATCCGTTGTAAAGGAGGGCCGTCAGTCCATCGACGGTGTCGCACCATCGCAAGGCAACAAAAGCTCCGTCCCGCAATGATGCGTGGCGGTTTTCCTACTTAACACACGACCTGCGTTACCGGGGTCGACCAACAGGCGGGCATCAAGCGGTTCCCTTCGGGGGCCAATGCCCATGTGTCCAACAGAGTAAATCTAATGACCGAATCATTTGCAGAGCTGTTCGAAGCCAGTCAGGCCAATCTGGCCAAGCTGAAGCCGGGCTCGATCGTCAGCGGTGTCGTTGTTGAAGTCCGCGGCGATGTCGTGGTGATCAACGCCGGCCTGAAGTCCGAAGGCATCGTGCCGATCGAACAGTTCCGTAACGACGCTGGCGAGATCGATGTCGCTGAAGGCGACGTCGTCAAGGTTGCCCTCGATTCCATCGAGAACGGCTTCGGTGAAACCGTTCTGTCGCGTGAGAAAGCCAAGCGCGCGATGGTGTGGGACGAGCTGGAAGAAGCGTTGGAAAAGAACGAAACCATCACCGGCCGCATCAGCGGCAAGGTCAAGGGTGGTTTCACCGTGGACATCAAGGATGTCCGCGCGTTCCTGCCCGGTTCGCTGGTGGATGTGCGCCCCGTGCGCGACCCGGCCTACCTGGAAGGCAAGGAGCTGGAATTCAAGCTCATCAAGCTGGACCGCAAGCGTAACAACGTCGTTGTGTCCCGTCGTGCAGTCGTCGAGAGCGAGCACTCGGAAGAGCGCGAGCAGCTGATGGACAAGCTGCAGGAAGGCGCGATCCTGAAGGGTGTCGTCAAGAACCTGACCGATTACGGCGCGTTCGTGGACCTGGGCGGTATCGACGGCCTGCTGCACATCACCGACATGGCCTGGAAGCGCGTGCGCCATCCGTCCGAAGTCGTGAACGTCGGCGACGAGCTGGACGTGCGCGTGCTGAAGTTCGACCGCGAGCGCAACCGCGTTTCGCTGGGTCTGAAGCAGCTGGGCGAGGATCCGTGGGACAACATCGCCCGTCGTTACCCGGCCAACAGCCGCGTCTTCGGCAAGGTCTCCAACGTCACCGATTACGGCGCATTCGTCGAGATCGAGCCGGGCGTCGAAGGTCTGGTGCACGTGTCCGAAATGGATTGGACCAACAAGAACGTCAACCCGTCCAAGGTTGTGCAGGTCGGTGACGAAGTTGAAGTCATGGTCCTGGACGTCGACGAGGAGCGTCGCCGCATCTCGCTGGGCATGAAGCAGGTTGCCGCCAATCCGTGGGAAACCTTCGCTGCCATCCACAAGAAGGGCGACAAGGTGTCGGGCCAGATCAAGTCGATCACCGACTTCGGCATCTTCATCGGCCTGGACGGCGGTATCGATGGCCTGGTGCACCTGTCCGACATCAGCTGGAACACCACCGGCGAAGACGTGGTCCGCAACTTCAAGAAGGGCGACAACCTGGACGCCGTCGTCCTGGCCGTCGATCCGGAGCGCGAGCGCATCAGCCTGGGCGTCAAGCAGCTGGAGCAGGATCCGTTCGGTCAGTACATGGCTGCCAACCCGAAGGGTTCCAAGGTCGAAGGCGTGGTCAAGGAAGTGGACGCCAAGGGCGCTACCATCGAACTGGCTGACGGCATCGAAGGCTACGTGGCCGCTCGCGATGTTGCGAACGAGCGCGTGGACGACGCGACCCAGTTCCTGAAGGTCGGCGACAAGGTGGAAGCCAAGTTCGTGGGCATGGATCGCAAGGGTCGTACCCTGCAGCTGTCGATCAAGGCCAAGGACGACGCGGAAATGCGCGAAGTGCTGGAGGAATACCAGTCCTCTTCGGCTTCCAGCGGCACCACCCAGCTCGGCGCGCTGCTGCGTGCACAGCTGAACGGCAACAAGTCCGAGTAATCGGCCTGTCGCTGTCGTAGTTTCCTGGACGGCCCGGACATCAGTCCGGGCCGTTTCAGGGTCTGAGTTCCTCCCCAAGAGCCCGTAATGACCAAATCCGAGCTGATCGAAATCCTGGCGCGCCGACAGGCGCATTTGAAGTCGGACGATGTCGATCTGGCGGTGAAGTCGTTGCTGGAAATGATGGGTGGGGCGCTGGCCGGCGGGGATCGCATCGAGATCCGCGGGTTCGGCAGTTTTTCGTTGCACTACCGGCCGGCACGGCTGGGGCGCAATCCCAAGACCGGGGAATCGGTCGCATTGCCGGGCAAGCATGTCCCGCACTTCAAGCCGGGCAAGGAACTGCGTGAGCGCGTCAGCGCCGTGGTGCCGCTGGAAAGCGATCCTGCCTGACGGGTCATCCGCCACGGGGCGGATGCATGATTTCCATGGAGTCGGCTGGCAGAGCGGAGTGTTAGTCCGCTACTCTTGAGCCCTACGGAACTGGAGCTGCTGCATGAACGTCGTACGTCTGCTGATCCTGCTGGCGGTTCTGGTGGTGGGTCTCATCATCGGTGCGCTCAACTCGCAGCCGATCATCATCAGCCTGGGCTTTACCCAGATCAATTCCACCACCGGCGTGGCGATCATCATCGCCCTGCTGTCCGGTGCCCTCATCGGCGGCGGCCTCGTGCTCGCCAGCATGGTGATCCCGCTGTACGCCAAACTGCGCCGTGCGCAGAAGGCCGCGCCTGCCGTGGTCGTGGCACCCCCTTCTTCTTCTACATTCGACGGACGCTGAGCGCCGATGGAATTTGTCTCCGAGTGGTTCTGGTTTTTCCTGTTCCTGCCCCTGGCCGCGTTGTCGGGCTGGGTGATCGGGCGTCGTGGCGGTCAGCGCCATGGCGACAACCAGGTCAGCCATCTGTCCAGCACGTACTTCCGCGGCCTGAACTATCTGCTCAACGAGCAGCCGGACAAGGCGATCGAGCTGTTCCTGCACATCGCCGAGCTGGACAAGGAAACCTTCGAGACCCAGGTCGCGCTTGGCCATCTGTTCCGCCGCCGTGGCGAGGTCGATCGTGCGATCCGCCTGCACCAGGGCCTGGTGAACCGCGCCGATCTCAGCGATCAGCAGCGCGTACAGGCCTTGCTGGCCCTGGGCGAGGACTACATGAAGTCCGGCCTGCTCGATCGTGCTGAAACGGTGTTCACCGAACTGGCCCAGATCGACCAGCGCGCCCCGCAGGCACTCAAGCACCTGATCGGCATCTACCAGGCCGAACGCGACTGGGAAAAGGCGATCGACAACGCCAGCCGTTTCGAAGAAGTCACCGGCGAGCCGATGGGCAAGCTGATCGGGCAGTTCGAATGCGAACTGGCCGAGCGCTACCGTGGCGCCGGCAAGATCGACGAAGCGCGCGCTGCGATCGCACGCGCCTACCAGGCCGATGCGATGTCGGTCCGTGCCGGCATCATCGAAGGGCGCCTGGAGAACGACGCCGGCAATGCCGAAGCCGCCGTGCGCGCCTTCGAGCGTGCCGCCCGCAATGATCCGGAGTACCTGCCCGAAGTGCTGCAGGCGCTGATGCAGAACTACCGCAAGGTCGGTGACCTTGGTGGTGCCCGTGCGTTCCTGTCGGAGATGACCGAGCACTATCGCGGCATCGCCCCGGTGCTGGCGCTGACCCAGCTGATGGAAGAGCAGGAGGGCGTCGCCCCCGCGCGCGCCTATCTCGGCCGCCAGCTCAAGGACCGCCCCTCGGTGCGTGGCGAGTCGGCGCTGATCGACCTGACCCTGGCCGAGGGCGCGGATTCCACCGCCACCCTGCACGATCTCAAGCACATCACCGACCAGTTGCTGGTCCGCAACCCGGCCTACCGCTGCACCCGCTGTGGCTTCGGCGCGCGCACGCATCACTGGCAGTGCCCGAGCTGCAAGGAATGGGGCACCGTCAAGCCGCTGCTCAACTACGCGGTGCTCTGAACCATGATGGTGGGCTGGATGGCAGGGCTGCTGGCGGTGCTGGCGGTATCGGCGGGCCTGACCTGGGCCGCACGTGCGTACGCGCTCCGCCGCAATCTGCTGGATCAGCCGGGCGAGCGCCGCAGCCATGGGGTGGCGACGCCTCGCGGCGGTGGTATCGCGATCGTCCTGACCCTGCTGCTGGCCTGCGCGGTCGCCGCCGTGATCTGGCCCAAGGCCGCGATCACGCTGGCGGTGTTCGCGCTCGGCCTGGTACTGGTGGCCGGGATCGGCTGGTGGGACGACCATCGGCCGCTGCCGGCGGTCCGCCGCCTGCTGGTCCATGTGCTGGCGTCCGCGCTGCTGGCTGGGCTGGTCTGGCATGCCAGTGGCAATCCCTGGCAGGCGCTGCTGGCCCTGTTGTTCGCCACCTCGCTGATCAACATCTGGAACTTCATGGATGGGATCAACGGCATCGCCACCACCCAGGCGATCCTGGCCGGTCTTGCCTTTGCGCTGGTGCTGCCGCCGCCCTACGGCCTGGCCGGTGTGGTGCTGGGGCTGGCCTGCCTGGGGTTCCTGCCGTTCAACTACCCACGGGCACGCATCTTCATGGGCGATGTCGGCAGCGGGGCGCTGGGTTATGCCATTGCGGCGCTGGTCTGCCTGGCCAGTGTGCACACCGATATCCATTGGTTGCTGTTGCTGGTGCCGCTTTCGGCCTTTCTTGTGGACGCAGGCTTCACATTGCTTTCGCGCATCCTGTCCGGACAGCGCTGGATGGAACCCCACACGCAGCATCTCTATCAGCGCGCGGTGAAAAGTGGTGCAAGCCACACTTTCGTCACCGGGGTGTATCTTGTTTTTGGAATATTCAGTGCGGCAGTGTTTAATGCATGCACGAATTTGCAGCCGAGGTGGGAGGCTGCCGTGGCCATCGCGTGGTTGATCTTCGCGTACGGCCTTTGGCTGCTCCTGCGCAAGGGAATGCGCAACTAGAAGGAATACGTTGTTTATGACGCCTTGGCAGGACCGACTTACCGGCTTGATGCCGCGCGCGGCCATCGTGGCCCACGACCTGTTCATGGTCTGGGCGTGCTGGCAGCTGCTGCACGCCGGCCGCTACTCGATGCTGGCCGACGCGCCGGCGTTGCCGCTCTGGAACATCGACACCTCGCTGGTGCTGGTCATCCAGGCAGTGGTGTTCTGGCGGGTGGGTCTGTACCGCGGCCTGTGGCGCTTTGCCAGCGTCGCCGATCTGCTCAACATTTTCAAAGCCAGCTTCATCGGCCTGCTCGCCATCGTGGTCGCCCTGGCGTACAAGCGCTTTGAAGGCGTACCGATGTCCGTGCTGGTCATCTATCCCTTCGCGCTGTCGGCGCTGCTGGGTGCGCCGCGCCTGCTGTACCGCGCATGGAAGGACTATCAGGCGCTGCAGTCCGACGTCACCGCGCGCCGTGTGCTGATCCTGGGTGCCGGCCAGGCGGCCGAGGCCCTGGTCCGCGACCTGCGCCGCTCGGGTGATTTCGAGCCGGTCGGCCTGCTCGACGACGCTCCGCATCTGCAGGGCGCCAAGCTGCAGGGCCTGCCGATCCTGGGCACCCTGGAAGATGCCCCGGCCGTGGTCCGCGAGACCGCCGCCAAGCTGCTGGTGATCGCCATCCCGTCGCTGGATGCCGTGGGCATGCAGCGGGTGGTGGCCATCTGTGAAAGCACCGGCGTGCCGTTCCGGATGGTGCCCAAGCTCAACGACATCCTGCTGGGCCATTCCTTGCCGGGTGAGCTCAAGGAAGTGGCGATCGAGGACCTGCTCGGCCGCAAGCCGATCCTGCCGGACTGGGCGCTGATCCGCGGCTGGCTGGGCGGGCGTACCGTGCTGGTCACCGGCGCGGGCGGTTCGATCGGTTCGGAGCTGTGCCGCCAGTGCGCACGCCACGGGGCAGGGCGCATCGTCCTGGTGGAAATGAGTGAACTACTCCTGCTCACCATCGAGGCCGAGCTGCAGCGCAGCTTCCCGGATCTGGTGGTGGAAGCGGTGCTGGGCGACTGCGGTGACCCCGCGGTGATCCGCCATGCGCTGTCGCTGTCGCGGGTGGACTCGGTCTTCCATGCCGCCGCCTACAAGCAGGTGCCGGTGCTGGAGCGCCAGCTGCGCGAAGCGGTGCGCAACAACATCCTTTCCACCGAAACGGTGGCGCGCGCCTGCGTCGAAGCGCGCATCGAGCATTTCGTCTTCATCTCCACCGACAAGGCGGTCGATCCGGTCAACGCGCTGGGCGCCAGCAAGCGCTACGCGGAGATGATCTGCCAGAGCCTGGACCAGAAGACCAGCCACACCCGTTTCGTGACCGTGCGCTTCGGCAACGTGCTGGCCTCGGCCGGCAGCGTGGTGCCGGTGTTCCGCGAGCAGATCCTCAAGGGCGGTCCGGTCACCGTGACCGACCCGGAAGTCACCCGTTACTTCATGACCATTCCCGAGGCCTGCCAGCTGATCCTGCAGGCGGCCGCGTCGGCCTCGCACGGGGCGATCTATACGCTGGACATGGGCGAGCCGGTGCCGATCCGCGTGCTGGCCGAGCAGATGATCCGACTGGCCGGCAAACAGCCCTACAAGGACATCGCCATCGTTTACACGGGCCTGCGGCCGGGCGAGAAACTGCACGAAACGCTGTTCTATTCCGACGAAGATTATCGTCCGACCGCGCATCCGAAGATTCTCGAAGCCGGCGTGCGCACGTTCGCGCGTGAGCAGGTATTGGCCAATGTGCCGAAACTGCGCGAGGCGATTGCCAGCTACGATACTGATGCGATCAACAGCATTCTGTTTGCGACCATGCCCGAATTTTCTCCTTTGCAACAGGACGATCACGTCAGCTCTGCTAAAGTGCTCGCCTTTCCGGCGCGTGAGGCCACTAGGTTCTGATGAGCAAGCGTATTCGTAAGGCGGTATTTCCTGTCGCAGGGTTGGGAACGCGATTCCTGCCGGCCACCAAAACCGTTCCGAAGGAAATGCTGCCGATCATTGATCGGCCGTTGATCCAATATGCCGTGGATGAGGCGATCGAGGCGGGCTGTGACACGCTGATCTTCATCACCAACCGTTACAAGCACGCGGTCGCGGATTATTTCGACAAGGCCTACGAGCTGGAGCAGAAACTCGAGCGCGCCGGCAAGCAGGAACAGCTCGAACTGGTTCGCCATGTGCTGCCCAATGGCGTGCGCGCCGTGTTCGTGACCCAGGCCGAAGCGCTGGGCCTGGGCCATGCGGTGCTGTGTGCCAAGGCGATCGTGGGCGACGAGCCGTTCGCGGTGCTGCTGCCAGACGATCTGATCTGGAACCGTGGCAACGGTGCGCTCAAGCAGATGGCCGACGCCAACGAAGCCAGCGGCGCCAGCATCATTGCCGTTGAAGACGTGCCGCATGACAAGACCGGCAGCTACGGCATCGTGGCCACCGAGGCCTTCGATGGCCGCCAGGGCAAGATCAGCGCCATCGTTGAAAAGCCCAAGCCCGAGGACGCCCCGAGCGACCTGGCCGTGGTCGGCCGTTACGTGCTGAGCCCGAAGATCTTCGAGCTGCTCGAAGCGACCGGGACCGGTGCAGGTGGCGAGATCCAGCTGACCGACGCCATCGCCGAACTGCTCAAGAGCGAGCGCGTCGACGCGTACCGCTTCGAGGGCCGCCGCTTCGACTGCGGTACCCACCTGGGTCTGGTCGAAGCCACGATCCGCTTCGCCCTCGACAACGAGAAGCTGGCCGGTCCGGCACGCGAAGTGCTGCAGAAGATGCTGGCAGAGGGCTGAGAACGAGCCAACGGTAGTGCCGGCCGCTGGCCGGCTCCCGACGCAACAGAAAAGGGCAGCCGCGAGGCTGCCCTTTTCGTTTCCCGCCCTGCAACGACCAACGGTCGGTGGCGACCCGTTGCAATGTTGCCACCGGTCACGCCGGTCATACCCGTCGCCTCGGTGCCGACCCGCAGGCCGGCACCGATCAATCCTTACAGCGATTCGAAGATGCCCGCCGCACCCATGCCGGTGCCGATGCACATGGTCACCATGCCGTACTTCTGCTGGCGACGGCGCAGGCCGTGCAGCAGGGTGGCGGTACGGATCGCGCCGGTCGCGCCCAGCGGATGGCCCAGGGCGATCGCGCCGCCCAGCGGGTTGACCTTGGACGGGTCCAGGCCACAATCGCGGATGACGGCCAGCGACTGCGCGGCAAAGGCTTCGTTGAGCTCGATCCAGTCCAGCTGGTCCTGGGTGAGGCCGGCCTGCTTGAGCGCCTTGGGGATCGCGGCGATCGGGCCGATGCCCATCACTTCCGGGCGCACGCCGGCCACCGAGAAGCTGACGAAGCGGGCCAGCGGGGTCAGGCCGTAGTCCTTGATCGCCTGCTCGGAGGCCAGCAGCACCGCGCCGGCGCCATCGCTCATCTGCGAGGAGTTGCCGGCGGTGACCGTGCCGCCGAACTGGCCGTTGCGGAACACCGGGCGCAGCTTGGCCAGGCCTTCGGCGGACGAATCCAGGCGCGGGCCTTCGTCGGTATCCACGATCTTGTCGCGGGTGATGATGCGGCGGCCGTCGGCCAGGTCCGGCTGGCGGGTGCGCACGTCGTAGGGGCTGATCTCGTCCTTGAACTCGCCGTTCTGGATCGCGGCGATGGCCTTCTGGTGCGAGGCAAGCGCAAAGGCGTCCTGGTCCTCACGCGAGACCTTCCATTCTTCGGCGACCTTCTCGGCGGTGATGCCCATGCCGTAGGCGATGGCGACGTGGTCATTGTCGAACACGCTCGGGGCCATCGCGATCTTGTTGCCCATCATCGGCACCATCGACATCGACTCGGTACCACCGGCCAGCATCAGGTCCGAATTGCCGAGGCGGATCTGGTCTGCAGCCATGGCCACGGCCTGCAGGCCCGAGGAGCAGAAGCGGTTGACGGTCTGTGCGGCGATGGTGTCCGGCAGGCCGGCCAGCAGCACGCCGATGCGTGCCACGTTCATACCCTGCTCGGCTTCGGGCATCGCGCAGCCGATGATCGCGTCATCGATGCGGTTGACGTCCACGCCCGGCGCCTGCGCGACCACGGAGCGGAGCACGTGGGCGAGCATGTCGTCGGGGCGGGTATTGCGGAACACGCCCTTGGGCGCCTTGCCCACCGGGGTGCGGGTGGCGGCGACGATGTAGGCGTCCTGGATTTGCTTGGTCATTGCAGTGATCTCTTGAATGTGGGGACAGGTGTGCCGACCAACGGTCGGCACCGACCGGGAGCGGACGGGGGCCGTCGCGCCCGGCGCGCCATCAATTACGCAGCGGCTTGCCGGTCTTGAGCATGTGCGCGATGCGGGCCTGGGTCTTTTCCTGCTGGGCCAGTTCGACGAAGTGCTTGCGCTCCAGCGTCAGCAGCCACTCTTCGTCCACCAGCGTGCCGCGATCCACTTCGCCACCGCACAGCACGGTGGCGATGCGCACGGCGATCTCGTAGTCGTACGGGCTGATGAAGCGGCCTTCCAGCATGTTGACCAGCATCATCTTGAACGTAGCGATGCCCACGTCGCCGGCGACCTGGATGCGGCGGGCCGGCATCGGCGGACGGTAGCCACCTTCGGCCAGCGCCAGCACTTCGGCCTTGGCGATGTGCAGCGTCTCAAAGCTGTTGAACACCACCTTGTCGGTGGCGCGCATCAGGCCCAGTTCCTTGGCGTTGACCGCGGAGTTGGAAACCTTGGCCATCGCGACGGTCTCAAAGGTCTTCTTCAGCTCGGCAAACACATCACCGCCCGGACCGGCCGCCTGCGAGGCGCGCACGGCCAGTTCCTTCAGGCCACCGCCGGCCGGCAGCAGGCCGACGCCGGCCTCGACCAGACCGATGTAGCTTTCCAGCGCGGCCACGCTCTTGGCGCTGTGCATCTGGAACTCGCAGCCACCGCCCAGGGCCAGGCCGCGCACCGCGGTCACCACCGGCACCAGCGAATACTTGATCGCCTGGCTGGTGCGCTGGAAGTTGTGCACCATCTCTTCGAACTGGTCGACCTTGCCGGCCTGCAGCAGGCCGAGCGCGCCGGCCAGATCGGCACCGGCGGAGAAGGGTTCCTTCTGCTGCCAGATCACCAGGCCCTTGTAGTCCTGCTCGGCGCGCTTGATCGCTTCCTGCAGGCCGTTGAGCACGTGGTCGGACACGGTGTTCATCTTGGTCTTGAAGCTGACCACCGCGATGCCGTCACCGTCGTGCCACATGCGCACGCCGTCGTTTTCAAACACGGTTTCGCCCGGGCTGAAGTTCTCGCCCAGCAGCGGATCCGGGAAGCGCTGGCGCTGGTACACCGGCAGCGCCGAGCGCGGCAGCTTGGCATTGCGCGACGGGCTGTAGCTGCCCTCGGCGGCGTGCACGCCATCGCGGCCATCGAACACCCAATCCGGCAGCGGCGCATTGCTCATGCTCTTGCCGGCGACGATGTCATCGGCGATCCACTGTGCGACCTGCTTCCAGCCGGCGGCCTGCCAGGTTTCGAACGGGCCCAGCGACCAGCCGTAGCCCCAGCGGATGGCCAGGTCGACGTCGCGCGCGGTCTCGGCGATGTCGGCCAGGTGGTAGGCGCTGTAGTGGAACAGGTCGCGGAAGGTCGCCCACAGGAACTGCGCCTGCGGGTGCTGGCTCTCGCGCAGCTTGGCGAACTTCTCGGCCGGGTTCTTGATCTTCAGGATCTCGACCACTTCCGGTGCGGCGGTGCGGTCGGCCGGACGGTAGTCCTGCTTCTCCAGATCCAGCACCACGATGTCCTTGCCAACCTTGCGGAAGATGCCGGCACCGGTCTTCTGGCCGAGCGCGCCCTTGGCGATCAGCGCGTCCAGCCACTTCGGCGACTTGAAGAATTCATGCCACGGATCGTTGGGCAGGGTGTCGCCCATGGTCTTGATCACGTGCGCCATGGTGTCCAGGCCGACCACGTCGGAGGTGCGGTAGGTCGCCGACTTCGGGCGGCCGACCAGCGGGCCGGTCAGGCCGTCCACTTCATCGAAGCCCAGGCCGAATTCCTGCGTGTGGTGGATGGTGGACAGGATCGAGAACACGCCGATGCGGTTGCCGATGAAGTTCGGGGTGTCCTTGGCATACACCACGCCCTTGCCCAGGGTGGTGACCAGGAACGCTTCCAGGCCTTCCAGCACGGCCGCGTCGGTGGTGGTGGCCGGGATCAGCTCGGCCAGGTGCATGTAGCGCGGCGGGTTAAAGAAGTGCACGCCGCAGAAGCGGTGGCGCAGCTGCTCGGGCAGCACGTCGGCCAGCTTGTTGATACCCAGGCCCGAGGTGTTGGAGGCCAGCACCGCGTGATCGGCCACGAACGGGGCGATCTTCTTGTACAGGTCCTGCTTCCAGTCCATCCGTTCGGCGATGGCTTCGATGATCAGGTCGCAGTCCTTCAACTGCTCCAGGCCGGTCTCATAGTTGGCCGGCGTGATCGCCTCGGCGTAGGACTTGCTGGCGAGCGGGGCAGGGCTGAGCTTGCCCAGGTTGGCAATCGCCTTGAGCACGATGCCATCGGCCGGACCTTCCTTGGCGGGCAGGTCGAACAGCACCGTGTCGACGCCGGCGTTGGTCAGGTGGGCGGCGATCTGGGCGCCCATGACACCGGCACCCAGCACGGCGGCACGGCGGACTAGCAGGGAATTGGACATGTCGATAAGCCTTTGTTGTCTGGAAGCCGGTCAGCGCCCGGCTCTACGGGGTGGAAAGGGAGGACGTCGAAGCGCTCGAGGCCGCGCTGGCGCGGAATCCGGCTTCGGCGAAATGAATCAGTTCCTGGGCGGCATGGGCACGATGCGCCGCTTCGGTGACACCGGCGGGTCGCTTGATCAGGCCGAAGTCGGCCATGGCATAGGTCAGCGAGCCGGCGAGGAAATCCAGGCGCCAGTACAGTTCCTCCTTGCTGAGCTCCGGCACGCAGGCGGAGATCGCCTTGCCGAAGTCGCGCAGGACGTGGCCGTAGTGGTCGGAAAGGAACTTGCGCAGGTTGTCGTTCTTCTCCGCGTAGGCGCGAGCGATGACGCGCACGAAGGCGCCGCCGGTCTGGCGGTCCTGGGCCATGGCCAGGGCCGGCTCCACGAAGGCGGCCAGCACCGGGCGCAGTTCACCGGGGTGCTCGCGGCGGGCGCTGTCCAGCTGGCTCAGCCGGGCCGAGGTCATTTCATCCATGCGGCGGCGGAACACCTCGTTGACCAGGTTCTCCTTGGACCCGAAGTGATAGTTGACCGCGGCGATGTTCACATCGGCCTGGCTGGTGACCTGGCGCAGCGAGGTGCCCGCGAACCCGTGCAGGGCGAACAGTTCCTCGGCGGCGCCGAGAATGCGGTCCTTGGTGGAGAAGTGGGCAGGTTTGGCCATGGGGCAGGGCAGTTCAATCAAACGATTGTTTGATATTAGACCCGTGGCTGCGCGTCCGCATTGTGCGGCGCAGCAGGAAGGGGCATTCGTTCATTTGCCGCTGTGTCGTGCCGGCCCGTGGCTGCCAAGCCCCGGAACTGCCTGAACGGGGCGCGCTACCCCGTCCGGTCCACGCCTGCCACGCATGGCGTGGCACTACCGGAGATGGGGAGGACACGTTAGAATTGGCGCACGTATATCAGGCTAAGCCCGCGTTTTGACGCGGGTTTTTTTCATGTTAACCTCGGGCCGATCAAGTGGCCCGCCCAACGGAGTATTCCCATGGCGCTGGAGCGCACCCTTTCCATCATCAAGCCGGACGCCGTCGCCAAGAACGTCATCGGTGAAATCTACGCCCGCTTCGAAAAGGCCGGCCTGAAGGTCGTCGCCGCCAAGTACAAGCAGCTGTCGCGCCGTGAAGCCGAAGGCTTCTACGCCGTGCACCGCGAGCGTCCGTTCTTCAACGCGCTGGTCGAGTTCATGATCTCCGGCCCGGTGATGATCCAGGCGCTGGAAGGCGAGAACGCCGTGCTGGCCCACCGCGACCTGCTGGGCGCCACCAACCCGAAGGAAGCCGCCGCAGGCACCATCCGCGCCGACTTCGCTGAATCCATCGATGCCAATGCCGCCCACGGCTCGGACTCGGTTGAGAATGCCGCGATCGAAATCGCTTATTTCTTCGCCGCGACTGAAGTCGTCTCGCGCTGAGAGTGATGCCGTGAACGAGGTCGTACAGCCAACCGCCATCCCATCCGTGCTCGTTCCGGGCCCGGCTGTGGCCAAGCAGAACCTGCTCGACCTCGATCGCGAGGGTCTGGAGCGCTTCTTCGCCGAGACACTCGGCGAAGCGCGCTACCGTGCCCATCAGGTGATGAAGTGGATCCACCATCACTACGTCACCGATTTCGATGAAATGACCGACCTCGGCAAGGCGCTGCGCGCCAAGCTCAAGCAGCATGCCGAGGTGCTGGTTCCGAACATCGTGTTCGACAAGCCCTCCGCCGACGGCACCCACAAGTGGCTGCTGGCGATGGGCACCGATGGCAAGAACGCCATCGAGGCCGTCTACATCCCGGACAAGAACCGCGGCACGCTGTGCGTGTCTTCGCAGGTCGGCTGCGCGCTGAACTGCACGTTCTGTTCGACCGCTACCCAGGGCTTCAACCGCAACCTCTCCACCGCCGAGATCATCGGCCAGGTGTGGGTCGCGGCGCGCCATCTGGGCAACATCCCGCACAAGCAGCGTCGTCTCACCAACGTGGTGATGATGGGCATGGGCGAGCCGTTGATGAATTTCGACAACGTCGTGCGCGCCATGAGCGTGATGCGCGACGATCTGGGCTACGGCCTGGCCAACAAGCGCGTGACGCTGTCCACCTCCGGCCTGGTGCCGCAGATCGACCGCCTGTCCACCGAGAGCGACGTGTCGCTGGCGGTGTCGCTGCATGCGCCCAACGATGCACTGCGCGAGACCCTGGTCCCGCTCAACAAGAAGTACCCGATCGTCGAGCTGATGGCCTCGTGCGCACGCTACCTGCGCGCCAACAAGCGCCGCGAATCGGTCACCTTCGAATACACCCTTATGAAGGGCATCAATGACCAGCCCGAGCACGCCCGCCAGCTGGCGCGGTTGATGCGCCAGTTCGACAACGCCGTGCAGGCCTCGAACTCGGGCAAGGTCAACCTGATCCCCTTCAATCCGTTCCCCGGCACGCGTTACGAGCGTTCCGGCGAAACCGAAATCCGCGCCTTCCAGAAGATCCTGCTCGATTCGCAGGTGCTGACGATGGTGCGGCGTACCCGTGGCGACGATATCGATGCCGCCTGTGGCCAGCTCAAGGGCCAGGTGATGGACCGGACGCGCCGCCAGGCCGAGTTCAACAAAACGCTGCAGGACGGGAAAAACCGGGATGCCGCTGCCTGATCGCCGATTGCCAGCCGTTGTTTTCTTCGCGCTGGCATTGGCCGGCTGTGGCAAACAGCAGGGGATCAAGCCGCCGTCCGGTCCACTCGAGGTCGCGCCGACCTACGAGGCCCGCGACAACCCCGAGATCCGCAAGCGGGTGAACTACCAGGACCAGATGGTCCTGGCTGGCGAATCGCTGCGCGCGGGCGCCCCGGATGCCGCCGAGAAGCGGGTGCGGGCCGCGATGAAGATCGATGCGCGCCGCCCCGAGGCCTACATGCTGCTGGCGGCCATCGCCACCCAGCGCGGCAACGAGGCCGAGGCCGGGCGCCTGTACGGCAAGGCGGCCGAGCTGGGACCCGAACGCGGCGACGTCCTCAACAATTATGGCGCCTGGCTATGTGCTCATGGCCAGCCGGCCGAGTCGCTGGCCTGGTTTGACCGGGCGCTGCAGGCCCCGGGCTATACCACCCCGGCCTCCGCCCTGGCCAATGCCGGCGGCTGTGCACTGGACGCAGGCCAGCCCGCGCGGGCGGTTCGGGACCTCCGGCGGGCGCTTGAGATAGATCCCGTCAATGCCTACGCGCTGGAGTCGATGGCCCGCAATGAGTACGCCGAAGGGCGTTATTTCGAGGCCCGCGCCTTTTCGCAACGGCGTTTGACGGCTGCACCGGCCACACGTTCCGTGTTACAACTTGCCTCTCAAATCGAGGCGCGGCTTGGCGACAGCGTGGCATCCGGTCGCTATCTGCAGCGAATTCATGACGAATTTCCGCAGGATGCGGCACCTAATCCCCGGGGTTGAAGCATTGTGATTGATGACCAGACTGTGAACGCTTTTGATACTGCGGCCGGTTGCGGAGCTCGTCTTCGCCAGGCCCGGGAAGCGGCCGGACTGACCCTGGAGGCCGTGGGGCAGCAGCTGCGCATGCCGGTCCAGGTAGTGAAGTCCCTTGAAGAAGAGCAGTGGCAGCGCCTTGGCGCGCCGGTCTTCGTCCGTGGCCAGCTGCGCAGTTATGCCCGCCTGCTGAAGGTGGACATCGACGACATCCTCGAGCAGGCCCATATCGGGCCGATCGTGCCGCCACAGCTGGTCAGCCATACCCATACCCCGCGGGCCCGCCGCATTGCCGAGAGCCTGGGCCGTCGCGTCCTGTATGTCGGCATCACCGCGGTGCTGGCCGTGCCGGTCTGGTTCGCCACCCGGGGTCATTTCGATGGCACCGCCACCACCCCGAACACTGCGTCGCTGGATGTGATCCCGGCGGCGGTCCCGGTGGCCGGTGGTGACGCCCCGGAAGCGGCCGCACCGGCAGCCGTCGAAGCGGCCAAGCCGTCTGCGCCGGCAGCGCCGTACCTGGCGTCGCTGACCCCGGTCCCGCGTCCGGCCGCCGCGCCGGCAGCGCCGGCTGGTGCGCTGAGCCTGCAGTTCAAAGGCGACAGCTGGGTGGATATTTCCGGGCCCGACGGCACCACCGTCGAAAAGGCCCTGATCAAGTCGGGCGAGACCCGCAGCTTCGCGCCAGGCCAGGTAGCCCGCATGGTGCTGGGCAATGCATCGGCGGTCGAGGTTCAGCAGGCCGGCACTATCGTCGACCTTTCGCCGTACCAGCGAGCCAACGTGGCACGCTTTACGGTATCCTCTGACGGCTCCGTGGTCCCAGTTTCGCACTGAACCGCGTTTCCCCAATCCAATTCAAATAGCTCCTCCTCATGGGCGGGGCGAGAGTACGCATGGCGATCGACGACCTGCTCGACGAGCACGAACAAAGTGAACGCGTCCGCGGCTGGCTGCGGAAGAACGGTGTCAGCATCCTCGCTGGCGTAGCCATCGCGATCGGTGGCATCTGGGGCTGGAAAGAGTGGCAGACCCGGCACAGCAACAGCCTGGCCGGCGCCAACGTCCAGTATCAGATCGTCCTCAAGAGCCTGGAAGAAAAGGATCTGGAGCAGGCCGCCAAGGGTGTGAAGGACCTGGAGAGCGGCAAGGCCAACATCTACGCCGATCTGGCTGCCCTGCAGCTGGCCAAGGCGCAGGTCGATGCCGGCAAGAACGAAGACGCGCTGGCGACCCTGCGCGCGATCAAGGCCGACCCCGAATTCAAGCCGGTGATCGAGCAGCGCGTTGCGCGCCTGCTGGTGGCCACGGGCAAGACCGAAGATGCGATCAAGCAGCTCGGTACCGCGACCGACAGCGCCAGCCTGGAAATCCATGGCGATGCACTGATGGCGCAGGGCAAGCGTGATGCCGCCCGCGAGCAGTATGAGAAGGCGCTCAAGACGCTGGACGTGGCAGCGCCCCAGCGGCGCCTGCTGGAAACCAAGTTGACGGATGCCGGTGGCACCGTCACCGATCCTGCGGAGTCGGTGTAATGAATCAGATGGTCATGATCAAGCGCGTTGCCACGGTTGCCCTGTTGGGCATGGCCCTGACCGGCTGCAGCACGATGAAGGGCTGGTTCGCCGGCAAAGATGCCGCGGCCAAGAAGGCACTGGAACCGGCCGAGCTGGTGAAGTTCGATGCCACCGCCAAGGTCGACAAGATCTGGACGGCCAACGTCGGCAAGGGTGAGAAGCGCATCGGCGTCCGTCAGGGCCCGGTGGTCGCAGATGGTCGCGTGTACGCGGCCGCCATCTACGGTGGCGTGCATGCCATCGACCTGCAGACCGGCAAGAAGATCTGGACCTACGAACCGGCCAAGGTCAAGAAGCAGCCCAAGCTGCGTCTGTCCGGTGGCCCGGGCGTGGGTGACGGCCTGGTCGTCATCGGCACCCTGGATGGTGAAGTCATCGCGTTGAACGCGGCCGACGGCACCGAAAAGTGGCGTGCCAAGGTGCCGGGTGAAGTCATCTCCGCCCCGGCCGTGGGCCAGGGCATGGTCTTCGTGCGCAGCAACGACGGTCGCGTGACCGGTCTGGATGCCGAGAACGGCACCCAGCGCTGGTTCAACCCGCGCGAGCTGCCGGCGCTGACCGTGCGTGGCAACGCGCCGGTCGTCACCGGCCCGGGCGTGCTGTTCATCGGCAACGACGACGGCTCCATCGCCGCGCTGGCCATGCAGGACGGCCGCACGCTGTGGGACCAGATGGTCGGCACCGGCGAAGGCCGTACCGAGCTGGAGCGCATGGCCGATATCGACGGCGCCCCGGTGCTGGAAGGCAATACGCTGTTCGTCAGCAGTTTCAAGAACCAGACCATGGCGATCGAAGGCCCGACCGGCCGTCCGCTGTGGGCACGTGATCATGGCGGCGCCGGTGGCGTGGCCCTGACCTCGGGCAATGTGTTCGTCACCGACAACAAGGGCGGCGTGTTCGGCCTGGACAAGGCCAGCGGTTCGGCCATGTGGTCGCAGACGGGCCTGGCCCGTCGTTCGCTGACCGGTCCGGTCATCCACGGCGATTACGTTGTGGTCGGTGATTACAAGGGGTATCTGCACTGGTTGCGGACCGATAACGGTGAGTTCGCGGCGCGCGCCAAGAGTGGCGGCGACGCCCTCCTGGCCCAGCCGGTAGCTGCCGATGGGATTCTGCTGGTGCAGAACGTTGATGGAAAGCTGACCGCGTTCCGGTTGGCACAATAAGGAGTTACCGCGATGCTGCCCTTGGTCGCCCTGGTTGGACGGCCGAATGTCGGCAAGTCCACGCTGTTCAATGCGTTTACCCGTACGCGCGACGCGCTGGTCCATGACCAGCCCGGCGTGACCCGGGACCGTAATTACGGTGTTTGTCGTCTTGATGAAGACCACCCGTTCCTGGTGGTCGATACCGGCGGTATCGCCGGTGAAGAAGAAGGTCTGGCCGGCGCTACCGCCCGCCAGGCCCGCGCTGCCGCCGCCGAGGCGGACCTGATCCTGTTCGTGGTCGATGCCCGTGAGGGCCCGATGGACGACGAGATCCTGTCCTGGCTGCGCAAGCTGGCCCGTCCGACCCTGCTGCTGATCAATAAGATCGACGGCATGAACGAAGACACCGTGCGTTCGGAATTTGCCCGTTACGGCTTCGGCGAAATGCTGACCGTCTCGGCCGCGCACCGTCAGGGCCTGGATGATCTGCTGGACGAGGTCGTGGAACGGTTGCCGGAAGAGGGCACCACCGAGACCCTGGACACCGATCCGAACCGCATTCGCATCGCCTTCGTCGGCCGCCCCAACGTGGGCAAGTCGACGCTGGTCAATCGTCTGCTCGGCGAGGAGCGCATGATCGCCTCCGAAGTGCCCGGTACCACCCGTGATTCGATCGCGGTGGACATGGAGCGCGACGGGCGTGAGTACCGCCTGATCGACACCGCCGGCCTGCGTCGCAAGGCGCGTGTCGAGGAGGTGGTCGAGAAGTTCAGCGTCATCAAGACCCTGCAGGCCATCGAGCAGTGCCAGGTTGCGGTGCTGATGCTGGATGCCTCCGAAGGCGTGACCGATCAGGACGCCAGCGTGCTCGGCGCGGTGCTTGATGCCGGCCGTGCGTTGGTGGTGGCGATCAACAAGTGGGATGGCCTGACCGATTACCAGCGCGAGCAGGCTGAAGCCCTGGTGTCGCGCAAGCTCGGCTTCGTGCCGTGGGCGGAAGTGGTGCGCATCTCGGCCAAGCACGGCTCGGGGCTGCGTGAGCTGTTCCGCTGCATCCATGCTGCGCACGCCTCGGCGACGCACGAATTCAGCACCAGCGAAGTCAACAAGGCGCTGGAAACGGCCTACGAGACCAACCCGCCGCCGGCGATCCGTGGTCACGTGTCCAAGCTGCGCTACGTGCATCCGGGCGGTTCCAACCCGCCGACCTTCATCGTCCACGGCACCCGTCTGAAAGACCTGCCGGAGTCGTACAAGCGCTATCTGGAGAACTTCTTCCGCAAGCGCTTCAAGCTGGTCGGCACGCCCGTGCAGTTCATCTTCCGCGAGGGTGTGAACCCGTACGAAGGCAAGAAGAACGTGCTCACCGAACGGCAGCTCAAGCGCAAGCGGCGCTTGATCAAGCACGTCAAGGGCAAGTGATGCAGAAAAGAGCCGGCGCAAGCCGGCTCTTCTCATTTGGGCGGCCGGAGCGCCCGTGCGCGATAATCCTCCGCATGAGCACGATCCCCGAACTCACCCCGGCCCAGGCCCGTGAACGCCTCGCCCATGGCGCGCTGCTGATCGACATCCGCGAGGCGCACGAACGCGCCACCGGCATGGCCGAAGGCGCGCTCGGCATCGCCAAGGGCGATCTCCAGGCCGAGCCAGACGCCCACCTGCCGGCAGCCGACCGCGAGGTCGTCCTGATCTGTCAGAGCGGCAGGCGTTCGATGGAGGCTGCGGTTTTCCTGTCGAACCTGGGCTACACGAATGTCGCCTCCGTCCACGGCGGCACGACCGCATGGCGTGCCGATGGGTTGCCGTTGGTGCAGCCGATGCAGAGCGATGCCGAACGCGACTTCAACGAGCGTTACTCGCGTCATCTGCTGTTGCCGCAGGTCGGTATCGAAGGCCAGAAGACGCTGCTCGCTTCGCGCGTGCTGGTGCTCGGCGCGGGCGGCCTGGGTGCACCGGCGAGCTTCTACCTGGCCGCGGCCGGGGTAGGGCACCTGCGCATCGCCGATGACGACGTGGTGGACCGCAGCAATCTGCATCGGCAGATCATCCACACCGATGCCAGCGTCGGCGAGCCCAAGGTGCTCTCGGCGCGCGCACGCCTGCTCGCGCTCAATCCCTCGCTGGACGTGGAGGCCGTGCAGGCGCGGGTCACCTCGGACGACATCGATGCGCTGCTGGAGGGTGTCGACGTGGTCCTGGATGGTTCGGACAATTTCCCGCTGCGCTACCTGCTCAATGATGCCTGCCTCCAGCACCGCATCCCGCTGGTGTATGGCGCGGTGGAGCGCTTCACCGGGCAGGTCAGCGTGTTCGACGCCGGCCGCCAGCGTGGGATCGCGCCGTGCTACCGCTGCCTGTTCCCCGAGCCGCCGCCGCCGGAGTTTGCGCCCAACTGCTCAGAGGCGGGCGTGCTCGGCGTGTTGCCGGGCATGGTCGGTCTGCTGCAGGCCACCGAAGTGCTCAAGCTGCTGCTCGGCATCGGCGAGCCGCTGATCGGGCGCCTGCTCACCTTTGACGCGCTGGGCATGCGCTTCCGCGAGACGCGGCTGCGGCCCGACCCGGGTTGCCCGTTGTGCGCGCCCGGGCGCGCGTTCCCCGGGTACATCGATTACGCCGCCTTCTGCAGCGGCGGAGGGGCCGCGTAGATCCACGCCATGCGTGGCTGCGGTTCGCCAGGGTCCACGTAGATCCACGCCCTGCGTGGATGCCGTTGGCGAGGGGCCGCTAGGTCAGCGCAGCCACGCATGGCGCGGCTTACCGCTGGGTTAGGCCGCGATTTCGGGACGATCTGGCATCCAGGTTCGATATCGTTCTGAATTCAGTACGATTAAACGCATCATCCGCGCTATTGCCCTTCAACGCTTTGCCCTATCGTTGACCCATCTTGTGTAGTCCGGGGAAGCAACCGCATGGCGGTGGAAGCAGGTGCCAGTGAACTGGTGAAAGTAGTGGCGCTGCTGGGGGCGGCCGTGGTCATGGTGCCGTTGTTCCGCCGGCTTGGGCTGGGCTCGGTGCTGGGCTATTTCGCCGCCGGGCTGGCCATCGGCCCGTTCGGGTTCGGGTGGTTCTCCGATCCGCAGGCCATCCTGCATACCGCCGAGCTCGACGTGGTGATGTTCCTGTTCGTGATCGGCCTGGAGATGCGGCCCTCGCATCTGTGGAGCCTGCGCAACGAGATCTTCGGGCTGGGCACACTGCAGATCGTGGTCTGCGGCACGGTGCTGACCGGCGTGTGCATGCTGCTCGGTTTCCCGTTGCCGGTGGCCTTCATCGGCGCGGCCGGTTTCGTGCTGACCTCCACCGCGGTGGTGATGCAGTTGCTGGCCGAGCGCGGTGACATCGCGCTGCCGACCGGCCAGAAGATCGTCTCGATCCTGCTGTTCGAAGACCTGCTGATCGTGCCTCTGCTGGCCGTGGTCGCGTTCATGGCGCCGGTGCACAGCGATGCGGGCGAGAGCTCGCGCTGGGTCACCGTGGGTATCGCCGCCGGTGCGATCGTCGGCCTGGTGCTGGTCGGCCGCTTCCTGCTCAATCCGCTGTTCCGCATCCTTGCTGCCGCCAAGGCGCGCGAAGTGATGACAGCGGCTGCGCTGCTGGTCGTGCTCGGCGCCGCGCTGCTGATGCAGCTGGGTGGCTTGTCGATGGCGATGGGCGCGTTCCTCGCGGGCGTGCTGCTCAGCGAATCCACCTTCCGCCACCAGATCGAAGCGGATATCGAGCCGTTCCGCGGCATCCTGCTCGGCCTGTTCTTCCTCAGCGTCGGCATGGCGCTGGACCTCACCGTGGTCGCCAACAACTGGCCGCTGATCGTCTCCGGTGTGTTCGCGCTGATGCTGGCCAAGGCGGTCTGCATCTACGTGGTCGCGCGCATCCTCGGCAGTGATCATCGTCAGGCGCTGGATCGCGGCGTGGTGATGGCGCAGGGCGGTGAGTTCGCGTTCGTGCTGTTCTCCGCCGCGGCGGTGGCCGGCGTGATTGACGTGCAGGTCAACGCCAACCTCACCGCGATCGTCGTGCTCTCGATGGCGCTGACGCCGCTGTTCGTGCTGCTGCACGACAAGCTGATGCCGGATCGCGAAGTCTCGCTCGACGGCGTCGAAGAAGCCGACGGCCTGTCCGGCAGCGTGCTGCTGATCGGCTTCGGTCGTTTCGGCCAGGTGGCGAGTCAGTCGCTGCTGGCGCGCGATGTGGATGTCACCATCATCGACAACGACGTGGACATGATCCACAACGCCGAGCGTTTCGGGTTCAAGATCTACTACGGCGACGGCACCCGCCTGGATGTGCTGCATGCGTCTGGCGCAGGGACAGCGCGTGCGATCGCGGTGTGCGTCAACAACGACCAGGATGCCGATCGCATCGTCGAACTGGTCACCCACGAGTTCCCCCAGGCCAAGCTGCTGGTGCGCTCGTTCGATCGCGAACATTCGCTGCGCCTGATCCATGCCGGCGTGGACTTCCAGATCCGCGAGACCTTTGAATCGGCCCTGCAGTTCGGCCAAGCCGCGCTGATGGAGCTGGGTGCCGATCCGGATGATGC
The DNA here is from genome assembly GCF_030128875.1 of Stenotrophomonas sp. BIO128-Bstrain. NCBI lineage: Bacteria > Pseudomonadati > Pseudomonadota > Gammaproteobacteria > Lysobacterales > Lysobacteraceae > Stenotrophomonas > Stenotrophomonas sp. BIO128-Bstrain. Next base: position 1,997,950 of record NZ_CP124620.1, on the reverse strand, counting down.
GCGCGAGATCGCCGAGCAGATCCGCGAGCGGGATGCCGAACGCTTCGAGCTGGAGATGGCGGGCGGCGACCTTCGCGCGGGCGCGCACATGGTGTTCGGCACTGCGCTGCCCGGCGTGCCGACGCCGACGCCGTTCACCGCGCCCAAGCGCAAGGCGCGCACGCTCAACGCCGACCAGGTGCCCGAAGAAGAATAAGGCGCCGGCACTACCGGTGGGCGGGGCGGGCCGAATCAGGGACAATAGCCGACCGTCGCCCCCACGCCTGCCGCCCTCGATGAGCTCACCGACCCCCGACACCGTCTCTTCCGCCCGCATTCTCGATGGCCGCCGCATCGCCGAAGACCTGCTGGACAGCCTCAAGGTCCGGGTCGATGCCCGCCTGGCTGCCGGTGGCAGCCGTCCGGGCCTGGCCGTGGTGCTGGTGGGTGGCGACCCGGCCTCGACCGTGTACGTGCGCAACAAGCGCCGTGCGGCCGAGAAAGTGGGCATCGAAGCCTTCGATTACGACCTGCCGGCCGGCACCACCGAGGCCGAACTGTTGACCCTGATCGACCAGCTCAACGCCGATCCCAAGATCCACGGCATCCTGGTCCAGCTGCCGCTGCCGGGCATCCCGGACGCCAACCGCCTGATCCACCGGATCGACCCGCGCAAGGACGTGGACGGCTTCCATCCGGAAAACGTCGGCCATCTGGCCCTGCGTGAGTTCGGCCTGCGCCCATGCACGCCGCGCGGCATCGTGACCCTGCTTGGCCATACCGACCAGCCGGTGCGTGGCCGCAACGCCACCATCGTCGGCGTCAGCAACCACGTCGGCCGCCCGATGGGGCTGGAGCTGCTGATTGCCGGCTGCACCGTCACCAGCTGCCACAAGTTCACCCCCAAGGACGTGCTGGAGCAGTCGGTGCGCAACGCCGACATCCTGGTGGTCGCGGTGGGCCGCCCGGGCATCGTCCCGGGTGAGTGGGTCAAGCCGGGCGCCGTGGTGATCGACGTGGGCATCAACCGCCTGGATGACGGCCGTCTGGTCGGCGATGTCGGCTTCGAGGCCGCCGCCCAGCGCGCCAGCTGGATCACCCCGGTCCCGGGCGGGGTGGGGCCGATGACCGTGGCGACCCTGATGCAGAACACGATCGAGGCGGCAGAAGCGTTCTGAGCGGCCTGTGCCGACCGGCACCCGCCGCCCTCCGGTCCTGACCTGCTGCCCCTGGTAGAGCCGACCGTTGGTCGGCTGCTCTTGGCGCGGTGGCAGATCGATCCAAAGGCAGCCGACCAACGGTCGGCTCTACCCCCCGACCGTCGGCGCGACACAGCGTCGCATCTGACCCCTGCCAAAGACGCCCGAATCAGGGTAAAATGTCGCGCTTCCCCACATCTCGGGTATGCCGATGCTGCGCATCCAGGCTGAAGCTCTCACCTACGACGACGTCTCCCTCGTCCCCGCTCATTCCATCATCCTGCCCAAGGATGTCAGTCTGGAAACGCGCCTGACGCGCGACCTGCGGCTGAAGCTTCCGATCCTCTCGGCTGCCATGGATACCGTCACCGAAGCCCGCCTGGCCATCGCCATGGCCCAGCTCGGCGGCATGGGCATCATCCACAAGAATCTGAGCGTCGAGCAGCAGGCTGCCGAAGTCGCCAAGGTCAAGAAGTTCGAGGCCGGCGTCATCCGCGACCCGATCACCGTCGGCCCGGAGACCACCATCCGCGACGTGCTGGCCCTGACCCAGGCGCGCAACATCTCCGGCGTGCCGGTGGTGGACGGCGGCGGCCAGCTGGTCGGCATCGTCACTCACCGTGACATGCGCTTCGAGACCGAGCTGGACGATCCGGTCCGCCACATCATGACCAAGAAGGATCGGCTGATCACGGTCAAGGAAGGCGCGGCCTCCGATGAAGTGCTGCAGCTGCTGCACCGCAACCGCATCGAGAAGATCCTGGTCGTCAACGATGATTTCGCCCTGCGCGGTCTGATCACCGTCAAAGACATCCAGAAGAACACCGATTACCCCAACGCCGCTAAAGACACCGCCACCCGCCTGCTGGTCGGCGCGGCCGTCGGCGTCGGCGGTGATACCGACCGCCGGGTCGAGGCGCTGGTCGCCGCCGGGGTGGACGTGCTGGTGGTGGACACCGCGCACGGCCATTCGCAGGGCGTGCTGGACCGCGTCAGCTGGGTCAAGAAGCACTTCCCGCAGGTGCAGGTCGTCGGGGGCAACATCTGCACCGGTGAAGCCGCACTGGCGCTGCTGGACAGCGGCGCGGACGCGGTCAAGGTCGGCATCGGCCCGGGCTCGATCTGCACCACGCGCGTGGTCGCTGGTGTCGGCGTGCCGCAGATCACCGCGATCGACCTGGTCGCCGAGGCGCTGCAGGATCGCATCCCTCTGATCGCCGACGGTGGCATCCGCTACTCCGGTGATATCGGCAAGGCGCTGGCCGCCGGTGCCTCCACCATCATGATCGGTGGCCTGCTGGCCGGTACCGAGGAATCGCCCGGCGAGACCGAGCTGTTCCAGGGCCGCTCCTACAAGAGCTACCGCGGCATGGGCTCGCTGGCCGCGATGGAGAAGGGGTCCAAGGACCGCTACTTCCAGGACGCCTCCAGCGCCGACAAGCTGGTGCCCGAAGGCATCGAAGGCCGCGTGCCGTATCGCGGCCCGGTCGGCGGCATCATCCACCAGCTGATGGGCGGCCTGCGCGCCACCATGGGCTACGTGGGCTGCGGCACCGTCGATGACATGCGCACCAAGCCGAAGTTCGTCAAGATCAGCGGCGCCGGCCAACGTGAGAGCCACGTCCACGACGTGCAGATCACCAAAGAGCCGCCGAACTACCGCGCCTGATGCGGCATGAGCAAAGAGGAACGAGGAAGCTGATTCCCGTTCCTCTTTCTCTATCGGCCGCCGGTAACGACGCTGTGTTTCCCGTATTTACTCCTGCATTGCCCGGGCACCATGACCAACATCCATAACGACAAGATCCTCATCCTCGATTTCGGCGCCCAGTACACCCAGCTGATCGCGCGCCGCATCCGCGAGCTCGGCGTGTACTGCGAGATCTGGGCATGGGACCACAACCCGGCCGACATCGCCGCGTTCGGCGCCAAGGGCATCATCCTGTCCGGTGGCCCGGAATCGACCACGCTGCCGGGCGCGCCTGCCGCACCGCAGGAAGTGTTCGACAGCGGCCTGCCGATCTTCGGCATCTGCTACGGCATGCAGACCCTGGCCGCCCAGCTTGGTGGTGCCACCGAAGCGGCCGACCAGCGTGAGTTCGGCCATGCCGAAGTCAACGTCGTCGCCCCCGATGCGCTGTTCAAGGGCCTGAGCGACCACGGCGGCGAGCCGAAGTTGAACGTCTGGATGAGCCACGGCGACCACGTCTCCGTCGCGCCCCCGGGCTTCACCGTCACCGCCGTGACCGATCGCATCCCGGTGGCCGCGATGGCCAACGAAGAAAAGCGCTGGTACGGCGTGCAGTTCCACCCGGAAGTGACACACACCCTGCAGGGCCAGGCGCTGCTGCGCCGCTTCGTGGTGGACGTGTGCGGCTGCGAGACCCTGTGGACCGCCGCCAACATCATCGACGACCAGATCGCCCGCGTGCGCGAGCAGGTCGGCGATGACGAAGTAATCCTGGGCCTGTCCGGTGGCGTCGATTCGTCAGTCGTGGCCGCGCTGCTGCACAAGGCGATCGGCGACAAGCTGACCTGCGTGTTCGTCGACACCGGCCTGCTGCGCTGGCAGGAAGGCGACCAGGTGATGGCGATGTTCGCCGAGCACATGGGCGTCAAGGTGATCCGCGTCAACGCGGCCGACCGCTACTTCGCCAAGCTCGAAGGCGTGAGCGACCCGGAAGCCAAGCGCAAGATCATCGGCAACCTGTTCGTGGACATCTTCGATGAAGAATCCACCAAGCTGAAGAACGCCAAGTGGCTGGCGCAGGGCACCATCTACCCCGACGTGATCGAGTCGGCCGGCAGCAAGACCGGCAAGGCGCATGTGATCAAGAGCCACCACAACGTCGGCGGCCTACCCGAGCACATGAAGCTGGGCCTGGTCGAGCCGCTGCGCGAGCTGTTCAAGGACGAAGTGCGTCGCCTCGGCGTAGAACTCGGCCTGCCGCGCAGCATGGTCTACCGCCACCCGTTCCCGGGCCCAGGCCTGGGCGTGCGCATCCTCGGCGAAGTGAAGCGCGAATACGCCGAACTGCTGGCCAAGGCCGATGCCATCTTCATCGACGAACTGCGCAAGGCCGATCTGTACGACAAGACCAGCCAGGCGTTCGCGGTGTTCCTGCCGGTGAAGTCGGTGGGCGTGGTGGGGGATGCGCGGGCTTATGAGTGGGTAATTGCGCTGCGCGCCGTTGAGACCATCGACTTCATGACGGCGCATTGGGCGCATCTGCCGTATGAGTTCCTGGGGACGGTGAGTAACCGGATCATCAATGAGTTGCGGGGGGTGTCGAGGGTTGTCTATGACATCTCGGGGAAGCCGCCGGCTACGATTGAGTGGGAGTGATCCTGCTGGTTGATCGAGTAAGGGAAAAGAGCGCTTCGGCGCTCTTTTCATTTCTGGACGCACGCTTTGTCGTCTCGTCTTATCGAGTCGGCACAGGCATGCTGCCGTTCAAGGCTGGAATCCTTGAGAACACGTCAGCCATGAAATCCATGAACACGATGGCCCGCGTCGGAAGCAGCCTGTTGGCGACGTAGACCATCTGCACCGGGACAGGGGGAGCCGTATGGTTGCTGAGAATGAACTGCAATCTGCCGCTGTTCAGTCCGTCCTGAAAGAGCCACGCAGGTCCATGTGCCACACCCAGGCCCGCTGCGACCGCTGCACTCACGGCGTCGGGCGAGTTGACCCTGAGCCTGCCGCTGATCGGAATTTCCGCGTCCCGGAATCGCCAGGTCGCCCCGGACGACAGCAAGGTGTAGATGATGCAATCGTGGTCGCGTAGATCATCTGGGGTCTGCGGAACTCCACGTTTGGCCAAGTAGTCCTTGCTGGCGACGAAGACCCGCTCATACCATCCAAGAGGCCGCGCGCGCAGGGCGCTGTCCTCCAGCTGTCCTATGCGGATCGCGAGTTCGGTGCCTTCATTGACCAGGTCTACGTATCGATCGTTGAGTTGGAGATCCAAGTTCAATTGAGGGTAGCGCTCCAGAAAGGCCGGCACGTGCGGCAGCACAAACGCATGTGCGAGAGCTGTAGGACAGGCTACGCGCAAGAGCCCTGATGGGTCGACGTTGCTCCTGAAGGACGATTCGGATTCATCCACCGCATCCAGGATGCGCCGGATGTCCGCGTAGTAGCGTTCGCCCTCCGGCGTCAAGGACAACTTCCGCGTAGACCGGTGTAGCAAGCGCGTCTGCAGATGATCCTCCAGAGCTGCTACATAGCGGCTCACATTGGGCTGCCCCAACCCTAGATCCCGCCCTGCTGCCGAAAAGCTCCCGGTTTCCACAGCACGCGCAAAGCATGTCATCAAAAGAAATCGGTCCACGGAGCCGCCTCTATTCATGCCTGATCTGCATGAATTATATGCGAACAGACAGTCTTATCTGCTGTGGGGCATGAGCGCATATTTCTCCATGTCGACCACGGTGGTCGTCATTCACCGGAGAATTCAAATGGCGCGCTTGCAAGGTAAACGTACTCTCATTACTGGCGGCACCAGTGGCATCGGGCTGGAAACGGCAAAGCAGTTCCTTGCGGAGGGCGCTCGCGTGATCGTAACGGGCGTCAACCCCGATTCGATTGCAAGGGCCCAGGCCGAACTGGGCCCGGAAGTGCCGGTGCTGCGCGCCGACTCGGCCAGCGTTGCTGCACAAAGGGAGCTGGCACAAGCCATCAAGGAACACTACGGCCAACTCGACGTTGCCTTCCTCAATGCCGGCGTATCCATCTGGCGGCCCATTGAGGAATGGACGGAAGACATGTTCGTCCGCATTTTCGACATCAACGTCAAAGGGCCGTACTTCCTGATGCAGGCGCTTTTGCCGGTCTTCGCAAATCCTGCTTCCGTCGTGTTGACCACTTCCGTCAGCGCGCATGCAGGCGCAGATCGCTCGTCGGTGTATGCCGCAACGAAGGCCGCATTGCTGAACATGTCGAAGACGCTCTCGACCGAACTGCTGGGCCGCGGCATCCGTGTCAACGCAGTGAGCCCTGGCCCCGTCGAGACTCCGCTTTACGACAAGGCCGGTATTCCGGAAGCGCATCGCGAGCAGGTTAACAAAGCGATCGCGGCAACCATTCCGCTTGGCCGCTTCGGTACCTCCGACGAGGTGGCCAAAGCAGTGCTGTATCTGGCATCCGACGAGTCGCGCTGGACGGTCGGCTCTGAAATCGTACTTGACGGCGGCCGCCTGTTGAACGGCTAAGCGCGCGGGATCATGGGTTCAAGAGGGGAGGGCAGGCGATTTCGAAGGTCTCAGTGAAGTGAGGATAGGAGGAAGACCGCTGCGCTTGTCTGCGCTATCCCAGAAGGTGATTGACGATGGTGTTGCCAGAGTCGTCGCCCTGCAAATCTCTCCATCTTCCGCACCAGACAAAGCTCTTGTCGGATGACGGTAAAAGCGACGGTAAGGGCCCCTGTCGATCATCGAAAATCCCTTTAGCCACGCGGGCTTGCGAGACCTGCTGATGATGGAGTGGGAATGAGTCCGGTTCCGGCGTTGGCTGGTATCCAGATGTCCTGACCTACAAGGAAGCCCGCAGAAATGCGGGCTTTTTCGTTACTTTCTGTTTACATGACATGCAAGAGCACTGCAGTCGGCATTCCGCTCCGCTGCGTTTCCGCCTCACGTCAGTGGGGGTCCTGGCGCATCAGCGCGATCACGTCCCCAGCGGCCCGTCGCACCGGTTTTCTGCGCAGCCACACCAGATGCACCGGCATCGTGACGCCGTTGGCCAGGTTGTCGAACGCGAGCACCCTCACGCGACCAGCAGCAACGGCGACCTCAACAACATCCATAGGCAGGTTGGCCCAGCCGGCGCCGCGCGCCACCAGGCCCAACGCCGCTTCAACCGAGTCCACGTGCCATCGGGCATCGGAGACCAGCAGCCGCCGGTCTGCGACACCGTCGCCGGGTCCAGCGATGACGATCTGGCGGCTGCCGCTGAGATCCTCCAGGCGCCGCAGGTCTGCCGGGAGGCCGGGCGTATCCGCCGTGGCCGAAGCGACGGCGACGAAAAGCATGTCGGCGACATGGGTAAAGGCTTCTTCCCGATCCACCTCTGTCGAGACGGGCAGCAGGGCCAGGTCGGCCAGTTCCTGGTGCAGCCTCTCCCGGACCTGGTCCTGGGGCTGTCGCAGCAGGTTCACCCGCAGCAGCGGGTACCGGAAGCCTACCTGCGCCAGTGCCTCCAGCATCGCCTGGTCTGGAACACCGGCGGCGACGGCCACCGTCAGGGTGCTCTCCAGATCCTGCGACAGCTCCACGGCATGGATCTGCAGCAACCGCAGCCTGCTGGCGACGGAACGTGCGTGGGGCACCAGGGCCAGCGCTTGTGCGGTCGGCAACGCCTCGCGGCGCGAGCGGTCGAACAGGGGATAGCCCAATCCGGCCTCGATGTTGGCGATGCCCATGCTCACGGCTGACGGCACCCGGCGCAACGCGCGGGCCGCGCCGGAGAAAGAGCCGTGGTCGACCACCGCGAGGAAGAGATCGATGTCTTCGCTGGACAGGGACATGTATCTGTCAGTGCTTCTGAAAGGAGATGACTTTTTCAATCAACCTTTCTGAATATAGCATCCACACCCTTCGCCAGTGACCAAGCAGGAGGATGTGATGCAGGGAGTAAAACGCAAGGTGATTTACGTCGGGGGCTATGAGCTTCTTGGACTGGTGGTGGGAACGATGGTCATGACCGTGCTGACGGGCAAGTCACCGGCGACGACAGGGCTGCTGGCGCTGATGATCACGGGGATCGCCACGGTATGGAACGTGAGCTTCAACTACCTGTTCGAGGCATGGGAGCGACGGCAACGCGACCGGACGCGCACGGTAGGCCGACGCGTCCTGCATGCCGTAGCGTTCCAGCTCACCCTGGTGTGTTTTCTGGTCCCGCTCATCGCGTGGTGGCTGGGCATTACGCTGATCCAGGCATTTGTCCTGGACCTGGTGTTCATCGTCTACATCCCTTTCTATACGTTTGCATACAACTGGGCGTTCGACCGGTGCTTCGGCGTTCCCAGCTCCGCGGTGAATCACGAGGGGAATCCGCATCTTGGCTGATCAGAAAATTGTTTGACAGATCGGAAATTGCTTTGTAATCCTGTGAAGGTCATCCTTGCTGGATTGCCCCTGTGCTCGTTATCCCGCTCTTCTGCAGCCTGGCGAATGACCTGGATCACAGGGGGCGCGCATGAGCGCGCTCCGGTCATCCCGCGGCGCCGCACGGTACGCGCTGCCACTGCTGCTGCTCAGCATCGTCATCGCCGCATGGTCCGCCTGGAGCGCACAGAAAACCCCGCAGCCGCAGCCCGCCAGCATCGCCACGGCTGAGTTCTCGGCCGCACGCGCGATGCAGTACCTGAGCTGGATCGCGGCCGAACCGCATCCCACCGGCTCAGCGGCTGCGGAAAGGGTTCGCGACCAACTGGTAAACCACCTGCAGCAGGCTGGACTCCAGGTATCCGTGCAGCGTGGTCAGGCGGCTGCCGAGTACGGCAAGGGCGACGGACGTGGCGTGCGAGCGGCCAATGTCGAGAACGTGGTCGCGGTACTGCCGGGCCACGATCGCAGTCTGCCGGCGGTGCTGCTGATGGCGCACTACGACACCGTCCCCCATTCGCCCGGCGCGGCCGACGATGGCCTTGGCGTGGCGGTGATGCTGGAGATATCCCGTGCGCTGCAGAGCGACGTGCGGCAGCGTGACGTGGTGTTCCTGTTCACCGATGCGGAGGAGGCCGGCCTGCTCGGCGCACGTGCGTTCTTCGCGTCGCATCCGCTGGCGTCGCGCATCGGCACCGTCATCAATCTGGAGGCGCGCGGCAGCAGTGGCCGTGCGGTGCTGTTCGAAACCGGGCCGGGCAATGCGGCGCTGCTGGGCACGTTCGCCAAACTCGCGCCGCAGCCGCTGGGCAATTCGCTGACCGGCTTCGTCTACCGCTACATGCCCAACGGCACCGACTTCACGGTGCCGGCGCAGAAAGGTATTCCCGGGCTCAATTTCGCGATCATCGGCAGCCAGATCGACTACCACGCCGCGACCGCGAGCGTGGCGAACCTCGACCCGGGCAGCGTGCAGCACATGGGCGCGCAGGTGCTGCCTATGGTGCGCCAGCTGGCGACCTCGGCGACGCTGCCGACCTCCACCCAAGATGCGATCTACAGCGATCTTCCCGGCGGCTGGATGATCAACGTGCCGACGTGGTCCGGCTGGTGCGTGCTGGCGTTCGGATTGCTGGTCATTGTCGTGGTCGCACGCCGTGCCACGTTCAACCAGGATGGCTGGCGCGGCTTAGTCAGTGGCGTAGCGTGGTGGCCGCTGGCGCTGCTGTCCGTCGCGCTGGCCGTACGTGTGTCGTACCGGTTGCTGGGCGGCGGCGATGCCACGCTGGTGAACAACCGGGATCTGCTGGCGGCCTTCTCCACGCTGGCGGCAGGCGAGGGTCTGTTGGCAATCGGCGTGGTGCTGGCGTTGGGCGCACTGCTGGCCTGCAAGGCGGCACGCAAACCGGCTGCCGCGCTGGCGCTGGTGGCCGGTGCGTGCGCTTCGCTGCGGGGTGGGGTGGATGTGATCGGGCTGCTGCTGGGCGTGCTGGTGGCGCTGCTGGCCTGGACCAGCGCGGGGACCGCTGCGCGCGGTGAAAGCGTGCGATTGGGTGCCTTGCTGGTGGCCTGGATCATCGGCGCGGTGGTGCAGGTGCTCGCGCCGGAGCTGGCGCCATTGCTGCTGTGGCCGCTGCTGGCGGTGGCCGCGGTGGCCTGGCTGCTGCCGGCGCACGCGCCGCTGACCGCGCTGCGTGTGATTGCTGCGGCGGTGATCACCGCATTCGCGTTGGCCCATGTCTTCCACTTCGCGCTGCAGCTGTTCGAGGCCATCGGCTTCGGAACGCCGGAAGTGTTGGCATTGCCGTTCGCGTGGCTGGCTGTACTGCTCCTGCCGTGGGTACGTGTGGCCGAGGGTGGGCGCGGCTTGGTGATCGCTGCGCTGGTGACGCTGCTGGCGGCTGCGGGTCTGCTGGCTGCCGCGTCGTTGACCCAGGCGGACCGCACGCGCTACCCCGAACTGTCCCAGGTGCTGTTCGTCGCCGATCCAGACAACCAGCACTACCACCGCGTCAGTTCACTGCCGCAGTTGTCTGACTGGAGCCGGCGTGCGTTGGGCGGCGCGCAGGCTGAGCCTGTACGCATTCCGATACCCGCGATGGATCTGACGGCTGTCTGGGCGACCAAGGCCGAGGCCATTGCGGTGCCGGGGCCGGTGCGTTTCGAGCGTTCCTACGCTGCCGATACCGGCCAGTCGATACTGCGCGTGCTGGCACCGGCAGGCACACGCGAACTCCGCGTACGGCTCAAGAGCGGGGCCGTCGTGCGCAATGTGCAGCTGCAGGGCGAGGACGCGCCACTGCTGGACGAGGCGGACCGCTGGTCGCGGTTGCGTTGGCAGGCACCGGGCCCGGACGGAATAGAGCTGCGCTGGCCGGCGGACAGTGGCCCGGTGGAGGTGCAGGCCGCGGCCGGTATCGATGGCTGGCCGACGGATGCGGCGCCCTTGCCGGCGCGGTCGCCACACATCGTGCCGTGGTCGACCTCGGACATGACCTGGATTCTTGCCGCGACGCGCGTAAGCCAGGCGGGCGGAGCGCCCCAGGACGGGCGGTAACGCGCCCGGCGGCATTGAGGGCCGGTGGCCGCCACCGCCAACAGGCACGGCCGCTCGTTGCGGCATACCGGAAGCAACACAAAGAAACGGCCCGCAGTGCGGGCCGTTTCTTTTACTGCCTGGACATCCAGCGCTGCCGATTCCTCAGCAGCGCCGTGCAGATGCCTCAGATATGCAACGCATGCCCCAACGCACGCAGCGCCGCTTCCTGCACCGCCTCACCCAACGTCGGGTGGGGATGGATCGTCCCGGCGATATCTTCCAACGTGGCACCCATCTCAATCGACTGCACGAAGGCGATCGACAGTTCCGAGACCTGCACGCCCACGGCCTGCCAGCCGAGGATGCGGTGGTCGCTGCTGCGTGCGACAACGCGCACGAAGCCATCGGAGGATTCCAGCGACATCGCACGGCCATTGGCCGCGAACGGGAACAGCGCGACCTTGGTCTCGATGCCCTGTGCCTTGGCTTCGTCCGGCGACAGCCCGACCACCACGATTTCCGGGTCGGTGAAGCACACCGCCGGAATCGCGGCCGGCACAAAGTGGCGCTTCTTGCCGCTGACGATCTCAGCCACCAGTTCGCCCTGTGCCATCGCACGGTGCGCGAGCATCGGCTCACCGGCGACATCGCCGATGGCCCACACGTTGCGCATCGAGGTCTTGCACTGGTCGTCGATCTTGATCGCCTTGCCGGTCAGATCCAGCTGCAGCGATTCCAGATTGAAGCCGTCGGTCTTCGGGCGACGGCCGACCGCGACCAGGATCTGCTCGGCGTCGAGCGCGATTTCGTTACCGTCCTTGTCACGCACGCGCAGCTGGCCGTTGTCGGCCAGGCCGAGCACGCTGTGGCCGGTCAGCAGCTTCACGCCGGATTTCTCCAGATGCGTGGCCACCGGCTTGGTCAGCTCGGCGTCGTAGGCCGGCAGGATGCGTTCCTGGGCCTCGACCACCGTCACTTCGCAGCCGAGCTTGCGGTAGACCGTGCCCAGCTCCAGGCCGATGTAACCGCCACCGACGACGATCAGCTGCTTCGGCAGTGAGGTCGGCGAGAGGGCTTCGGTGGAGGAGATGACTTTGCCACCGAACGGCAGGAACGGCAGTTCCACCGGCACCGAGCCGGTGGCCAGCAGCAGGTGCTCGCAGCTGATGCGCAGCGTGCCGCCGTCTTCGGCGGCACCGGCGATCTCGACGGTCTTGCCGTCGACGATCGTGGCCCAGCCCTTGATCAGCTGCGCGCCGTTTTTCTTCAGCAGCGCGCTGACGCCACCGGTCAGCTTCTTGACGATGCCGGCCTTCCACGCGACGGTCTTGGCCAGGTCCAGCGACGGGGCCTGCACGCTGATGCCCAGCGGCGAGGTGCCCGCCGCATACGCGGTGACCTTGGCGAATTCCTCGGCGGCATGGATCAGCGCCTTGGACGGGATGCAGCCGATGTTGAGGCAGGTGCCACCCGGATTGACGCCCTCGACCACGATGGTCTTGACGCCGAGCTGGCCGGCGCGGATGCCGGCGATGTAACCGCCGGGACCGCCGCCGATGATCAGCAGCTGGGTTTGAAGGGTATTGGACATCGCTTACTCCACGAACAGCAGGGCCGGGGTTTCCAGGCGCATACGGATCGCCTGCACGAACTCGGCCGCATCCATGCCATCGACGATGCGATGGTCGAACGAGGACGACAGATTCATCAGCTTGCGCGCCACCACCTGACCCTCGCGGAACATCGGGCGTTCGATGATGCGGTTCACACCGACGATCGCCACTTCCGGATGGTTGATGATCGGGGTCGACACCACACCGCCCACGGCACCGAGGCTGCTGATGGTGATGGTGGAGCCGGACAGCTCCTCACGGGTCGCCTTGCCGACGCGCACGGCATTGGCCAGGCGCGCGATCTCGGTGGCGGTCTGCCACAGGTCCAGCGATTCGGCATGCGCGACCACCGGCACCGACAGGCCGACCTCGCTCTGGGTCGCGATGCCCAGCTGCACGCCCTCATAGCGGGTCACGATGTTGGCCTGGTCGTCATAGCGGGCGTTCATCTGCGGGAAGTCGCGTGCGGCCAGCACCACCGCGCGTGCCAGCAGCGGCAGCAGGGTCAGCTTGCCGCGCTCCTTGGCCCAGCGCTCGTTGAGCTTGGCGCGCAGCGCTTCCACTTCCGTGACGTCGATTTCTTCCACATAGGTGATGTGCGGAATGGTCGACCACGACTGCTGCATCTTCTGCGCAATCTTGCGGCGCAGGCCCATGATCGGCACCTGCTGCTCGCCGGTGCGGCGCGCGTAGCTGCTGCCACCGGCACTGCCACCGACCGGCTGCGCCTTGCCACCGGCGGCGGCGTAGGCATCCAGGTCGGCCTGCAGGATGCGACCACCCGGGCCGGTAGCCGGCACGTAGCGCAGCTCGATCCCCAGGTCCCAGGCGCGGCGGCGCACGGCCGGCGACGCCAGCGGGGCTTCACCGGCGGTGAGCACGCCGTTGGTGACCGCGCCGCGCGCGTCCTGCTTGGCGGCAGGGGCGGGTGCGGAGGCAGCGGCAGCCTTGGCCGGCGTCGCAGCCGGTGCAGACTCGGCGGCGGCAGCAGGTGCCGCTGCCGGTGCGGCCGCCTTCGGTGCAGCAACCGGCTCGGCGGGCGCTGCGGCAGCCGGCGCACTGGCGGCGCTGGCATTGCCGGCACCTTCCACTTCCAGGCGGATCAGCTCGCTGCCGACGGCCATCATCTGGCCGGGCTTGCCGCCCAGCGAGACCACGGTACCGGCGACCGGCGAGGGGATCTCGACCATGGCCTTGTCGGTCATGACTTCGGCCACGACCTGGTCTTCGGCGACCGGGCCACCGACCTCGACCTTCCAGGTGATCAGTTCGACTTCGGCGATACCTTCACCGATGTCCGGCATCTTGATGACGTGATGTCCCATGGTTCAGTCCTCCAGCACGCGCTGCATTGCATCGATGACCCGGGACGGACCCGGGAAGTAGTCCCATTCCTGCGCGTGCGGATACGGGGTGTCCCAGCCGGTAACGCGTTCCACCGGGGCCTGCAGGTGGTAGAAGCAGTGCTCCTGCACCAGCGCGACCAGTTCGGCGCCGAAGCCGCAGGTGCGGGTGGCTTCGTGCAGCACGATGCAGCGGCCGGTCTTCTTGACCGAATTGACGATGGCGTCCAGGTCGAGCGGCCACAGGCTGCGCAGGTCGATCACTTCGGCATCGATCCCGGCATCTTCTGCGGCGGCCTTGGCCACCCACACGGTGGTGCCGTAGGTGATGATCGTCAGTGCCTTGCCTTCGCGGGCGATGGCGGCCTTGTCCAGCGGCACGTTGTAGTAACCCTCCGGCACCAGGTTGTCCGGGTACTTGGACCACGCGGTGACCGGGCGGTCGTGGTGACCGTCGAACGGGCCGTTGTACAGGCGCTTGGGCTCCAGGAAGATCACCGGATCGTCGTTCTCGATCGAGGCGATCAGCAGGCCCTTGGCGTCGTACGGGTTGGAGGGCATCACGGTGCGCAGGCCGGTGGCATGGGCGAAGATCGCCTCCGGGCTCTGGCTGTGGGTCTGGCCGCCGTAGATGCCACCACCGCACGGGGTGCGGAACACCAGCGAGGAGGTGAAGCTGCCGCCGGAGCGATAGCGCATGCGCGCCGCTTCGGAGACGATCTGGTCGTAGGCCGGGTAGATGTAATCGGCGAACTGGATTTCAGCGACCGGGCGCAGGCCGTAGGCGGCCATGCCGATCGCCGCGCCGGCGATGCCGTTCTCGGAAATCGGCGCATCGAACACGCGCTGCTTGCCGTACTTGGTCTGCAGGCCGTCGGTGCAGCGGAACACGCCGCCGAAGTAGCCCACGTCCTGGCCGAAGATCACCACGTTGTCGTCGCGTTCCAGCATCACGTCCATCGCCGAGCGCAGCGCCTGGATCATGGTCATCGGCGTACCGCCGGTGTTGTTCTGTTCAATCCCGCTCATGTGTTCAGACTCCCAACTGCTGACGCTGGCGACGGAGATGTTCGGGCATGTCCTTGTAGACGTCTTCGAACATGAGGGCCGCGCCGGGACGGTTGTCGCTGCCGAGCAACCCGTGGGTCTCGGCTTCCTTGAGGGCACGCAGGATCTCGGCATCCAGTTCGGCGCGGAGCGCGTCGTGCTGCTGCTCGCTCCACAGGCCACGCTTGATCAGGTGCTGCTTCAGGCGGTCGATCGGATCGCCGAGCGGGAACTGCTGCGCATCGTCGGCAGGGCGGTACTTGGAGGGATCATCCGAGGTCGAATGCGGGCCGGCGCGGTAGGTGACCCACTCGATCAGGGTCGGCCCCAGGTTGCTGCGGGCGCGTTCGGCGGCCCAGCGCGAAGCGGCGTACACGGCCAGCAGATCGTTGCCGTCCACGCGCAGCGACGGAATGCCGTAGCCCACGCCGCGCGCGGCGAAGGTGGTGTTCTCACCGCCGGCGATGGCCTGGAAGGTGGAGATCGCCCACTGGTTGTTGACCACGTTGAGCACCACCGGGGCGCGGTACACGTGCGCGAAGGTCAGCGCGGCGTGGAAATCGCCTTCGGCGGTGGCGCCATCACCGACCCAT
The DNA here is from genome assembly GCF_030128875.1 of Stenotrophomonas sp. BIO128-Bstrain. Lineage (NCBI taxonomy): Bacteria > Pseudomonadati > Pseudomonadota > Gammaproteobacteria > Lysobacterales > Lysobacteraceae > Stenotrophomonas > Stenotrophomonas sp. BIO128-Bstrain. The sequence continues at coordinate 1,982,527 of NZ_CP124620.1, read as the reverse complement.
GCGGTGGCGATGCGGGTGTCGCCCTTGATCGCCGAGGCCATCGCCCAGCCCACCGCCTGGATGTACTGGGTGGTCAGGTTGCCGGAGATCGAGAAGAAGCCGTAATCCTTGTACGAATACATGATCGGCAGCTGGCGGCCCTTCAGCGGGTCGGCCGCGTTGGACAGCACCTGGCACATCATGTCCACCATCGGCACTTCCTTGGTGACCAGGATGCCCTGCTGGCGGTAGGTCGGGAACTGCATGTCGTCATCGCGCAGTGCCAGGGTCTGGCCGACGGCGATGGCTTCCTCACCCAGGCACTGGATGTAGAAGGAGGTCTTCTTCTGGCGCTGGGCGATCAGCATGCGCGCGTCATAGGCGCGCGTCTTGAGCATGGCGTGCATGGCACGCAGCAGCACGGCGTCGTCGATATCGGCGGCCCACGGGCCCACGGCGTCGCCGTTGTCATCCAGCACGCGGATCAGCTGGCTGGTCAGCGGTGCGGTCTGGCTGGCGCTCACGTCCACGGGCGGCTTGTCGACCGCGCCGGCGGGGCTCAGCTTCAGATAGGAAAAGTCGGTGGCCTCGCCGGGACGGGCGCTGGGCTCGGGCACGTGCAGACGCAACGGCTCGCTCGTGGCGGGGATCTGGGGTGATGACATGTCAGGGGCCTCGCTGGGCTTGGGTCATGGAGCTACAGGCATACCGCAGGCGGGGGGCAACGGTAATGGCGATGTTGGCGCGCCGACATCCGGTCAGGATCTCGTCGCGAAGCGGGTAAGGACCAGCGCTTGCAAGGCGGCTGGGGCCATGGCGCATTGCACCCGATGTGAAGTCTAGAGGCACAGCGGCTTATCGTAAATTTGTTTAATTGCGTATGAGGTATTGTTTATTCAGATATCTTCATTCCGCGGGAGCTCGTGCATGCAAATCCCAGCCAACATGACCCTGCGCCAGCTGCGGTACTTTGCCGAAGCTGCCGAGTTGGGGCAGTTTTCACAGGCCGCACGCAAGCTGCACGTCTCCCAGTCGGTGATCACCACGGCGGTCGCCCAGCTGGAAACCTCGCTGGGGCTGAAACTGTTCGACCGCATGCCGCACGGGGTCGGGCTGACCGCCGAGGGCCATCGGTTCCACCAGCATGTGCGGCACATCCTGGACACGCTGCAGGACGCCCTCAGCGAGCCGATGTTCCTGGCCAACACCCTGCCGGGCCGGGTCCGGATCGGCGCGTCCTACACCGTGCTGGGTTACTTCCTGCCGAGCCTGCTGGCGCGCTTCAAGCGCTCCTATCCGCAGGTGGAGGTGGATCTGGTGGATATGGACCGTGCTGCGATCGAGCAGGGCGTCGGCAGCGGTGACCTGGATTTCGGGCTGTGCATCATTTCCAACATGGCCGAGCCGTATGTGCTGCGGCGCCAGGTACTGATCCGCTCGCGCCGCCAGCTGTGGCTGTCCGAGTCGCACCCGCTGTTGCAGCTGCCGGTGATCAGCCCGGCCGACGTCGAGCCGTATCCATACATCATGCTGATGGTGGACGAAGGGCAGGAGTCGGCGATGCGCTACTGGCGCTCGGTCGGGCGCGAACCCAACGTGGTGTTCCGCACCTCGTCGCTGGAGGCGCTGCGCGGCATGGTCGCCTACGGCTTCGGGGTCAGCATCCTGTCGGACATGGTCTACCGCCCGTGGTCGCTGGAGGGGCGCCGGATCGACGTGCGCACCCTCACCGATGCGGTGCCGCCGATGGAAGTCGGCCTGGTCTGGCGCCCGGACGAAGACCTGTCCGCGCCGGCACGCGCACTGCATCAGTTCCTGGTCTTTGCCTGTGGCGGGTGAGCGCCGAGCGCATCGACCAGCGCAGGCCGCGGATCGGGCAGCTCACCGACGGGCGCGGTGAAGGCCTGCCCACGGCGCGTCCAGATCTGCCACGCCGAGTACGCCAGCAGCGGCACCACGTAGGTGGCCAGGATCGCATACGCCAGCAGACGGTAGCCCTTCGCGATCAGCGCGACCAGTCCGATGCCATCGGCCAGGAACACGGCCATCAGCAGGATGGCGGCAATGATCGCCACCCGCATGCCGCGGCCCGGGGCGGCGCCGGTGCGTTCCTTCCAGTTGACGCTGATGCGGCCGTCCACCGAGGCCATCAGCGTGACCCCGGTTTCGACCAGCGCGACCATGATCATCAGCCGGAACAGCCACTGGAACCACGGCAGGCCCAGCTGGCCGAGCATCAGGTCCGAGGGCAGGGGGGCGTCGGCGATGTCCGGCAGGAACGCGATCATGCAGATGTAGAACACGATCGCCGGCAGGATCGCCAACGGGCCGGCCAGGGCGCCGGCGATCACCGCATCGCGCCGGCACAGCAGGTGGCGCACCACCAGCAGGATCGAGACCGCCGCGAACATGTTGTAGCCGGCGTAGGTCACGCCGTTGAGCACCCAGTCCTGGCCGAGCTCATGGGTGTTGGACAGCTGCGCCATCGCGCCGCCGCCGAAGCGATAGAGGATCAGGCACGCGGCAATGGCGTAGACCAGGTACATGAAGGCCGACATCAGCTTGAACATGCGTTCGACGGCGTTGGTCCCGGCCTGCACTACGCCGGTGATGATCGCCACCAGCACCAGCGTGCCGACGATCCGTGGCCAACCGAACATGGTCGCGGCGAGTTCGCCGGCGGCCGCGCCGAACACCGCCAGCACCACCACGATCAGCGCCAGGTAGGCCACTTCGAAGGTCCACCAGCCACGGCCCAGCAGATGCCGGAAGAAGGTGCGGTAATCGTTGGCCCGGATCGCCCGGGCCAACAGGAACGTCAGGATGCAGATCACGCTCCAGATCAGCATCGACAACACCATCGCGGCCAGGCCGCCCCAGGGGCCCGATGGCAGGAAAAACTCCGCCAGCTCACGGCCGGTGGCGTATCCGCCGCCGATCACGGCGGACTTGAACGCCAGGCCGGGCAACAGATACCGCTGGAACCGGCTGGCGGCGGCGGTCACTTGCGCGCGGCCGTCGGCTGCAGCAGGTAGAAGTCGCGCACGGTGCGGGCGATCTCGGCGATCACACGCTCACGTTCGCTGCGTGGGGCATTGCTGGCTTTGACGAACACGGAGATCGCGAACTGGCTGCCATCGGGCAGGGTGACCACGCCGACATCATTGACGGTGCCGGCCACGGTACCGCTCTTGTCGGCCACCTTGGTGCCCGGCGGCAGGCTGCCACGCAGGCGCGCGCTGCAGGTCCGGCAACGTTCCATGATCTGCACCAGCACCTCGGTGCTGGCCGGGCTCAGCGCCTTGCCGGTGAACAGTCTGGTCAACAGGGTCGACATCGCGCGCGGGGTGGAGGTGTCGCGCGGGTCCTTGTCGAAGGCTTCATTGCCGGCTTTCGTGCGCTTGACCACCTCCGGATCGAGGGTCAGTTCGGCGACGCGTTCCTTGGTCAACGGCTCATCGCCGAGGCCGAAGATATCGCTCAGCAGCTGCCGGGTGTTGCGATCCAGGCGCTGGCCTTCGATGCCCTGCGCGCGCAGCCAGGCGGTGACCGCGGCCGGTCCGCCGGCCTGCGCCACCAGCACGTCGGTGGCGGTGTTGTCGCTCTGGGTCAGCATGACCTCCAGCAGGTTGTGCACCGACAGGCTCACACCGTCATGGATGAAGCGGTCCGCGATGACTTCCGAATCGACATAGAACGATTTCGGCACCGGCACCATCGTGGTCAACGCCAGTTCGCCGGCATCCACCTTGGTCAGGATCACCGCCGCGACCGCCACTTTGAACGTGCTGGCCATCGGGAACCCTTCATCGGGATTCAGATGGACCTGCTCGCCCTTGCCATCCAGTCGCCACGCCGAGACACCGACCTTGCCGTCGATCAGGGTGGCCAGCCGCGCGACCTCGGTTTCCACCGGGCTGGTCTTGCCGGCGCTGAACGCGGCGAGCGGGCTCAGGCCCAGCAACGCCGCCACGCACAGGCTCAAGGTACGGGATGTCATCTTCATGCGATGCAGGCCTCCAGCAGGCGGTTGAATTCCCCATCTTGCCGCATCGGATCGGCCACCGGCAGACCAAGACGCGCGCTGACTTCGGCGCAGGCGGCCGCTGCCGCGGCGTCGGTCATGCCATGGGTATTGAGACTGACGCCGACGCAGCGGATATCCGGATTGGTCCGGCGCCCCAGTTGCACGGTCAGCGCGATCACTTCCTCGATGGAGGGCAGCGGGTAGTCCGGATAGCCGAGCACGTGCTTGCGCCCCGGCTGGTGGCAGACCACGAACACATCGGGCTGGCTGCCGTGCAGCAGGCCGAGGCTGACACCGGCGTAGGCAGGATGGAACAGCGAGCCCTGGCCTTCGATGACATCCCAGTGATCGTCGGCCGCGTTCGGGCTGAGCAGTTCGGCGGCGCCGGCGGAGAAGTCGGCCACCACCGCGTCCATCGGAATGCCGCTGCCGGCGATCAGGATGCCGGTCTGGCCGCTGGCGCGGAAGTCGGCATCCACGCCGAGGCCACGCAGGCCACGCGCCAGTGCCAGGGCGGTGTACTTCTTGCCCAGCGCGCAGTCGGTGCCGACGGTCAGCACGCGCTTGCCGGTGCGCTTGCGGCCGTTGCCGACCGGAATGCCACGCGGCGGCACGCGCACGTTGATCAGTTCGCGCCCGTGGCGTTCGGCTGCGGCCGCCAGTTCCGGAATGTCACCCAGCTTCTGGTGCATGCCGCTGACCAGGTCCAGACCGTTTTCCAACGCATCGACCAGGGCCGGCAGCCACTGCGGCGGAATCACGCCACCGCCGTTGGCCACGCCGATCACCATCGCACGTGCACCGGCCGCGCGCGCCTGTGCCGGCGTCATGCTCGGCAGGCCGGTGCTGATCGGGCAGCCCGGCAGGCTCCACTCGGCCACGCACACTTCCGGGGCCCAGTCGTGCAGGCCGATCGCGGTCTTGGCGAAGCCGGCTTCGGTGGTGTCGCCCAGGAACAGCAGGTACGGCTGGGGGAGGGCGGCAAGGGCCTGCACGGCGGCAGTGGGCGTCGAGCTCATGGCGGATCCAGTGGTCGGGGGAGAGAAGAGAGCAGGGGAAGCATTCACGAGGGGCTCGCTGTTGTTTGACCTGGTTGGATCTGTATAAGTCCTAATCAGAGAATATGCAACCTAATTAGGATTATTCCATTTCTCTTCCGACGGGTGGTCCGGCGGCAGCTCGGGGCGCCGCCATGGCAGGTGGCTGGACTCAGTAGCGATAGTCGATGGACATGCCGATCGTGCGCGGCTGCAGCGGTACGCCGGTCACCGCGACATAGCGGTTGAGCGCGTCGCGCACCGAGCCGGTGGAGACGTACGCGCGCTCGTCGGTGGCGTTGCGCGCATACAGGCGGACCGTCCACGTCATGTTGGTCAGCTCGGCATGCAGGTCCAGCGCGTTGTAGCTGTCGATGTCGTACGCCCCGGCCACGCGCTCGCCGGTAACCCGATAGCCGGCACCGACCCGGCCCCGCCACTGGTCGCTCACATCGACGTCGTAGTCGATCGTGCCCGACCAGCTCAGCCGCGGCGTCATCGGCATGCGGCTGCCCGAGACCAGGCCGCTGGAGGGCGGTACGTCGCCGATCGTCGAATCGATGTAGGCCGCATTGAGGCCGAGTGTGAGGCGCTCGGCCGGCCGCATCATCAGGCTCAGTTCCGCACCCTGGCTGCGCGCGCTGCCGGCGTTGCCCATCCAGCTCAGGCCGTTCTCGGAGACGCGCACCTGGATGTCGTCCCAGTCGATCCGGAACAGCGCCAGGTCGATCATCGCGCGGCGGTCCCAGAAGTGCGATTTGAAGCCGAGCTCCAGGTTGTCCAGGGTGTCGGCCTTGGTCATCGGCACCACGCCGGAGGTCGATACGTTCGGTCCGCCCGGGCGGTAGCCGGTGGCGTAGCGCGCGTAGATCATCGCGCTGTCGTTGAGGTGCCAGCGCGAGGCCAGCTTCCACGTGGTCACGCTGTCATCGGCGGAGTCGGCCAGATCGATCGGCCGCGGGCCGTACAGCAGGCCGGTGCTGTGCTGCTCGAAATCCTGCTGGTTGCGCGCATGCCGCACACCGGCGGAGACATCGAAGCGCGGGCTGAACTTGTAGGTGACGTCGGCGAAGATCGCCTGCTCGTCATAGGTGCCGGGCAGGCTGGCGGTGCCGGGATTGAACGGCAGCGGGATGCCGTTGGCATCGTAGGCGCTCACCTGCTGGCGGTTGGCGTTCTTCTCGCCGGTGAAGAAAGTGCCCAGCAACCATTCAAAGCGCTCACTCTCCTTGGAGCTGAGGCGGAATTCCTGGGTCCATTTGCGGGTGCCAAGGAACACATCGAACTGCGCCTGGCCGGCCGGGTACGGGGTCAGCAGCGGCCATGCCACGCCATAGACCAGCGTGGAGTCCTGCACCTCATCCATGCGGGTTTCGGAGAAGCTGGTCGCGGAGACGAAATCAACGTTGCCCAGGTCCCAATCCAGGATCGCCGAGTAGTAGTCGGTCTCCATCCGGTACGGGGTCGCGCGCTGCAGGATACCTTCGAGCGGGCCGCGGATCGGTTCCAGCGTGGGATAGGTCAGGCCCACCGCGCTGGAGTTGTCGGCATCCACGATCTGCGACAACGCCTGCACGCGCAGGTTGGCGGTGTCGCTGATGCGCCAGGTCAGCGCCAGGCGGGAGGCCAGCTGGTAGTAGCCGTTGCTGTCCTTGGCGTCGTCGCCGGTGAGGTCGGGCTGGTCCACATAGCCGGGCGTGCCCTGGCGCGACAGGCTGGCACGCAGCCCCAGCTTGCCTTCGATCAGCGGCACGTTGAACGAGGTGCGCACGCCGGTGCCCACGTCGCCCGCTTCCTTGGTGGCGTTGACGTCCATGCCGGCGCGGAACTCGAAGCCATCCGGATCGGCGGCCTTGGTGATGTACTTGAACAGGCCACCCATCGAGCTGGCGCCATACAGCGTGCCCTGCGGGCCGCGCAGCACTTCCACGCTCTGGATGTCATACGGCAGCAGATCCAGCGCGTAGGTGGTCGCGCGCTGCTTGTTGCTGCTGGGGCCGATCGGGGTGTCATCGATGTAGGTCCCGATGATCGAGCCGCCGCCGAGCGGCGCGACACCGCGCAGCGCCATCGTGGTCTGGCCCGGCGCGCCGCCACTGTCGACCTGGAAGCCGGGCACGTAGGCGGCGAAGTCGTTCAAGCGGGTCGCACCGAACGCTTCCAAGCGTTCTTCACTGATCACGCTGACGCCGGCCGCCACCTCCATGACGTTCTCGCTGCGCTTCTGCGCGGTGGCCACCACGCGATCCAGTTCGACGACATCGGGCGTGCTGCGGCTGCCATCGGCGTCCGCATCCTGGGCCATCGCCGTGGTGGCAAGGCCCATGCAGCACAGGGTGACGGTGGAGGCGAGGATCGAGCGGTTGATCGGCTTGCGCATGTGGCGGTCTCTCCGGAATCAGGGACGGGGTCAGGCAGAAAACACGGTCGCCAGCCACGGCTGATACAGCCGCGTGGCGTCAGTCCGCAGGGGATTGGGTGGGGGCTGCGGTGCTGGCCAGCAGTGGCCGTGCTCGACGCTCCAGGCGCAGCAGCAGGACCGCAACGAACATGCAGGTGCCCGCCATCAGCGCGAAAAACACCGTGCTGGAAAGCGTCGACCACAGCGTGCCGACCGCGCCGGCCAGCAGGTTGCCGCCAAACGAGGCCAGGAACCAGAACGCGATGATGGTGGCACCGAAGCCCACCGGCGCCAGGCGGGCGAACAGGCCCAGCCCCACCGGCAGGATGAAGAGCTCGCCGAAGGTGAAGATCGCGAAGAACAGCGCGGCCCACAGCCAGCCGACCTTGGCCGACGGTTCACCGCCGAGCACCGCCACCAGCGCGAACGACAGCCCGACCACCGCGGCACCGATGGCCATCTTGGTCAGTGCGGCCGGCTCGCGGCCATCGCGTGCCTGGCGCGTCCAGCGCCGTACCAGCAGTGGCGTGATCAGGAACACCAGCAGCGGGTTGAGCGAGAAGAACCAGGTCATCGGCAGGGTGAAGTCTGCGGTGAGCACGCGGTCCACCCCGGTGTCGAGCCAGATCGCGATCGTGTTGCCGATCTGCTCGTAGGCCAGGCGGAAGATCACGATCAACCCGGCGATCATCGTCATCAGCTGCAGCAAGGGCCGGTAGGCCGGCTGCCACAGCGCCGAGAACGGCAGCGTGGCGCGCTCGCTGCGCGGCGGGTCCGGTGGCAGGTGGCGGCGGCCGGTGATGTAGATCACCAGGCCGAGCAGCATGCCGATGCCGGCGGCGGAGAAGCCCACGTGCCAGCCATACACCTCGCCCAGCGTGCCGCAGACCAGCGGCGCCAGGAACGCGCCGAGGTTGATGCCCACGTAGTACACGTTGAACGCCGAGCCACGGCGCGGGTCATCGCGCGCGTACAGATCGCCGACCTGGCCGGGCAGGGTGGGCAGGAACAGCCCGTTGCCCAGGATGATCGCCAGCAGCGCTGGATACAGCAGTGCATCGAAGGCCATCAGGAAATGGCCGAACGCCATGATCGCCCCGCCCAGGATCACCGCGCGCCGTTTGCCCAGCCAGCGATCGGCGAGCATGCCGCCGAACACCGGGCTGAGGTAGGCCAGCGCGGTGTACAGGCCATAGACCAGTGAGGCCTGTTCCTGCGAAAACAGCAGCTGCTTGGTCATGTAATAGACCAGCAGGGCCCGCATGCCGTAGTAGGAGAATTTCTCCCACATCTCGGTGAGGAACAGGATGGTCAGGCCTGGCGGTTGCCCGAACCAGGCCTTGCGCGGTACTTGGAGGCTCATCGGGCGGGGCGTCCGGCGGTCAGAGCTGCAGGCCGGTACTGATCAGGCGCTGGGTGATGGCGACGAACGCGACCACCAGCCCTGCCAGTGCGACCACCCAGGCGCCGTAGCGACGCCCGCGCGGCCAGCTGGCCGGCGCGCGGACCGCCACCCAGACCAGTGCGATGGCGGCGATGACGCTGAGCCACGACAACGCCTGCACCAGGATCAACGGCCCGTTGGTGTACGAGGAGATCGCGCCCGGGCCAGCGATCGATTTCACGTACAGCGCCCAGGCGATCACGGTGCCCAGCTGCGTGGTGAGCGCCAGCGTCTGCAACCAGCGCAGGCCACGGCCTTCGACCGGCGCGATGGCGCGGTAGTAACGGCGCACGAACACGCCGCCGATGCGCAGGACGGCCGACAGCGTCAGCAAACCCAGTGCGACGAACAGTGCAGGGCGCAGCCACGCCGGCGAACGCCAGCCCGGAATTGGCTCGAAGCCGAACACCGAGGCGAACGGACCGCCGGAGAAATACACCGGGCGGCCGTCCTTGACCTTCACTTCCAGCAGGCCACGCCCGTTTTCCTGCTGCCACAGCCAGGGTGACACCTCGCGCCAGCGCAGCAACTGGCCGTTCAGGCCCTTCTGGCCGTCAACGGTGATCGTGCCGTCTTCCTGCGGGTGCACGCGGGTCGGTGCGAACAGCGACAGCATGCGCAGATAGGAACTGTCCGAACGGCGCGTGCTCTGCCAGTTCACCCCGGCCAGTGCAGCGGCATGCTCGCGGGCAGTGGCGGCATCCACGCCCGGGCCGGCGCGTTCGATCGGCAGGGTCGGCAGGAAGTTCTCGACGAAGCGCTCCCACACCTGGGCGCGCAGTGCCGAGCCGGCGGCATCACGGCCCACGCTGTTGGTGGAAACGAACACGCCGATGTTGCGTTCCGGAATCATCCACAGCCACGAGTAGAAGAACAGCATCGTGCCGCCGTGCGAGCGGGTGTCATAGCCGCCGGTGTCCGAGGCCATCCAGCCCAGGGTCATGCGCGGCAGGTGCGGCAGGATCGCGGCCTGCGGGGTCAGCATCTGTGCGTTGGTCTCGGCCCGCATGATGCGCTGGCCGTCGAGTTCGCCGTGGTTGAGCGTGGCCATCATGAAACGTGACATCGCCGAACCGGAGGCGTACAGACCGCCCACGCCCGGCGCGGTGTTCTTCTCGGCCGGGTAGGTTTTGCCCGAACCCAGCAGATACCCCTTGGCGGCGTGCGGCAGCAGCTCGGCCGGCAGTTTCTGTTCGAAGCTGGCGTACTGCATGTCCAGCGGCTGCAGGATGTGCTGCCTGGCGTAATCCTCGAAGCGCTGGCCGCTGACGCGCTCGACGATGTACGAGGCGATACCCGTGGCGTAGTTCGAGTACGCCGGCGTGGTGCCGGGTGCGGAGATCTGGTTGGGCACCCAGTCCTTGAGGTAGTTGTCGCGGTTGGCCGGATGGTCCGGACCCAGCACGATCAGGTAGCGCATGCGCTCTTCCAGACCGCTGGTGTGGGTCATGATCTGGCGCAGCGTGATCGGCTCGCCCTTGGCCGGGACCTTGATGTCCAGGTAGGTGTTGATGTCGGCATCCAGGTCCAGTTTGCCCTGTTCAACCAGCTGCATCACCGAGGTCCAGACGAACAGCTTGGAGATCGAGCCCGGGCGGAACAACGTGGTTTTGGGATCCACCGGCGTGCGCTTCTCGACATCGGAGAAACCGAAGCCGCGCTCGGTGACGACCCTGCCGTTCTCGACCACGGTGACCACGGCGCCGGCGAGGTCGCCCTGGGCCATCAGGTAGGGCACCAGGCCATCGAGGAAGGTATCGACCCGGGCCGCATCCAGCGTGCCGGTCGGCGCCGACGCGGGCGTGATGGTGTCAGGCGATTCGGTGGTCGCGGGCACCGGTGCAGCAGCAGGCGTCGGCGCCTGCGCATGCAGCGGCGAGAACGCTGCGGTCGATGCCAGCAGCATGCCGGAGATCAACGTGCGCCACTGGGTCGCGCGCGGACGATGCGATGTCGTGTTCATGCGTGCACTCCCTTGCCCCATACGGCGTCGTCGCAGTGCACCAGGCCCTCGTCGTAGCGCAGGCCCGGCACCCGGTCATCGCTCAGGAACAACGGGCCATCCAGATCGACCACGTCGCAGTGCTGGCCCACGATGAAGGCCGGGCCCATCGCCCAGCTGCTGCCGATCATGTTCCCGACCATCACCTGCATGCCCAGGGCGCGCGCCTTGCCGACCATCGCCAGGCCTTCGGTCAGCCCGCCGGCCTTGTCGAGCTTGATGTTGATCACGTCGAACAGACCCGCCAGTGCCTCGATCTCCGCTGCGTCCTGCACGCTCTCATCGGCCGCGAACGGCAGCGGCCGTGCAAAGCCCTTGAGTTCGGCCTCGCGCCCGCGCTGCAGCGGCTGTTCCAGCAGCTTGATGTCGCTCTCCAGCAGCACCGGGATCAGGGCATCGAGCGCATCCACGGTATAGCCCTGGTTGGCATCCACGCCCATCCAGACATCCGGGCGCACCTTGCGCACCGCGCGCACGCGTTCGACATCGATATCCAGGTCGCCGCTGAGCTTGAGCTTGAGCGCCTTGGCGGGTGCATAGCGGCCGGTGGCGATCGATTGCATCGTCGCCGGATCATCGGCGCCGAGGGTCCACGTGGTCAGCAATGGACGCGTCTGCGAAAGACCGGCCAGGGCCCAGGCAGGCTTGCCGGTGCGGCTCGCTTCCAGGTCCCACAGTGCGCAGTCCAGTGCATTGCGCGCGCCGCCGCGCGGCAGCAGCTGCTGCAGCTCGGCACGGGTGATGCCGGCTTCGATCCGCGCACGCAGCAGCTCCAGCGTGGCCAGCATCTGCTCGGGGGTGTCATCGAAGTAGTACACGCCGCTGGCTTCGCCACGGCCGCGATGGCCGCCGTCTTCCAGTTCCACGCGCAGTACCGGCGCGTGCTCGAACACGTAGCCGCTGATCCGGAACGGGGCCAGCAACGCAAGCGAGTCGATCTGCAGGGTCAATTTCACAGGATGTCTCCAGCCCCGTGGTCGGGGCTACGGGTCAGTAGTTGAGTGCGAAGTCGGCCAGGCCCATCAGGACCAGGGCATAGGCGAGCACGCAGGCCGAGATCAGCAGCAGCACCGCCCACAGGCGCGCCAGCCAGCCGCGTCCGGCGCGGAAGGTCTGCACCAGGTTCCAGGCGGTGGATCCGATCCCGCCGATGATCGCGATCACCGAAGCGATGCCGAGCCCGATCACCGCCGGATCGAGACGATCATCCAGGCGCGCGAAATCCGCCGAGGCCCAGGCCATTACCGCCATCGCCACGGCGGGTACCAGCAGCATGAACCAGCACGCTGCGCGGCTGAGGCGGTAGGCCAGCAGCGTCCTGCGCGGCCAGCCCAGCCCGCGGCCGTGGCGACGCCGCACCCACGCGGCGATCGGCCATGCCAGCGCGGAGAGCGCCAACACCGCGACGGCCGCGGTCAGCACCGGCTTGAGCCACACCGCGGAGCGATAGCCTTCCGCGCGCAGGAATACGTTGAACGGGGAGGACGAGTCCACCGCGAAGCCGACCGGCTTGCCGTCCTTGAGGATGGCGGCAAGGCGCAGCTCGCTGTTGTTCGCCTGCCACAGCCACGGTGCGATCGGCTTGAAGGTGGTGGGCTGGCCATTTGGCTGCTTCATGCGCGGCAGGCGCAGGCTGCCATCGTCGAGGGCCTCCAGGCGCGTCTGGGTAAGGATGCCGGTACGGCCGATACCGGTTTCGGCGCGGCGTGAATCGAGGTAGCTCGGCCCGGCCAGCTGGTGCGCCTGGTCCTTGGCGAGCGCGGCGTCGACCACCGGTGCCGCGACCACGGCGGGCGCCGGGAAGTACCGATCGGCGAAGTTCTCCAGCAGCTCCCGCCGGATCTGGCCGGTGATGCCATTGGCGCCGGCGCTGTTGAGGGTGATGAACAGGCCGACATCGTGGTCGCGGAACAGGAACAGCTGCGAGTGGAACGAGTACGTGTCGCCCGCATGGGAGACCACGCGCTGGCCGTTGACATCGATCTCGTAGAACCCGAGCGCCATGGTGTTCAGCGGCGGTGCGAACCGCGTCTGCGGGGTCAGCATCAGCTGGCTGGTGGCCGCGTTCAGAATGGCCGTGTCGTGCCCGCCCGCCGCGTTCAGATGCGCGATCATGAAACGCGCCATGTCGCTGGCGGTGGCCGACAGCGCACCGGCCGGGGCCGATGGCGTGACTTCGAACTCGCGCGGCTTGCCCGACCCCAGTGCGTAGCCCTTGCTGACCAGCGCACGCAGCGCAGGCGGCAGCGGCTGGCGGAAGCTGGCGTGCTGCATCTGCAGCGGGGCGAAGATGTGCTGTTGGACGTACTCGGCGAACGGCTGGCCGGACACGCGCTCGACGATGTAGCCGGCCAGGCTGGTGCCGTAGTTCGAATACGCCGGCACGGTGCCCGGCGCGAATATCTGCGCCGGTATGCGGCGCTTGAGATACGGCCCCAGTTCGACGCCCCCGGCCTCGGCCACCGCCTCGGTGGTCCACATGTACTTGATGTTGGCTTCGAAGCCGCCGGTGTGCGTCATCAGCTGCCGCAGCGTGATCGGCAGGCCGCGTTCGGGCACCTTGAAATCCAGGTACCGGTTGATGTCCGCGTCCAGGTCCAGCTTGCCGGCTTCCACCAGCTGCATGACCGCGGTCCAGGTCATCAGCTTGGAGACCGATGCCATCCGGAACAGGGTGCGGTCCGGATCCACCGGGGTCTGCTTCTCCACGTCGGAGACGCCGTAACCGCGACGGACCAGGATCCGTCCGTCCTTGACCACCGTCACCGCGGCACCGGCGATATCGCCACGCGCGATGGCATAGGGCACGAAGCCGTCCAGCCAGGTGGTCGCATCATCGGCAGTCAGCCCGGGAACGGAATCCACGCCGGGCGCGGGGGCGTCCTGGGGTGGGGAGGGTGGCCGCTGTGCCTCGGCCTGGAACGACAGCAACAGCCCACAACACAACGCGACAAGTCCTGACAACGCACGCATGTGACGATCCCCTCTGGAACTGGAAGACGCGGCACCCCGGAGCGAATCATCGGAGGGCCAAAAACCATCTCAATCAGACAACAATATTCCTGATTAGAGAATTGTCAAATGCGCGTGATCGTCGCCGGATCACGCGCGATGGGGCAAATGTGACGTGTGGGTGTCCTGAACGCGCTATTCCGCGGCAATTGGGAACGTTTTCAGGGCAGTGGAGGCGGCGATCGGAGACGAACGCGACAAGAAACCATCCTGATCAGGATGGCATTCATCTCTACGTAGTATCGTATCCACAACTTCACCAGCAATAGCCCAAAGGTCCTGTCGATGAGCCCGAAAAGCCCGACGCTCGGAACCCTGCTGCGCGGCCTGCGCACGCGCCAGGGGTGGACGCTCAAGGAAATGAGCGAACACACCGAAATCCCCCTGTCCACGTTGTCGAAGATCGAACACGACCGCCTGACGTTGACCTACGACAAGCTGCAGCATCTGGCGCAGCGTTTGAACCTGCGCATGTCCGAGCTGTTCTCCGAGCCGGATTCTGACAGCGCGCCCAAGCCGGTCACCGCCCGCCGCAGCCTCGGCTCGCTGGACAAGGCGCTGCGCGTGCAGACCGACAACTACGATTACTACTATCTGTGCACGGAACTGCGCCGCAAGCGGATGATCCCGATCCTCACCAAGGTGCGCGCCAAGACCACGGCCGAGTTCGGCGAACTGGTCCGGCACCCGGGCGAGGAGTACGTGCACGTGATGGAAGGCCGCATCCAGGTCCACACCGAGTTCTACGATCCGGTGGTGCTGGAGACCGGGCAGGGCATCTACATCGACAGCCAGATGGGCCACGCCTACATCGTTGATACCGGCTGCGAGGAAGCGGTGCTGCTGGCCGTCTGTGCCAGCGCGGATGAGGATCTGATGGAATCGCTGATCACCCTGCATGAGCAGGAGGGCGGGGTCTGACCCGTCCCCAGCCTCACCACACCGCCTCCAGGCGGCGGAACGGCTGGTTGAGCCGTACACCGCGTGCGTCGTAGTCAGTGAGCACGCGTCCATCCACCCGCACGGTGGTGGGGCGCGTGCGGCTCGGCCACCAGACCCGCACCGCGGTGCCCGTGCGCAGCCCCTTGCCCAGCGTGACCTGAAGCGTTCCCTGGTGCTGCCGTGCCTGCACGGCCAGGGTGCCATGGGCGGTCGGCAGCCGGTCCACGGCCAGCCCGTCACCGGCCAGCCACGAGGGCGGGGTGCCCGGCAGCAGCGACAGCGCGTCATCGTCCTCGCGCATCAGCATCCCGAACAGGGTGCGGCCGTACTCGGCGCCGATCCAGGTGTGTGGCATGTCGCCGAGGTAGCGCGGGAAACGCAGCCGCGAATGCACCACCTCGGCCAGCACCTGCCACTCCAGCGGCCGGCGGTCGTGCAGCAGCCCCTGCAGCAGTTCATCGGCGGCCTCGGGCTGGTCCAGATGCACGTAGCTCAGCACGTTGCGGATTTCATACGGCGTGTAGGCGTATAGCGCGCCCGGTTCGCTGCGCTTGCGCACGTCCTGCAGATACCGTGCGAACGTCGTGCGCAGTGCGTCCGCCGGCAGGACATCCTGGGCGCCGGTTGGATCCAGCGCGATCGACACGCCGGTGGGGTCGCCATCACCCAGGTCGGCCGAGGAGGGAATGAAGTCGATGCCCTTCCACGCCATCGTGGCGCGGATCGACGCGGCCAGTGCGTCGTGCAGGGCGGTGTACTGCTGGCGCGCCCATGCCGCGGTTTCGTGATCGCCCAGCGACTCGGCCAACCACGCACCGTCATGCCAACCCTTCAGGCCCCAGTAGTCATCCCAGTAGCTGTGCGTGGGCGACGGGTAGCCTTCGTGGCTGATCGACGGCGCCAGGATCCCGGCGAAGCGTTCGGGCGAGGGCTGGTTGGCCATGTAGCCCGGCACCAGCGTGCGCTCGCGCAGTTCCTGCAGGAAGCGCATCGCCGCTTTCACCTTGGGCAGGTAGGCCCGCACCGACTCCGGGCCGCCATCAAGCCGGGCCACGTCGGCGACCAGGGCGATGTACTGGCCCTGGCTGTCGTACTCGATATCCGAACCGAAGCCGGTGTTGACGCTGCCATCGTCATTGAGGATCGGCGAGACCAGCCCGTTGGCGTGCACGCCATGCTCGCTGTACCAGGCCAGGTAATCGCGCGCCACCTTGGACTCGCCCATGCGCAGCAGCACTGCGGAGGTCGCCATGCCGTCGCGGATGAAGGAGCGGTTGTAGTTGCGCGGGCCAGGCTGCATCGCCGGGCCGGTCTGGTTGATCAACATGTAGGCGGCCTGCGCGCGCAGCATGTCCACCAGCGAGGGGTCGGGCAGGCGCAGGCCAACCTGGCCCAGGCGCGCCTGCCAGTCATCCGAAGCACGTTTGGCCAGGGCGTCGTAGGCGGCATCGGGTGCAGGCGGCAGGCCAGCCAGATCCAGCGCCGGGGCTTCAGGCAGGGCGCCGTCCTTTGCAGGGGGCGCTGTGCCCAGCGGGAAGGCGACCACCACCGAACGGCTGTCGCCCGGCGCCAGCTGCATGCGGTAGGTCAGCGCGGCGGCGGCCAGGCCCTCGGCATCGCGTACCTGCGTGGCAGCAGGCAGCGTGCCGTTGGCGATCGCTGTGGTGATTTCCGTGCTGCCATCCGCGCCGAACGGTGCCGCGCCGGCAGCGTCAACGGGCGTCAATGACTGCAGCAGGGCGCGGCCATTGACGCGCACGCGCTGACCCTCGATGGCGACCTCGCGGATCGCCGACAGGCCACCGTTCTGCCACGGTGGATTCATCTGCATCGGCCGCACCGCCAGCGTCAGGGTGCCGCTGACAGGCGCAGTGCCGGTGTTGCGCAGACGGTGGCGCACGAAGGTCACCGGCTGTCCGTCGAGCTCGACGGCGAACGCTTCGCTCTGCAGCTCAAGCCCCGGTTGTGGCGACCAGGTTGCCGACGGCATCGGCTTCCAGCCATCGCGCAGCGCGTGCCGCACCGGCGCCCCGGCGGCACCCGCGGCGACACCGTCCGCACTGCGCCAGATCGGCTGCACCAGCGGTGCACCCTTGAAGGCCTCGATGTTGCCGTACTCGTCGAAGATCGATTTCTGCCGGCCGGCATGGATGCCGACCGCGGTCCAATAGGTCTGCTGCAGGTGCAGCGACGCAGGGAACAACGCGCGCTGCGCACCGCTGGCGGCGATCTGATAGCGCTTCATCGGCGTCATCACGGCCTTCGGACCCAGCAGCCGCAGGCGGGCGACCTGCGGCGCGCCGCCGTCCACCGTCAAGCGCAGCGCCGTGGCGGTCTCGGCAGCCGACGCGGCCAACCAGCTTTGCTGCCGGGTACCCGCCTGCGGGTCGTTCGCAAGCTCGACCCAGCGCCCCTGCGCATCACGCGCCTGCAGCCGCGCGGCGCCGTGCGCTCCGGCCCAGTCCACCGCCAGGCCGGTGGTGGACACCGCACGCGGCAATGCGATGTCAAGCGCGTGCGCACCGTCCTTGCCAGGTGGAACGGCCACCGCACTGCCGCCTTGCCACAGCGCCGCGGCCCGGCTTGCATCCACGCCGGCCACGCGCGCGCTGGTGGTGCTGTCCAGCGGCTCCAGTTCGAAGATCGACACGCCCCAGTCCGAGGTGCGCTCCGGACTGGCCAGGCGCAGGTAACGCGCCTGGCGCGGCGCGAAGTAGAGCGTCTCGATACCGCCGAGTGAATCGCGCATGGTGTAGGCCGGCTGCCACTGCTGCCCATCCAGCGAGGTCTGCAGGGTGTAGCCCTCGGGATTGGACACATCCCAGGTGATCTGCGCGCCGCTGAGCGTGCTCGGTTGGCCCAGGTCCACCTGGAACCAGTGGCCGGGGCTGAAGGCGCCGCCGGTGACCGTGGTCGGGTCGCCATCGATCAGGTGGCTGACCGCCATCGCCGGCACCTGCTGCGAGGAACTGCTGGCCTGCCACTGGCTGCGCGGCGGCACGGGCTGGGCAGCCGCGGGCAGGCTCAGGGCGAGGGCGGCGAAGAGCAGGGCGCGGGCCATGACGCGGCGCGGCCGGTGCACGGCAATTGAACGGTCAGCATGCAGCCCCATCAACGCGCTCCTGATCTCAAACGACCGCCGACGGCGGGGTGGGGCACACGCTATCAGGGCCTGTAATCGTTTACATGACGCGTCGCAATATGGCCGGGGCCGTCGCCCTGCTGCCGTCGGGATCCGGTCGCGCAGCCACCGGCGCGCCGGATCGTGGTGGACGCGTTCGTGCCTGCTGCATGCGTTGCCGCTTTCGTGATGCACTGCGCTGGGCGATGCGTGACCCTTCTGCGATAGTCGCGACATATAAATCACGCGCGTTGGATTGATGCTTCATCCACAAGAGTTGTCCGCAGCGCAGATCAGCCAGGTGCTCGATGAGGTGTTCGGCGTGCGTGCCACCGCGGTGCTGCAACGCGCCGGCGGAGCGGATGCGGGGGCGACGGTGTACCAGGTGGCTGGCCCGGACGGCGCGCGCTGGTGGTTGAAATGCCGCCGCTATGCGGTGGCCCCGGTGGTGTGGACAGTGCTGCACCACCTGCGCGAGCACGCCGGCCTTCGTGAAGTGATCGCGCCGCTGCCCACGCGCGATGGTGCGGCGGCGGCGAGCTGGGCCGGGCTGCAGTGGACGCTGTTTCCGTATGTCGAGGCGTTCTCCGGTTTTGAAGAGGCGCTCTCGCGAGGGCATTGGGAACGGCTCGGACGGGTGCTGCGCCAGGTGCATGAGGCGCGGCTGCCGACCGAGCTCTCCGATCCCCTGCGTCGCCCGGTGTTCGACGACGACACTGCAGTGGAACGGGTCGGCGCGTGGCTGCAGCGGGCCGATGCGCGGATACCCGTACGCGATGCCCTGGGCGAGGAGTACCTGGCACTGTGGTGCCGCCATCGCCAGCGGATCGAGGCGATCTGGCAGCGCTGTGGCGAGCTGCGGGCGCGGATCGGTGAGGGACGATGTCCGCGCGTGCTGTGTCACGCGGATCTGCACGCGGGCAATGTGCTGGTAGGGCCGGGCGCCAGCGTCTTTCTGATCGACTGGGACGACATGGTGCTGGCGCCGCGCGAGCGTGATCTGATGTTCATCGGCGCAGGCATCGGCGGGCGCTGGGGGCGTGAACAGCCGCCGGGCTTCGCCGAGGGCTACGGGCCGGTCACGGTCGACCCGCTGCGGGTGGCCTACTACCGCCACTGGCGGATCCTGCAGGACCTGCAGGAATTCCATGATCTGCTGCTCGAGCCCGGCGCCACGGCGCGTCCGCCTGCACAGCGACGCCAGGCCCTGCGTTACATGGCCGAGCAGTTCGCACCCGGCAACGTCGCCGATTGCGCGGCCCGTGCGTGGCAGGCCACACAGGGCTGAGGCCGCCGCTCAGCGGATGTCGGTACGCAGGCTGCCGCGGATCTGATCGCGCCAGACCCCGGCCACGCCGGCGTCGTCGGCAAAGTGTGGCCAGCGCAGCACGCTTTGCCGGACCTGTTCAACGATGTCGCGGGCGCGGCGGGCATTGATCGAGGCGGTGGCGGCACATGCGGCCAGGTCGGCCAGGTCGAAACCCTCGCGCTTGCCGTTGATCGACATCTGGTGCCGGGCCGTCCAGTCGCCGTCCGGGTTGTAGGCCCAGGTGATGTCGAAGGCAGGCGACAGCGACCACTGGCCCTGCCGGTCCATCAGGTAGGCGATGTTCTTGACGTGGTCATCCTGGTTGCGGGCGATCACGTTGAACACCATCCGCCGGAACTGTTCCTCCAGCTGCGCCATGGGCAGGCGCAACTGGCGCATGACCAGCAACGCCTGCTCATAGGAGTACGCATCGGGATCGTTGAAGTCGAAGTGGGCCATTGCCGCCAGCGACTGCATATGGTGCTTGCCACCGGCCTCGGTGCGGTCGAAGCGTTGGGTCATGAAGTGGCGGCGGCCGCCTTCCTCCAGCAGCCGGCACTCGCTGATCTGGATGCCCGCATCCCGTGCCATCAGCGCGTACGCGTACTCGACCACGCCGTAACCTTTGGGGTCAGCCAGCTCCTTGTCGCGGTTGTTCTGTACGCCATCGAACTTGAGCAGCCAGTAGCTGAAGCCTGGCGCGGCCGCGGCCTGGCCCGATCGGACCTCACCGGTGCTTTCGTTCCAGGCGATCACGGCTTTGGCCCGTGCGCCACCGGCCGAGGTGCCCACGCGCAGAATGTCGCGCAGCGCATCGGCGCGTTCTTCATCGCCGAAGGAGGCGCGCAGATTGTCGCGGTTGCTCAGGACTTCGGTGGCCAGTGCGACCAGGGCATCGATCTGGATCTTGTGCGCCGTGCGGACGCGCGGACCATGCACGGGCGAGAACTCCAGCGCGCCCATGCCGCGCGTGCCGGTGTAGCACAGCCGCTCCACCGCGTTGAAGCTGTCCGGGGTGCGGCCCTGCGTGGCCAGCCACGCGTTGATCAGGGTGTTGCCGTACTTGTCCGGCAGGGCATCGGCGAGCAGGCCGGGCAGGCCATGGAAGCCTGCGGGGTTGAGCGTGGGGAAGCTGAAGACCCGCTCCGCCGCCAACGGCATGGTCAGAGGGGCGACTTGGATGCTGGAGCGTGCAAACGCCGGGTCGTAGGCAAACTGCGCGATCCGCTCGCCGTCGGCCAGTGTCACCGCGCCGATCCGGCTGCCCCACAAGCGCACCTCGGCCGTGGTACTCATTGCTCATCGCCCCAGGTCCACGGCTTGGCCGGTGCCGACGCGGCCACCCCCGGTCGGGCACGTTGGCGCGGCTGGCCGCGGCGTTCCAGCAGGTCGATCGGATTGGGGCTGTCGCTGGGCAGCAGGGCGTCCAGCGCCTCCAGCCTGCCGAGGGCGCGCAGGTACCGGATCAGGTTGGCCAGTTGCGCGGGCGTACCGTCTTCGAGCCGCTGCACGGTGCGCTTGGAGACGCCGGCCGCATCCGCCAGCTGTTCCTGGGTGAGTCCCTGCGAAAGGCGCATGCGTGCAAGGCGTTGCCCGAGCTCCAGCAGCACCGCCTCGTCGGTCATCAGATGTGTGATCGTCATAAAGTGACCCTCCTGACGCTTTATCATCCTCTATTGGGCTACGGCGTCAAGTATGGCGCTTTGTGGAGGCTGAGTTTAGTTTACTTAAAGCGCCAGGTATGGCGTTTTATTCGCGTATAAAGCTATAAAGCGCCATAAGTGGCGTGTAAGCATAAGGGTGTTCACACAGGCAGGTGGGACCCCGAAACCCCGTCGCCCGCACGATGGGCATTGGGCCAGGCAGAAGCATCCACTGCGATCCTGTCGAAATGCAGTCCACCTGCGCAGGCGTTCAGTGCACGGTGTTTGCTAAATTTCGCAGTCCACACTGGTCGCCCCACACAAAGGACCTTGAATGAAGATTGCCGTTGCCGGTACCGGGTACGTGGGCCTCTCAAACGCGGTGCTGCTCGCACAGCATCACGAGGTGGTGGCGCTGGACATCGATCCGGCCAAAGTGGCGATGATCAATGCCCGCCAGTCGCCCATCGAAGATGTCGAGATCGAAGACTTCCTCGCCAACCGCGCGCTGAACCTGACCGCGACGCTGGATCCGGCGCAGGCCTATGAGGGTGCGGATTTCGTCATCGTCGCCACGCCGACGGATTACGATCCCAAATCGAATTACTTCAACACCGGCTCCGTGGAGGCGGTGATCGGCGATGTGCTGCGGATCAACCCATCTGCCGTCATCGTCATCAAGTCGACCGTGCCGGTCGGCTGCACGGCCGCGTTGCGGGCCAAGTTCAACACCGACACCATCCTGTTCTCGCCGGAATTCCTCCGCGAGGGACGCGCGCTGCATGACAACCTGCACCCGAGCCGGATCATCGTCGGCGAGCGCTCCGAGCGTGCCGCGGTGTTCGCCGAACTGCTGAAGGAAGGCGCGATCAAGAAGGACGTGCCGGTCCTGTTCACCGACGCGACCGAGGCGGAGGCGATCAAGCTGTTCTCCAACACGTACCTGGCGATGCGGGTGGCCTACTTCAACGAACTGGACACCTACGCCAGTTCGCACGGGCTGGACACGCGCCAGATGATCGAAGGGGTGAGCCTGGATCCGCGCATCGGCGGCCATTACAACAACCCGTCCTTCGGCTACGGCGGCTACTGCCTGCCCAAGGACACGAAGCAGCTGCTGGCCAACTACAGCAAGGTGCCGCAGAACCTGATCCACGCCATCGTCGAGTCCAACCGCACGCGCAAGGATTTCATCGCCGATGACATCGTGGCGCGCAACCCGAAGGTGGTGGGCATCTACCGGCTGGTCATGAAGGCCGGCTCGGACAACTTCCGTGCCTCGGCGGTGCAGGGCGTGATGAAGCGGATCAAGGCGAAGGGCATCGAGGTCATCGTGCACGAGCCGGTGCTCACCGAGCCGACGTTCTACCGCTCGCGCGTGGTGAACGATTTCGCCGCGTTCCTGGCCGAGGCCGACATCATCGTCGCCAACCGGCTGACGCCGGAACTGGCGGACGTCGCGCACAAGGTCTACACCCGCGATCTGTTCGGCTCGGATTGATTCCCGCGGGCTATTCCCCCGGTTTGACGGCCGCCGTGGCGGCCTGCGATTTCGCCCGCCGTGCCAGCACCGCTTCACGGTGGGCGATATAGGCATTCGCGCCGAGGATGATGGCGGCGCCGATCACGGTCCAGCGGTCCAGCGTTTCATTGAACAGCAGCCAGCCCAGCAGGCTCACCAGCGGCAGCTGCATGAAGCTGATCGGGGTCAGCGCGGAGACCTCGCCCAGACGCAGGGCGCGGGTCCACAGCAGCTGGCCCAGCGTGCCGAGCACCCCGGTGGCGACCAGCCAGACCCATGCCAGGCCGGTCGGCCAGACCCACACGAACAAGGCCGGCACCAGCGACAGCGGCACCCAGAACACATAGGTGTAGAACACCACCGTATCGGCGCTGTCCACCCGGGTCAGCTGTTTGATCTGGATCGCCACCAGCGAGCTGAGTACCGCCGCGCCTACTGCCACCAGAGTGCCCGGGGTGAAGCTGGTCGAGCCGGGGCGCACGATGATCAGCACGCCGATGAAGCCGATGATCACCGCCGCCCAGCGGCGCAGGCGAACGGTTTCACCCAGCCACAGCACCGCGGCGATGGTGACGAACAGCGGGGTGGAGTAGGAGAGCGAGATCGCCTGGGAGATCGGCAGGTGCCCGATCGCCCAGAACGCGCACAGCATCGAGGCCAGCCCGATCGCACTGCGCAGGAAGTAGCGCGGCAGCTGCTGCGTTCTCAGGGGCGCGCTGCCCGGGCGGATCAGCATCGGCAGCAGCGCCAGCAGGCCGAAGGCGTTGCGGAAGAACGCCACTTCCTGGGTCGGCACGTAGCGGGTGGCGTAGCGGATCGCGATCGCCATCAGGCCGAAGGCTAGCGTACTGCCGAGCATCAGCAGGGCGGCCCGCAACGGCGTGGCCACCGGCAAGGCGGGGGCGCGACTCACCACTGTGCGCCGATCAGCCTCGGTTCCGGTTCGATCGGCACCCCGAACTTCTCCAGGACCGAGGCGGAAATCCGTCGCGCCAGCGCGAGCAGTTCTTCGCCGGTGGCCTGGCCATGGTTGACCAGCACCAGTGCGTGGCTGGGGGCCACGCCGGCATCGCCATCGCGGTAGCCCTTCCAGCCGCAGCTCTCGATCATCCAGGCGGCGGAGATCTTGCGGCGGCTGTCCTCATCGGCCGGGAACACCGGCAGCTCGGGGAAGTGCTGCAGCAACACCTCGACCTGCTCCAGCGGCAGGATCGGGTTCTTGAAGAAGCTGCCCGCGTTGCCGAGCACGTCCGGGTCGGGCAGTTTGCGGCGACGGATATTGATCACCGCATTGGCCACATCGGCAGCCACCGGCAGCTCCACACCCATCGCCTCCATTTCCTCGGCGATCCCGGCGTAGCCCAGGCGCAGGCCATGCAGCAGCGGCAGCCGCAGCTCGATCGCAGTGATCAGGTAACGGTCCGGGTCGTGCTTGAAGATGCTGTCGCGGTAGGCAAACTGGCAGCCTTCGGCATCGAAGCGCACCCAGTCGTTCTCCTGCCGGTCCCACGCATCCACGGCCTGGATGAATTCGCCGACCTGCGCGCCATAGGCGCCGATGTTCTGGATCGGCGAGGCGCCTGCGGTGCCGGGGATCAGCGCCAGGTTTTCAAGACCGGACAGGCCGTTCTGCAGCGACCACATCACCAGCCCATGCCAGTTCACACCGGCGCCGGCACGCACGATGGTGTGGTCGGCGCGGTGTTCCAGGATCTCGATGCCGCGGTTGGCGAATACCAGCACGGTGCCTTCCACGTTGCCGGCGATCAGCACGTTGCTGCCGCTGCCCAGCACCAGCAACGGTTGCTCGGCAACGCGCGGCAGGGCCAGCACCTCCGGCAGTACGGACGGGTCGAACACCTCCAGCAGCTGCGCGGCGGTGGCCTCGACGTGAAAAGTGTTGAGCGCCTTCAGCGAGGCGTTTTCAGTGATGGCCCAGGCCGTCATGGCGTCGTTCATAGCGGTGCCACCGCGCCGCGGCTGGGTGCCTCTCTGCGGCGGCGGATCGCCTCCACGCACTCGTGCACCAGCTCCGGGCCACGGAAGATCAGGCCGCTGTAGCACTGCACCAGTGCGGCGCCGGCGGCCATCTTGGCCACCGCGTCCGCACCTGACTGAATGCCGCCCACGCCGATCAACGGCATCGACTCGGGCAGGCGCGCACGCAGGCGGCGCAGCACCAGGGTCGACTGGCCCAGCAGCGGCGCGCCGGACAGGCCGCCGGCTTCGTTCGCCCGCGGGTCACCGGCCACCGCACTGCGGTCGATCGTGGTGTTGGTGGCGATCACACCGTCCACCTTGAGCTCGCCGAGCACGCGCGCGGCGGCATCGATGTCGCGGTCGCTCAGGTCCGGGGCGACCTTGACCAGCATCGGCACGCGCCGGCCATGCTTGGCGGCCAGGCGTTCCTGGCTCTCGCGCAGCTGCGAGATCAACTGGCGCAGCGCGGTCTCTTCCTGCAGTTCGCGCAGGCCGGCGGTGTTGGGCGAAGAGATGTTGACGGTGATGTAGTCGGCCAGCGGATACACCTTTTCCAGGCAGTGCTGGTAATCGTCGAACGCCTGCTCGTTGGGGGTGTCCTTGTTCTTGCCGATGTTGATGCCGAGCAGGCCGGTGCGGCGCTTGGCGCGCTCCACATTGCGCACCAGTGCATCCACGCCCAGGTTGTTGAAGCCCATGCGGTTGATGATCGCCTGGTGGTCCGGCAGCCGGAACAGGCGCGGCTTCGGGTTGCCGGCCTGCGGGCGCGGGGTGATCGTGCCGATCTCCACGAAACCGAAGCCCAGCGCCAGCAGCGCATCGATGTGCTCGCCGTTCTTGTCCAGGCCGGCGGCCAGGCCCACCGGATTCGGGAAATTCACTCCGAACGCGGTGGTCGGCAGTGGGTCGATGCGGCGGCCCATCAGCGGCGTGGTGCCGGTGCGGTAGGCCAGGTCCAGCGCGTTCAGGCCAAGGCCGTGGGCGCGTTCTGCATCAAGGGCGAAGAGGAAGGGGCGGGCAAGCGAGTACATGGCGTTCAATCAGTCCAGCGTGCCGACAAAGGCACGGGTTTGGTATTCAAAGGCAATCTGGCCGTCCACCGCATGGGCGTCGAACAGCTGTTGCAGCGCATCGAGCATCGGCGCGTGGCGCGGGTGGCCGGCCTGCGGTGCATAGGAAGAAGAGAGCAGGCGCCCGCGCAGGCCATCGAAGTCCATGCGCTGCACGTTCGGCAGGCGGGCCATGCCGCGCAGGCCCTCGCCGAACCACGCGCGCATGGTGTCATCGTCCTGGTAGCGCTCGGCCACTTCCACGTAGTCGGTGCCGAACTCCTGCAGCAGCTGCTCGTAGCCGATCAGGAAGGGCGAGGCATCGAGCTGGCGCGAGTTCCAGAACACCAGCGCCATGCCTTCGGGCTGCAGGATGCGCGCCCATTCGCGGCGCACCGCCGTGGTATCGAACCAGTGGAAGGCCTGCGCGGCGGCGACCAGGCCAACGCTGTTGTCGGCCAGGCCGGTGGCCTCGGCGGTGCCGTCGGCGACCTTCAGGCGCAGATAGTCAGGCGCAAGCAACTGTTCGGCGGCCTCGCGCATGGCCGCGTTCGGCTCTACCGCGATGACCGGGTGGCCGGTGGCCAGGAACAGCCGGGTGGAAATGCCGGTGCCGGCGCCGATGTCGGCGACCAGGGTCTCGGCAGGTACACCGATGTCCTGGTGCAGCCAGTCCAGCAATGCCGGGGGATAGTCGGGACGGTAGCGGACGTAGTCGGCAACCCGACTGCTGAAGCGTTCGGTCGAATCCGAGCGGCTCATGTGCACCTCACGATTGGGTAGCGGCAAACCAGGCCAGTCCGCCGAAGAACAACAGAATCACCACCAGGGCGAGCAGGCTGCCGATCACGATGATCCAGCCCAGGATCAGGCCGGCCAGTGCCATGCCGTCGCCTTCCAGCTCCAGCGGGCGACGGCGGATCTCGGCGCGGGCCAGGTGGCCGGTGATGATGGCCGCGACGCTGCCGATGAAGGGCAGGGCGGTCCAGCCGAGGATGCCCATGATCAGGCTGACCACGGCCATGGCACTCGTTTGTCGGGGCGGAAGGCTCATGCAGGTCCTGGTCGCGGTGGGGTGGTTCGATGATAGGGCCAGCGGCGGGTTTATCCCATCAGGACCTGGCCACCATCCACATTCAAGGTGTGCCCGGTGATCCAGCCCGCCAGGGGCGAGCACAGGAACAGCGCGGCGTTGGCGATGGCGGCCGGCTCGCCGAAGCGGCCGAACGGAATCTTCGCCAGGGTGTTCCGATACAGCTCCGGGTCCTGTTCGCGCCGGCGCGCCCACAGCCCGTCCTCGAACTCGATCGAGCCCGGGGCGATGGCGTTGACGCGGATCCGTTGCGGCGCAAGGGACAGGGCCTGCGAGGTGGTGTAGTGCATCAGCGCGGCCTTGGCTGCCGCATACGGCGCGCCACCCGGGCGTGGCTGCTGGGCCGCGATCGAGGCCAGATTGAGAATGCAGGCATCGCTGGATTGCTGCAGCCAGGGCAGTGCCAGCCGCGAGGCCCGCACCGCCGACATCAGGTCGACGTTCAAACTGGCTTCCCAGCCAGCCTCATCGTCGGCCATGCCGTAACCGGTCGCATTATTGACCAGCACGTCGATACCGCCCAGGGCCTGGGCGGCAGCGTCCAGCCAGCGGCCGATGTCGTCCAGCCGGGAGAGGTCTGCACTGGCCGTATGCACGGCCAGGCCGAGTGCCCCGGCATCCGCACGCAGCGCAGCCAGACCGGCCTCGCCACGTGCGCAGACCGAGACGCCGGCGCCTGCCGAAGCAAACGCCAGCGCCATGGCGCGCCCGATGCCCTTGCTGCCACCGGCAATCAGTACCCGGCGCCCGGTGAAATCCAGGCGCGGGCTGGCCGGCAGCTGGGGCACGGCATCCATCACAGGTCGAACTTGATGCCCTGGGCCAGCGGCAGCGAGTCGGAGTAGTTGATGGTGTTGGTCTGGCGGCGCATGTAGACCTTCCAGGCGTCCGAGCCGGACTCGCGGCCACCGCCGGTATCCTTCTCGCCGCCGAACGCACCGCCGATCTCCGCACCCGAGGTGCCGATGTTGACGTTGGCGATGCCGCAATCCGAACCCGCGGCCGAGAGGAAGCGCTCGGCGGTCTTCAGATTGGTGGTGAAGATCGAGGACGACAGGCCCTGCGGCACGCCGTTCTGCATGTCGATCGCCTCGTCCAGCGTGCTGTACTTCATCACGTACAGGATCGGGGCGAAGGTCTCGTGCTGGACGACCTCGTCGCTGTTCTTCAGGCCGGTCACGATGGCCGGCAGCACGAAGTTGCCGGCGCGGTCGATGCGGGTGCCGCCGGTCTGTACGGTGCCGCCGCTGGCCTTGGCCTTCTCGATCGAGGCCAGGAACTGCTGCACGGCGCCGTCGCTGTTGAGCGGGCCCATCAGGTTGGCCGGGTCGGTCGGATCGCCGATCTTGCCTTCCACCTGCTTGTACGCCTTGATCAGCGTGGCCAGCACGTCGTCATGGATGGATTCGTGCACGATCAGGCGGCGCGTGGTGGTGCAGCGCTGGCCCGCGGTACCGACCGCGCCGAACACGATGCCCGGGATCGCCAGCTTCAGATCGGCGGTTTCATCGAGGATGATCGCGTTGTTGCCGCCCAGTTCCAGCAGGCAGCGGCCCAGGCGGTGGGCGACCTTCTCGGCGACCTGGCGGCCGACCTGGGTGGAGCCGGTGAAGCTGATCAGCGGCACGCGCTTGTCGGCCACCATCTTCTGCGACAGCTCGGTGCCGGCATCGTTGATCAGGAAGAACAGGTCCGGGAAGCCACCTTCGCGCAGCGCTTCATTGCAGATGCGCATCGAAGCGATCGCGGTCAGCGGCGTCTTGTTGGAGGGCTTCCACAGGCAGATGTCGCCGCAGATCGTGGCCAGGAACGAGTTCCAGGCCCACACCGCAACCGGGAAATTGAACGCACTGATGATGCCGACCAGGCCCAGCGGCTGGTACTGCTCATACATGCGGTGGCCGGGGCGCTCGGAATGCATCGTGTAGCCATAGAGCATGCGGCTCTGGCCCACGGCGAAGTCGGCGATGTCGATCATCTCCTGCACTTCGCCATCGCCCTCGGGCTTGCTCTTGCCCATTTCCAGCGCGACCAGCGAGCCCAGGGCGTCCTTGTTGGCGCGCAGGGCTTCGCCACACAGGCGCACGGCTTCGCCGCGGCGCGGGGCCGGGGTGGTGCGCCAGACCTTGAAGGCTTCCTGGGCGCGGGCCACGATGGTTTCGTAGTCGGCGTCGGTGGTCGCGTAGACCTTGGCGATGGCATCGCCGGTGGTCGGGTTCACCGGGGTGATCACACCGGCATCGGTGGCCGAGGACCACTCGCCGTTGCCAAGGTAGGTGCCAGCGTTGGTCGCGTCGAGGCCGAGGGCCTTGAGCAGGTCAGAGGACATGCAAACTCCTGTTGCGTTGCGTTTGTAAGGCGCTGGCCGCTGGCAGGGTGGGGGGCGGCAAGCTGAACCCCGAATGGTAACAGAGGGGGGCAATGCCTTATCTGGCCGTGATGGGGAGGTCGCGCATGCTCGCCAGCTTCGGGGCGACTGGGCCCCGAATTCATATTTGCATTGACTCAGGGCTAAGGCGCAGTGCGCACCGCAGACTCTGGCGTAAATATACGGCTCAAATGTAACGAATGATGGTTCCTGGCGCGCAAGTGGCTTAAGCAGCCTGAACGGGGTGATCGTTGTGGGCATGGTGCGGCGACCACGTCGGCTGGTCATGATGCCAGCGCCATGCGCTATCAATGATCGGCGCCAGCTCGGTCCACTGCGGCGCCCAACCGAGCTGCTCGCGTGCCTTATCGCTAGCTGCGACCAGTCGCGCTGGATCGCCTTCGCGCCTTGCGGTGACTTCATAGGGGATAGGGAGGCCAGTGACGTTGGCTGCAGTGGCGATCACATCGTGAACAGAGAATCCTTGCCCATTGCCGAGGTTGAACGTGTGGGCTCCTTCTTCCTTGTCCATGAAATTCAATGCAAGGGCGTGGGCCTGGGCTAGGTCCTGGACATGCACATAGTCACGTACGCAAGTGCCATCGGCGGTATCGTAGTCGTTGCCGAAAATCTTCAGTGACGGCCCTTGGCCCAATGCCGCGCGCAACACATTAGGGATCAGATGAGTCTCACATGCGTGAGCTTCACCGATACCATGGTCCGGTAGGGCGCCAGCCGCGTTGAAGTAGCGCAGTGCAACCGACCGCAGTCCATAGGCTTGGGCAGCATCCGAGAGGAACCGCTCAGCCATCAACTTGCTGGCGCCGTAAGGATTAATAGGGGCCTTGGGATGGGCTTCGTCAATCGCGTCTGTTATGGGATTGCCGAACACCGCTGCGGTTGAAGAAAACACGAGCTTACCCACGTCATGGCGTCTCATTGCCTCAAGAAGGTTCAGCGTCCCGGTGACGTTGTTAGCGTAATACGCATAGGGCTGGGTGACCGACTCGCCTACGAGCGAACGCGCGCAGAAGTGCATGACGGCGTCGAACCGGCGTCCGCCAAAAGCGCGTTCGAGGCTCGCTGGGTCCAGTAGATCAGCCTCAATCAGATCTCCCCAGCGGACGGCCTCGCGGTGCCCGGTCGATAGATTGTCCAATACGGTCACTTCATGACCGTGCTCGGCCAGCCATTGAGCCATGTGGCTGCCGATGTAGCCAGCGCCGCCGCAGATGAGGATGTTGCGTTCCTGTTTCACTCCATTACTCCTTTGGTTCATTGCGAATCCTTGTCGCCTGTGAGATTGCTCGCCGCATACCTGCGCCGTTGGTCAAACGGTGTATCCCAATGTGTACTGCGAGCTCTCGGCAAACAAGACCAAGGACGCCAGCAGGACGAATGAGCCAAACACGATCATGTTCTTGACCGCGTTGGGAATACTGAAGCGATCTACTATCAGTGTGATCTGGAGCGGCAGTGCGAGCAGTAGTAGTGGCATGTAGCGCTCCGAAAAATCCGCAGTATTGATTCCGAAGAACACCAGTGAGATAAACAGCAGCGTGTACTTGTGGAGTCGCTTGTCCTCTTGCTTGCTGGCGCGAGCAATGGTGAGGAATGCAATAGATGACGTCGAGCATATCCAGAAATTTGCGGTCTTCCAGACGACGCCGACGTGCGACTGATGATCCAATGAAAAATAAAGGTCGAACTTCTCCGAAATGCCCGGGATGTTCAATGCGCTGACCAAGTCGCCAATAACCGTCGAGGATAGTGCGGAAAAGGCGAGGGCCATCGGGGGAAGGGCGAAATAGATTCCATCGCGATCAAAAACTCGCAGGAGTAGGAGTGGTGCCGCCACAAACACAATGGACGACCAGTGCAGCCCGACTGATATCGCGATCAGTACTGCGGCTCGAAGGAATCGACGTTCCAATGCAAGGTAGAATCCAATCGCACCAATTGGGGCGGCTAGTGCCTGCCTCATGATGTTTCCGGAATACACCAAAAAGAAGGTAAGGAACACGAGTGCAAAGATCTCCGGGGCCAGTTTCAGTGGTCTCGCGGCTCTCTTGTAGTACATGGCGGTAAAGGCGAAAACGAGCAGGTAGTTAGCAATCAGCCAGCCCCTGGAGGAAAGAAGCAACTTGAGCAGGCTCTGTAGCGGCCACCAGAGAAACTCGGTGTTTCCAAAGAAGCGCGCTCCCACGCCTACTGAGCTCACTATCCCATTCAGCTGGTTATAGGTGCGGATGTATCGCGCAGTGTCGTTTCCAGCATCCAGAGGCCGCATGGCGACAAGATAGAAGCCGTAGGCAAAAATCGGAAGGACCAGCAGAACAAGCTTGAGCAGGTGACTACTGGATCGATCGGAGGCTGCGTAGGCAGGCCTGTCCCCAGCGGCGATACACATGAGCATCGTTCCGAACAATATCGGAAGCGATAGAAGAAGAAGCGTCTCGATGCCCATTGTCAGTAATTCAATTGTGTCGTTAAAGGGAGGGGGTGCCGTATGCGGCAGAAAGTCGCTTGGAGAACTGCTGGAGCGAGAAGCGGGTACCAGCTTCCATGGTGCCGGCTTCGATCATCGCTGCGGGATCCAGCTGCCCTGTCGACACGCGTGCCAGAAGCTCAACAGCTTGATCGGCGGCGTTGAACAACAAGCCCGTGCGACCATGCTCAATCGCATCAGTATTTCCTGCGCAACGCGTTGCCATTACGAGCATGCCGCTTGCCATGGCTTCAATGACCGAAACGGGGAGGCCCTCCCACGTTGCAGTCGAAATGTACACGCTGCTGCGCGAAAGCAGGCCGTGGACGTCCTTCTTTTCCAGCCATCCCGTCACTTCAACGCCTGAATAAATGAGAGCAGAGACCATCTCGGGATCGCCGTCACCCACCCAAACGAATCGAACGTTCAACCCAGCACTGAAGCATCCTCGCGCGATCTCGGCCAATAGTGCCGGATCCTTCTGCGGTCTGATACCACCCACCGTAACCACTGTCAGCGGCTCGGCTGCCGCAAGGCTCCTTCCCAAGCCAAGTGGGGCCACGCAGTGGACGGCGTCAACCGCGTTCTCAAGAAGAATTGCCTCGACACCAACCCACTTCCTGATTGCTACCCGTTCACTGTTTGAACAGGCCAGGTACGTGCATGACTTTATGCTGGCAACGCGCTCAAGAAGCGCGAATACATACTTCTTGTACCTGATGTCCTCTCGCATTACCGAGATACAGTGAGGACTGTAGAACAGGCGTGTACGGCTAGGCAGTCCGATGCTGGCGATCCGGCCGATGAAGCCGGCAAACGAGGAATGTAGGTGAATGATGTCCGGGTTCGTCTTTCGGAGCAGGCGTCGCACATGGACGAAGGCGGTCGTGATCGACTTGCCAGTCATCTCCACGCGATGAAGCTCAATGCCCGAATGGAAGAGGGTACCGAGGTTGTCAGGTGTCTCCTCGCGTGGTGAATAGATGACATGAACTGTGTGGCCTTGGCTGGCAAGCAGGTTTGCGCACACGCAAACCATGGAAAGCGTGCCGGTCGCTGTCGCTTCAACTATGTGAACAATCGTCTTCATCAGCAGGTATCGCTTCCCCGAGCCGTCAAGCTGTGTGCGCCGCGACGTTGAATGCCCGATGCGAGGCGCTGTGTGGCGGCGACGCCCTTCATGTCAAGGTCAATCACGGGATTGGATCCTTCGTCTGCCCAAGGATGAATCTATTCCGGAAGGCGATCACCAGCTTGCTGGGAAGCGCTCCAGCGATGATTGGCTTGATGACGAACAGGTACTCATACGGTCCCGCTCCCAGCTTTGGATAGTAAAATGCGCGCGCCTTGATCTCACCGCGGCGGTGCTTGAGTGTTCGCTTCTTGTAATCGGCTGGATTGACACGGTAGTTAAGCAGCACTTCGTTCATGACAAAAATGCGCCTACCCGCCAGCACGAGCTTGCACCAAAGCGCGAGATCCTCCGCCCGGTGAAATTCCTCGTAAAGTCCCGAGTCAATGATGTCCTTGCGGCGAAAGATCACGGAAGGATGTATGGGGGCGTCGCCGCGCATGATGTGTCTGGCAAGCTTCTCGCCAGGGCGCCCGAGAATTCGACCAGTCCCATGTGTATCCGAGAATTCGACTGCAAGCGATCCGACGACCGTGAAGTGCGGATTTGCAACGGCGAACGCATGGATCTTCTCAATTCGATCCGGGGCAGCAACATCATCTGTATCCATCCTCACGATGTAATCTCCCCGGGCACTCTGGATGCCTCTGTTCAGGGACTGGACAAGGCCTCGGTTGCCCACGCTACCCAAGATGCGGATTCGAGGGTCGCTGAAGCGCGCTGAGATACCAGCAAGATCGGTGCTACCACCATCATCTACGATGATGATCTCGATATCGCGGAAGGTCTGATTGACCAGACTCGCGATCGATTCCTCCAGATAGAGGGGGTCGGTATTGAATTCCGCCATTACCACCGAGACTGCCGGGTTCTGCATCGCTACTCCGAGTGTTGCGTCATCATCTGCGTTGGCCAGGAAGTAGACCTGTCAACTTCAAGCCTTGGGTTTCTCTATCAAACGCCCCGGGCAGTGGTCATTTTGCCGGGTGTCGCCACGTGTCACGGGTTCATGTAAGAACTGACGAAGTCCACTCTTGTGAACTTATGCCCGGAGACGCGCTGATGCTCTGGGGGCAGCCTCATGTAGTCGCCGTAGATGGCGTCAAGGTAGGCTGCAGCGGAGGCGGGTGCCTGGACATGCATATCGCAGAACTCGACCGTGCTTCCTGGCGTGAACATTTTGGAGCAGACAATCTCGCGCTTACCCCAGCGTCCAAGCAAGTTCCCTGACGCTGTGGAGTCTCGGGGTGAGCGTCTGCGGAGCAGCCACTCCAGTGTCGAATGCAGCATTCGCTCAGGCACGACGGAAAGGCCTAGAGACAACAATCGTTTGGCATTGGTCTTCATGCGATGCGACGGGTCTGGACTGTAGCGTCGCGTCTTTATGAACGTCATCGCGTTGATGAATTTCACGGATTTGAAGTGCGCCCACTGCAATGTCGAGCTTTCATAAGTGCCGTCAATTGGAAAGACGTCTATCCACAGCCCGCGCGTGAAGGGCTCAATGTAGTCCTCCGTCACTATGCTGTTGGTGTCATAGACCTTTGCATAGGGATAGATGTACTGGCTGTCGAGCTCTCGCGACTCGACGCGATAGGGGGTGGGCATCTCTGCGGCGAGGGTGATGAATCGGTCATAGTGTTCGCGGGGGATTCCGACATCTATGTCGTCATCCCAAGGAATGAATCCCCCGTGACGAACGGCACCCAGCAGCGTGCCGCCCAAGGAGAAGTAGGGAATTTTATTGTCGTTGCAGAACTGATCGAAGCACTTGAAGATAGCGAGGATTCTGTCCTGTGTCGCTTGAATGCTGATGTCCATACCAGTATTCATCGGGTCTTCTTGATATCGAAGATCTGCCCCGTGTGCTCGGATAGCAGCACCAGGAGCGACTTCTCCGCGACATCCCGCGCCGTCAGCAGTGACTCTGCAGGTTCCAGTCCAAAAGCCCTTGTACGCATGGGGGTAGCCGTGCGTTCGGGATTAATGCAATTCACCTGGACACCCTGCGAATGCCACTCGTCTGCGAGGGCTTGGGTCAGGTTCACGATTGCTGCCTTCGACGAGCTGTAGAGGCTGTACATCGCGCGTCCATACGTGTACGAACTCGACGTAAAGTTGAGTAGCTGCCCCTTTGATGCGCGCAAGTGATCGAATGCTACTAGGGCCACGTTGACCGCGCCAATGTAGTTGACGTGAATGGCGCTACTGATGTCCTCAGGACTCATGTCGATCAGCGGCTGGCGGTGCAGAATGCCAGCCGAGTTGACGATGAAGTCGATATGGCCGTACTTGGCATGGGTGTCATCCAGAACGCGGCGAATACTGTCAACGCTCGTAATGTCTGCGCCGTTACTTTTGCCGGCGACAACCGCGATTGCCTGGTATGCCTCAGCTACTTGCGCCATTTCAGCGCCGATTCCGCTTGTGCCTCCAAAGATGACCAGCACTTTCCCCTTCAGTTCGGACAAGGCGAAGTGAATCTTCTCTTTGGATTCAACGAGCGTGGAGCGCAGTTGGCAGAGCTTGTCCAGAACGTGCAGGTCTTCCTCATAGGTGAGTTTCATGTTGCTTGTGTCGCCGTCTACAAGGTAGATCTTCTCCTCGGGGAGATACTTGAGAACAACGCCGCAATCATCTGTTGTTACGAATCCAGGATCCCGCAATGCGATGTTGTATGCGCGCTCAATTGTCTCGTGGGAGAACGCCTGCGGCGTTTGTCCGTTGCGCAGCAGTGAACGATTGGGAATGCTCGAAATCGTGTTGGTGACGGGGTCGGCCATGATGATTGTGTCGGTAGCGCGAATCACAACATCCACGGCGTTGTAGCGCTCAAGTGCATGGATCACGTCGTCAATGATCTTCTGGCTCAACAGCGGACGAACGGCATCGTGGAAGATAAGCTGTACGTTGAAATCCGCGCAGTAGTGCTTCGTGGCATTGATTGCAGCGATCGACGAGTCGTAGCGCTCCGCTCCACCACTTATCACCGACTTCACCTTGCTGAGACGGCTGGTCATCACCGTCTGCTCGATGTCGGCAATGCAGTCCGAATTCGCAACTATAAGGATTTCATCGATCGCTGCATTGGTCTGGAATGCCCTGGCGACGTGCTCAAGGACCGGCCTGCCGGCCAGCTTCATCATCTGCTTAGGCTTGCTGAACCCACTTCGGGTTCCGCGGCCGCCGGCAAGGATGACTGCTACGTTCTTAACCTGCTTCATTCTGGATCCGCTGAGAATTGGTAAATTTGAAATAAGGCGCCGCGCATCTGATGCGCCACGCAAGTGCGCTGACCTCGGCAATCAGTACGGCTGATACCACGGCCAATGCCGACGTCCAGCCCAGTGCAAGCAATGCTCCAAGGGCGAGGAGTTGTACAAGGCCAGCGAAGAGCACACTTCGGTTTGCTGCTGTCGGGTTCCCCATTGCACCAAGGAATGGGTAGCCGAGAAGGATGGATGGGATCGCTGCAGCCAGTGCCAGCATGAAGACGAGAAACACAGCGTAGCTCTGCTCATAGTCGTGACCGAAGATGAAGCCGATCAGCCATTGCCCGGCTATCAAACCGATCAAAATTCCAACGATTGCCAGGGCGATCGAGAGTTTGAAGAGCTTCTTGAACAGGGCCACATCTCGATAGCGTGCCATATGCGGATAAAGCGCTTGGGTTACAGGTGCATACACTGCCAGTGCGCCGCGATAGAACTGCTCTGCAACCGAGTACAGCGCGACCTGGCTGGGCGTGGAAAAGGTTCCCAGGAATAGGATTGCACCCGCGCCGTACGTCACTACCGCCAGTCGCGACCAGAAGTAGCCGGTGGAGCTGCGCAGCACGCCAAGTGTGTAGCCAAGTCCGGGCCAAATCGGCCAATAGCCAGTGCGACGGACGAACGCAAGTGCAACAATCCCGGAAGCAATGTGGGTCGCGCCATTGAACAGGGCTACCCGTTCGAGATCGCCGGGGCCCCTCACGAAGAGCATGGTCAGGGCGACGAACGACAGCCGCGAGATCAGAACATAGACGGTGATCAGACCCATACGCTCGATTCCCTGGAACAACCATACCGGCTGTAGGGCAAGGCCAATCACTGACAGTGCAAGTAGCCAGAAGTAGTCTCGATGCGCTGCGTAGCTATCCTGTAAGAAGGGGTAGGCAAGCAGGACGCCTGTAGCGAGCAAGCAGATCACCGCCTTGCTCGCATAGACGGCACCCGCGATGCGGCGCACACGGGAGCGATGCTTGCCGGCGCGCGCTATCTGGTAGACCGCAGATAGCCCAAATCCATAATCCGTGAAAATGCTGGCGACCTGAATGAATGCGACGCCAAATGCAAATAGTCCGTAGCCTTCTTTTCCTAGGGTGCGAGTTAGGTAGGGCGCAAGAATCAAGGGTAGGAGCGCGTTGGCAGCTTGTATGAGCAGAAGCGCGCCGGCATTCCCCGAAATCTTCTTTAGGGCTGTTGCTTTCATTCTCAATTCACAAGCAAGCTGCTGACCATTCCAAACGGAAGATGGGGGTTCGGCCGACTCCCTTGGAATGCGCGGCAAACCCTCCGGTCCAAGGAGTTACTAGAGTTGTCCTGATCGCTGGAGATCGCAATCGGCGCTCTTCTAGTAGGCGTGTTTGTGTACAAAACCCTTGAACAGGGTCAGGAAGACAATCTTCAGATCGAACAGAATTGACCAGTTCTCGATGTAAAAGAGGTCGCACTCAATGCGCTTGTGAAGATCGGTGGATCCCCGCCAGCCGTTTATCTGGGCCCAGCCTGTTATGCCGGCTTTCACCATGTGCTTCTTCATGTAAGCCGGGATTTCATTCTTGAACTTATGAACGAAAACAGGTCGCTCGGGCCGCGGTCCAACGATGGACATGTCTCCTTTCAGTACGTTAATGAACTGCGGAAGCTCATCCAGGCTTGTCTTGCGCAAGAATGCGCCCGTACGAGTCGCTCGGCTCTCGCCCGCCTTCGCCCAGACAGCTCCAGAGCTGGTTTCCGCATCCGTGGGCATGGAGCGGAACTTGAGCATCCAGAAGGTCTTGTTGTTCCAGCTCATTCGCTCCTGCCTGTAGAAGACCGGGCCGGGAGAGCTGAGCTTTACGGCAATTGCAATCACGAGCATCAGCGGGAGAATTGCGAGCAGAATCATCGTTGCCAGAACGCGATCTTCTATGGCCTTGAGTATTCTGGCGCCGCCCTGGAGAGGGGTCTGCTGAAGGTTAATTACCGGCAGCCCCGAGATCTGCTCCACGGAGTGATTCAACAGATGCATGCCGAACATGTCCGGAACAAACTTGATGTCTGCCGTAGAGTGCTGCAATTGGTCGAGGGCTGCTGAAATATGCGCCTCATCCCGCATGGGCAGGGCAATCCAGACCTGGTCGATGTCATTGGCTTCCACGTAGGCGCCCAGCTTGGATAACGCTCCGAGGTGGGGGCTGCCATCCACTTTGCCGCGATCGGCTGGTGTGGAGAACCACCCATGTACGTGGATGCCCACCCACGGATCCTTTCGGAAGGTATCGGCAATTCGCTTGGAGTCCGGGTTTGCGCCCACGATGACCGCACTTCGAAGATCCATGCCGCGACCTCTCGCCCAGGCGGCGGCAGCGCGAATCATTACACGAAGCGCGATTACTCCACCAAGGCTGAGCCCAAACCAAAGGGAAAGCCACAGCCTGGAGATTTCATCGGTAACCTGAACGGCGGTGGAGTAGGCCAGCAATCCACCGAAAATGATCAACCATTTCAACGTCAACTGTGCGCTTTCAGCCAGGAGTCCTCGACCGCGCCAACTGGCATAGAGGGTTGAGGTTCCTAGCACCAAGAGGGCGAACAAGACCGTGATGGAGACCAGTCGAGCATAGTTGATCGGCATGGCTAGGTCACCGAACCGAAGGTCGTAGGCCAATAGCGCGCCGCCCACCACGATTAGAGGGTCGCCGGCCTTCAGTACGAGGGCCAGGATTGCGGTCACCTTGCTGGCAGAGGCGTTCCAGATGCTGGATCGGTGCCGGGCGGGTAGATAGGCCATTTTTCCACTTCCATGTGTGAGTCCGGCATTCGCGCGGCCATTGAGGGACTGTGCTCGTCGCCAGTTCTGTGACGGTCATTGCAGTTAGCCTTCCAATGGTAACAGAGTGTTCACCCCGCGCGCATCTGAGGGCCACATTGCCGTAACATGGGTGTACTAAGGGGCGCATTGCGGACCGCTCAAGGCGACTCGCGGCCGAGCATCCGGTGGGCGTTCGATTGAATGGGGGAGGGGGGGGGGCTGGTTGCGGGCCGCCAATGCCTGTGGAGGCGCGTCTTCTTGATGTAGACTGCGCGGCTCAGTAAACGCGCCCCAGGGATCACGAAGCGTGCGCTTGCTTGAAATGAATGGATATCTGGGGATTACGTGTTTAAAAGAGTCTTGTTTGTCTGCATTGGCAATATCTGCCGCAGCCCTACCGCCGAAGTGCTGATGCGCCATCATCTGCGGGAACGCCACGGGCTTGAAATTTCCTCGGCAGGCCTTCAGGCCCTGGTTGGCAAGCCGATAGACCAGACGGCGGCCGATCTGTTGCGTGAGCGTGGATTGGACCCCGATGGTCATCAGGCGCGCCAAGCCACTCCATCCGTTCTTGCGGCTGCTGACCTGATCCTGGTC
Source organism: Stenotrophomonas sp. BIO128-Bstrain (assembly GCF_030128875.1). Classification (NCBI taxonomy): domain Bacteria; kingdom Pseudomonadati; phylum Pseudomonadota; class Gammaproteobacteria; order Lysobacterales; family Lysobacteraceae; genus Stenotrophomonas; species Stenotrophomonas sp. BIO128-Bstrain. The sequence goes on along the minus strand of NZ_CP124620.1, from coordinate 1,943,324 downwards.
ATGGAGCAGGCGCACATCGCCAGAATCATCCGCGATGTGCCACAGGTGAGCGGCAAGACATTCTTGCTAGGGCATTGGGATGGCAAGGCCGAGGTCGCTGACCCGTACAGGCAGCAGCGGATCGCCTTTGAACACGTGTTTGGCGTAATCGAGCAGGGCGTTTCCCGTTGGGCCCCACACATCAAGTAACTACCGCGCAGGTGCGGTGTTTTCAACAGAAATGGAAGCCATGAGCAAGGAAACCAGTGCGCGGCCCGTCCGCGAGAACGACGAAATCGACCTGCGCGACCTGTTGGGGGTCCTGATTGATCGGAAATGGTGGATTCTGGGCACCACCGTCCTGTTCACTCTCATTGGGGCTGCGTATGCACTGCTGACCTCGCCGGTTTACCGCGCGCAGGCAATGGTGCAGGTGGAATCAAAGATGCCCACAATGCCGGGCCTAGCGGATTTGACGAGTCTGGCCGGTGGCGGAAGCGCTGCGGCCACGACCGAGGTAGCGCTGTTGACCTCACGCACCGTCGTTGGTACGGCTGTCGACCGCATGCAACTGGACACGTCTGTCGAGCCGTATCGCTTCCCGTTGCTGGGTGGGTTTCTCGCACGCCGCTTCGAAGCGCGCTCACCGGATGAGCTGGCGGGTCCGCTTTTCGGCCTGTCGCGGTACGGCTGGGGTGGCGAGATCCTCCAAATACAGCGCCTTGAGGTGCCGGCCAGTCTGCTTGATCGGCCTCTGGTCCTTGTGGTTGCAGGAACTGATGGCGGCTACCGTTTGATGGATGATGACGGTAACGAGCTGCTGCAGGGCCGCGTGGGGACTTCCTCGTCCAAGGGCGGAATTAAGTTGGACGTGGCGAAGATCCTTGCCAATGATGGCGCTCGCTTCGAAGTGGTGAAGTTGCGACGGCTCGATGTCATCGTCGGCCTTCAGGAAGACATCAATGTCAGCGAGCAGGGCAAGGAGTCCGGGATCTTGAGGATCAGCTATGAAGATAGCGACCCCTCGCGCGCCCAAGCCTTCGTTCAGAATGTTGCCGAGGCATATGTTCGGCAGAACGTGGATCGTGGCTCAGCTGAAGCTGCGTCCCAGCTTCAGTTCGTGAGGGACCAGCTCCCCACTGTTCGGAAGCAGGTGGAAGATGCCCAGGTAGCCATGTCTACCTACCAGTCGCGGGCGAACTCTGTTGACATCACGATGCAGACGAAGGGCTTGCTTGAGCAGGAAGTGGCCGTCGAGGGCAGTATCCAGCAGTTGCGTCTGAAGCAGGCAGAAATGGATCGGAGCTTTACCCGCGAGCATCCAGCATACCGGGCAATGCTCAAGCAGATTAGTGATCTGCAGTCCCGAAAGGATGGTTTCCGCCGGGAGGTGAGTCAGCTGCCGGATACCCAGCAGGAACTGCTTCGGTTGACGCGAGACCTTCAAGTCAGCAACGAGCTCTACACCGCGTTGCTCAATCAGGCTCAGCAGCTGGATGTGGCTCGTGCCGGAACGGTTGGTAACGTCCGTATTGTTGATGATGCGGTTGCTGACACAAGTAAGCCGGTTAAACCTCGCAAGGCGCTGACTGTATTGATCTCAATGCTGGTGGGCGTGTTCGTGTCCACCGCCACAGTTTTCCTGCTGCGGATGCTTAATCCGGGTGTCGAGGATCCGGCGGAGATTGAGGAACTGGGCTTGCCGGTTTATGCCGCTATCCCGTTGAGTGTGTCCAGCAACCTACTGAAGGTACAGAAAGGGCGGCGGGGGAAGGAGCGGATCGTGGGAGATGGTCGCCCCCACCTGTTGGCTGCGGCCGAGCCGGCTGATTTGGCGGTGGAGGCGCTCCGCAGCCTGCGCACTAGTCTTCATTTCGCGATGATTGAGGCGAAGAACAACATCATCGCCATCTCCGGCCCTCGACCGGGTGTCGGGAAGACATTTATCTCGGCCAACTTGGGGGCGGTCGTCGCGCAAGCTGGGCAAAAGGTGCTCGTGATCGACGTTGACATGCGCAAAGGCACGTTGCACAAGGTGCTGGGCGTCAGTCATACGGATGGTCTGTCCGATGTTTTGGCTGGCAAGTTGGAGTCAAACGACGCGATTCATCCGGTGCAGGGTCTTGAGATGATGCACTACATGACACGTGGCGAAATACCTCCAAATCCGTCGGAACTGCTTATGCATCCGCGCTTTGGTCGCCTACTGGAAGAGCTCTCTAAGCAATATGACCTGGTGATCGTGGATACGCCCCCGATCTTGGCAGTGACAGATGCAGCTATTGTGTCTAGCCATGCAGGTTCCACACTGATGGTAACTCGCTTTGGAGTTAATCAAGCTAAGGAGATCCTCCTGGCGATGAAGCGTTTCGAGCAGAACGGCATTCAGGTCAAGGGCGCCATCTTCAACGCAGTTGAAAGGCGCGCGACCGGTTACTACAGCTACGGGTACTACGAGTACGCGTCGAGCGAAAAGTAATTGAGGGAGGTGCGGGATTCGCCGCCCCGTCTCCTGATCGGCCGCAGTGCCGGCGGGGGGGGCGAGAAAAGGCCAGGAGCGAGCTCTTGGCCTTTTTTGCATCTTTGAACCGTCCTGAATTGAGTTGACACCTTTTCCCACAGGAAGGGGAATGTTCAATGGATTCAACACTCAGGCCCAGTCAGCGGGATTACTCGCTGGCCTTCAAGTTGTCGGTGGTTGACCAGGTCGAGCGCGGGGAACTGACCTACAAAAAGGCCCAGGATCGATATGGGATTCAAGGACGGAGCACCGTGCTTGGCTGGCTTCGCCGTCATGGTCGGCAGGATTGGTCGGGTGGTGCATCATCTGCGCCCATGACCACTTCACCCAAAAGCGGGGCGGCCAAGCCGCTGACGCCGGAACAACAGATCAAGGCCTTGCAGGTGCAACTGCGGGAAGCCAACGAGAAAGCGCAGCTTTTCGAAGCCATCGTCGATGTCCTCAAGCAGGACTACGGGGTGCGGATCGTAAAAAAGCCTTCCGGCAAGTCCTCATGCAAGGGCGCCTCCAGAGCCTAAGCGTGGCAAGGGCTTGCCGACATTTCGGCATTAGTCGGCAGGCGTACTACAAAGCCGGCCATCGCCAGCAGCAGCTGGTCGAGGGGGCACGGGCGATCGCCTTGGTGGGTGGCTATCGGGCGCGACAGCCCCGCACGGGCACCCGCAAGCTCCATGGTCTGATCATGCCGGCACTGCAGGCACCGGGGATAGCGATGGGACGGGCCGCCTGCATGGTGTCCTTCGTGATACCCGCCTCCTCGTGCCTATGCGGCGTGCGTATCACAAGGCAGCCAACAGGCATCAGCGTTTCCAGCGTCACCCCAACCTGCTCAAGGCTGGCGAACGGCACCGGTAGCGAGGAGGTATGGTTGCTGATATCACCTATCTGCCGACGCAGGGAAAGTATGTCTAGCTGAGCCTTATTGCCGATGCGTGGTCACGCAACATCGTAGGCTAGAGCGTGCATGACACCTTGCACACAGAGCAGGTCGCCCAAGCCTTGCAAATGGCGTTGAAGGGGCGAAAGACGCGCCAACAGCTGGTCCGTCACTCCGACAGTGGTATCCAATATTGCTCGGACTACTACCAAAAGATCCATGCCAATCACGGCGTGACCCGCTCGATGACGGATGGCCACGACTGCTACCAAAATGCGATGGCCGAGCGTGTGAATGGGAACTTGAAGGGTGAGTTCCTGCTATATCGGCCTCGAGACCTCGCGCAGGGTCGCCAGATGGTGGCTGAGTCTTTGGTCGTCCACAACGCCGAACGCCCACACCTGCTCCTTAAAATGCAGGCGCCCGATGTGGTGCATCGGGCGTCCTTGGCCGCCTCACGGCGGCTGGATCATCCGCAGCAGTTGTCAACCTATGGCAGGATGGGTGACGCCTCTATCGCCGACTGACGTTGGGTCCGGTGCTCATTCGTCGATGGTTGAAATATTGTCGAAGAAGAACTCTGGATCACGCTCTGATGTCATCTGGTACAGCCCAAAACTGCGCGCTAGGCGAGCGCCGCCATCCCGGTAGAGCGGGTTCCAGGTGAAATTAGCCCGGGCGCGCGTCGAGCGCGGCAGCAGGAAGTCGAAGGGGACGGACACATAGATGCCTTTGTCGAAGCTGCCCTCGCCGAAGTCCTTGGAGGATACGTCGGTCTTGGTTGCGTAGGCGCCCATGGTCACGCCATTGTCGAACGCGCGTGAGACAGCCAGGGTGGCGCCCCAGTCCTTGGCCAGATAGCGGCCGGCACTCAATGCAGTCACCACGCGCCGTTCCTCGCCCCACATGTAGTAGAAACTGGCATGGCCGGTGGCGACACTGTAGTCACGGAAGCTGAAACGCTGATTGAAATCGCGTTGCTTGACCCAGTTGGCTTCCACGCCTACCGCCCAACGTTCATTGAGCGGGCGATAGAGCACTTCACCGCCGGCGCCGGCATACATGGATTCGAGCAGGCCCGCATACACCATGCCATACGTATCCCGCGCAAGTTGGCGTGTGCCGGTCAACTGCAGATTGGGTAGCGTCAAGTCCTCTTCCGTCATGTACCGGCGGATATTGGTGCGTACGCGCGGCAAGCGACTGGGGGCGTCGTAGCGGAACTTGTCGTAGTTGTTGTAGGCGTTGTAGCTGACGGTGCCGCTGAGCCAAAGATTCCGGGTGAGGTAGGCGCTGGCGCTGTAGGTGCCAGCGACCTGGAACAGCACGAAGCCGTCAGGTCCGCCGAGCGATTGCTGATAGCCGATGTTGAACCCGCCGTCGAAACGGCGCAGCGGTGCGCTGTAAAGGGTCTCCCGCTGCTGAGCGGCGGGAGGAGCCATCTCGATATGACCGGCGAGAGTGCTCAGGTCTGTCTTGTGTTCGATGTAGTCGACGAGGGCCTTTCGTTCGATGCTGGTCTCCACGATCGGAACGCCCAACCGGGCGTTTTGCACGGTGAACCACGTGACGTCGTCAGGTAGCGTACCGTCGAGAACACGCCCCATTCTGCCTACGCCCTGTGCCGGATAGTAGAAGCGGCGCTGCTCTCCGGTGACGATCAGTTCCGATCCACGTCGGCTGATGCTCTGAACGCGCAGCCCTGCGTTCTGCTCCAGTTGGTTGGCGACGCCGGACCAGTCGAACAGTTCCGCGACAACATTTGTGTCGTGCTCAGACTCAGGCACGGCGGTCGCAGGATGCTGTTTCAGTGGCATCGGCATGGGATCCAGGACCTTTGCCATGGAACTGGCTTGGGCAAGGTTCGTCCGGAGGGTGATGCCGAACATCGCCAGGTCGCCACGCTCCCAGCCCAGGTGTAGATGCACGTTCTTGTTGACCGCGTAAGATGCGCCAACGTTGAACGGGCTCTTCTGGCGCTGGTTGTTCCCCTGCGGCTCGTGCTTGTAGTCGTTGCCGTCGTACTCCAGCTTCAACTGAAGCGCGTCCCACGGCGTCTGGTACGCGACGCCACCGAAGACACCGACCGGGCCACGGAACATCCCATCGCTATTGAGGCTGCCTGTACCTTGCGCTCGCGGGCGCGTTTCGAATCTATCGTCGATGGAGGTCAGGGGGTTCCTGAAATCACCTCGATTACCGATGTAGCCGGTGGCCAGGCCCACGCTGGCATCGAAAGAGCCAATGCGCTTGCTGGCGACGAGGTACTCACTTGAGAACAGACCTGTGCCACCCAGATCGCGAAAGCCTGCCGCAACTTCGGGAACCCAGCGACTCTCTTCAAGCAGGCGGACCTTCAGATCGATCGACTTGTCCTTGTAGTTCTGCGTTCCGCTCAGCCATTCCGGACCATAGCGCCGATTGGCCACCGAAACGTAGCGAAACGCGCCCTCCAGCCAGGGCAGCGGCTGCAGCACCATGTTGTAGCGGCTGTAAGGCGAGGTATGACTGGCCGTGAAGGCGAGTTCGCCCTCATCGGCCATGCGTGCGGTGGGGGTCTGTAACAGGCCAATGCCGCCCCAATCGCTTGCAGTGGGAGCGGGGGCACTCTGGGCATGGAGGGCGGTGCTGATGCTCAAGGTGAGCAGCGCAAGGCTCAGGCGAGCGGCCTGTGATCTGGCAAAACGAGTCACTTCGGTGCTCCGGGCGCATCCAGCACCTGGGTGGCGAGGAAGCGTGCGGCGTCCTCGTTGAAATCGGGGTTTACGTCGCGCGTTGTTCGTGCGTTGAGAGGAACAAAAATGAGGGCGCCGGGAGCGAGGGTGGACTCACCGCTGCGGTTCCAGAGTGCAATGCCAATTTTCTGTATCTCGCCGTCAGGCTGAATGACAAACACATCATCCTTGCTGGCGGCGAGCAGGGCAGGGCACTGCCGCACATAGTCCAACGGACGCTGCAAGGCGTGGTGCGGTATCGAGCAGGGCTGCTCCACCGTCCCAAGGACGGTCACTGTGCTTGGACGTGTCGGGTAGTACAGCCTGTCACCATCGGCCAATGGCCAATTGGCGCTGAGGTCCATCTCCAGTACACGCGGAGCGAGTCTTTGGCGAATGCGGCCGGTCACCGGCATCGCAGACACTTCCCGGGCGATGCGTGTTGCGGCCGCGGCACCTTGCGGGTCTCTGCTCTGCCGGCTTTCAATGGCCGCAAGGTCGAACAGGAGGCCTGTTTTCAGGCGGGTCTGCGCAACGAGCTCGCTGCGCTTGAGCAGGGCCGCTCCCAGCATGTAGCTGCGATCATCCGGCACGCCAGCGAGCGCTGCATCAGACAAGCGACTGGTTGCAGGGAGCGTGAGCATGCCCGGATTTCGGACGCTGCCGATGACCTCGACGGTGATGGCTGGTGCGGCGTGCAGGGAGATAGAGGCGGCCACGCCCAGGGCAAGGGCGGCCAGACGCAAAGTGATCAACGGTTCAGATCCGGCAAATAGGGTTTGAGCTGGATGATTTCCAGACTGGCATCGGGTGCGATGGCCTGCACGCTCTTCCAGATGAACCCGTTGGCCGGGTCTACCCAATAATGGTTGTCGCGCTTCCAGTCCTGGCCTTCCAACCGTTCGCGCACATGCAGCAATGAACGGGTTCTATTGAGTATCTCGACATTCTCGGTGCCAAGGCGTTCGAGGGTGCCGCTCACCGTCATGCCGAAGCGATAGCCAGGCATGACGTCATACTGGCGCTGGACGGTAATGGGCGCTTCGATCTGGTGCAGGGCGTGGAAAGGATGTTGACCCTCGATCCGCATGCCCTGGAGCTCAGGGATGCCACCATGCGTGCCTACCACCAGCCCATCTTCAAGGAAGACGACGCTGCGATCGTTGCTGTACCAGGCTTGGCGATCACCATCGAGGTTGCCCAGAACCAGAACTGCCCCGCCACGCGGGCCGGTAACCTTGATCTGGGGATAGCGGTTCGCTGCCACGTCAGCGGCTGTGGGCTGAACGTCTGGTTTGCCCTGCATTGCCAGTTGTACGGTCTTGACGCTGGTACGGCCCACCACGCCGCAGCCCGACAGCGCAAAGCCCATCAATACGAGCGCGGCCAGGCCGCGCAATCCATGGTTCCGTTGCGGCGCAACGAGAGCGGTCCTGCTCATCATTGGCCAGCCGTCAATTGTCGAGATCGTTACGCGCGCTTGCCGCGTTGCTGATGATCGAGGTGAACGGCAGCAGTTGGTTCACGAAGCGGCTCCAGCGTGTCACACCTGCTGCGCCAACGAAAACCACGTCACCGGGCAGAAGTTCGAACTGGCTGGCAACGGCGAAGGCGGCTGGGGATTTTGCTTCCAGCTGGAACACGCTGGAGGGAGCACTCTGCAGATCACTCGAGCCCCGGATCACATAGACGGCGTTTCCGTTGGACGTGGACTGCTGCAGGCCGCGTGCACGGCCAAGCGCCTGACTCAACGAAATGTCGCTGGTCTTGAAGCTCATTGCACCCGGCTGGTTCACTTCACCGACGACAAAAATCTCCTTCCGGTCCAGATACGGGACGTAGAGATGATCATTTGCTTTGAGGAAGACGTTGGTAGCGCCGCCGCCCTGACGACCGAGCCGGTCGAGGTCGATGGTGTACGTCACGCCCTCGCGGGTAAGACGCACGCCCGACAGATCCGCCTGCGCCGGATCAAGCCCGGACTGGCTGATGGCATCGCCGAGGGTCAGCGGGGTTACGGTCAACGGCACAGTCGCCGCCTGGCGCGACGCGCCGGTAACCCAGACGCGCTGACTGGCGTAGGTCAGCATGGAAACATCGACCTGGGGGGCTTCGATGACTCGGGCCAACTTTGAGGTGATCTCATCGCGAAGCTCGCCCGGTGTCTTGCCGGCCGCGGCAATCTTGCCGATGTAGGGATAGAAGAGCGTGCCATCGGACTGGACCAGTCGACCGGCTGCATTCAGCTGCTGCTGCGGGCCTGCAGGCACGGTCAGTTCTGGGTGATCCCATACAGTGATGTACAGGATGTCGCCTGCGCCAATCTGGTACGGGCCAGGCTGATAACTTGTCAGGGCAATCGGCAGCGTCGGAACATCGCGCGAGGCACGGTCCATGGCGATCAGCTTCGGTGTGATCTGGATCAGCTCGATCTGGTCGTTGCCGACCGGCTGATCATCACGGGCCAGGGCGCTGGAGCGCAGGTGCTGACCGGGCGCCCAGACACAGCCGGACAGGGTAAGGGCGAACGCCAGAGTGGCGCCGAGACGCTTGCAGTCCATCGATGATTCTTCCTGGCCCTGTCGGGCAAAACAAAAACCCCCGCCGGACCTGCGCCCGGCGAGGGCGTAATGACCTGACTCCGACTAGCGGATCAGTTGGTGCCGGTGGTGCCGGTGGTACCCGTCGTGCCGGTGGTGCCGGTCGGCGGCGGGGTGGTGCCACCACCATTGTTGTTGCCAGCGTCGTCGCTACTGCTGTCGGACGCAACGCTGTATGCGACTGCAGCGACAGCGATGCCGGCGCCGATCACGGCCGCAGTGGTGAGGGCGCCGGTGGCGGCACCGGTGGCGGCGCCGGTGCCGGCGACTTCTGCGCTGGTGGCAGCGGTGGTGCCTTCAGCACCAGCAGCCTGCTCAACCTGGGCTTCCTGAGCCAGAGCCATCGGGGAGAAAGCCACGAGGGCGAGAGCGGCAAAGATCTTCTTCATAACGGGGTTTCCTACTCCGTGAGGTAAATTTTCGCTGTCATCTTCGCGTTGAAGGCTATTCAGTGTCAAGTCGGTTTGGGCGCCTGGGCTGGGTTCTCTGCGTCCAATATTTGACGCCTATCGCACAAAATGATGTCGATTGAAGACTTGGTCGCGGCCTGACAGCTCGGTTGCAAGGCGTATGACCACATCGTGGGTGCGGACCGTGGGCATCAGCATTGGGACCGCCAGTCCCACTATGACTGAGGCGGCAAGAGTGGGTAGGGGTGTTGTCCAGCCTGTGGCGCGCGCCGACAGGGCGAAAACCGTCGCCGCCGTGCCCAGCAGCCACCCACTCACCACCTCAGATGCGGAGTGGGCGTTAAGGGGTAGGCGCGAATAGGCGACCATGGCGGCAAGCAGCGACCCGAGCAGTGCCCAAAGGAGAGGTTTCGGGAGCCGACCAGACGCGGCGAGATACAGGGCGACCGGATAAACCGCTGCCGTCATGGTGGCGTGACCGCTGAATCCAGTGAAGTCCAGCCGGGCCCAACCAATGCCCCAACCCAGGAAGGCCAGCTTGGAGGCCAGGGTTAGGCCACCGGCGATTGCCAGGCCGGCCGCCCAGCGAATGCGAAGGGCGCGGCTCTCTTCGGGGCCGAAGAGGATCAGCACTAGGCTCACGGGCAACAGCCAGCGGCTGTCGCCGAGTTGGGAAAGGGTGGCCCAAAGAGGATGCATCCATGTCACTCATCACAGGGGACGGAGGAGCATAGGGCAGTTGCCGCTGTCGGGGATGAGTGGCGGGCAACCGGCCGAGCATGGATGAGGCCCCTCGTTTGCCTGTATCCTTTACGCCCTCCGTGGCCCCGTAGCTCAGCTGGATAGAGCGTCCCCCTCCTAAGGAAGAGGGCTTTCGCCATCCTCCTGCAAGTTATTGAATTGTAAAGGCGCGTGGAGTGGGGTTGACGCTCCAATGCATCAAAACACACCTAGAAACATCATGAAACACTGGCGTTCTGCCACAGGATTGCCACAGCCATAGCATGCATTGCTGTGCCGCCGCTCGGCTTCGAAAGCTGGCAATCTAGACCGCTTGTCGAAGAGCCGTGGTGCTATGTCAGAAGCCTCATTGAAGTGGTTGCGGGAGGGCTACCCGGGCCGCTACGGACTAAGCCCCGAAGAAGTCGCTCATGTGCTCCGTGGGCAGTCAACACGCGGGGTGGTTCAGCGAATCAGGGAAGGGATGAAGTCGGGCCGCTACCCGGGTGCGAGGAAGATCGACGGGCACTTGCAACTCCCAATTGAAGCTCTTGCCGAGATCTTGGAACCTTCGCCCAACCCGGCTCCTGTGGTTCCCACCGTTGATCATTCAAAGCCCATTGGTCGGCGGAAGTCAGCGATTGGTCCCCGAATTGCCTTCGTTCGTGCCAGTGACTTCTGGGAACAGGTTCTTCGCTCAATTGGTGAGCCAGAGTTCGCCGACGAGCTTGCTGCTGCATCAATGCAAGCAATTGCTGACTTAGAGCGTGACTTCGCACACAGTAAAGCGGAGCGGGAAAGACATGATCTGCAAGGATCGACGCCTTTGATCAAATAAACGTTGATCCAATAAAGGTGCGTTGATAGGATCAGATCGGTCTATCACTCTCCAACAAATAGAACACTATGAGCAAAGCACCGGGCACTACTCTTGAAGCTATTGCTTCCGCCAAGGCTAAGCTGGCTGAAGAGCTCAAGAAGCTTGAAGAGCAAGAAGTCAAGTTGATGGAAGAAGAGGCATCAAGCGCTTTCGCAAATGTCTCGGAGCTTCTGAACCGCTTTGGTCACTTCTTCTCGGCTAAGCAGAAGTCTGAGATCGCCAATCATTTCAACGCTACTTCTTCGACTGGTAAAAAGTCGTCCGGTTCCAGGAAGGAAGTTGCTCAGAAATACTGGCTGCCGCATACCCAGGAAACGTGGAGCGGGCGTGGTCGCACTCCGCGCGCCTTCGCCGCCTGGGAAGGATCGGCTGCTTACAAAGAGTGGAAGGCAGCACATCCGGACGAAAAGTTCCCGAAGTTCCCCGGCTAATTAAACCTTAGGAAGCCGACAGCAATGTCGGCTTTTTTATATGCCGAGAAAGACAAACGAGAAGGCTGAGGAAGAGGGCTTCAAGAACGCCTTGGAGTCGATCTTTGCAGATCAGGATAAGCGCGATGAGTTATTAGACAGCCAGGACTACGCGTCGGTGCGCAAGAAGCTTCATGAGATGAGCGGTGATGCTCTATTCACGCTATCAATGACAGCATTCTTCCTTGGCATCACAAGCAGTGCCTTGCGGGAGGCTCGAAAGAAGTATGACGATCCTTTCTCCGTGTCCAAAAGCCACGCGGCTCGCAAAGATCAAATCTTGCGATGGTGGGCTACGGTCTTGAAGAAAAAGAGCGGGCTCGAAGAGGAAATCGAAGGCAGCGCTGGACTCGATCTTCGTCCCAGCCCAAACCTCTTTATCGTTTTCAAAGACAGGAAAACGGGTAGTCCCGTTGTTCTTTGCAACAGCCTGATCACTTCTGTCTCAGACGAGCTTCTTTCCGACACGCTCCGAACTGGTTGCCGTGTCGTTGCCCTTACGCCGGAGAAGGCAATTGAGAAGCCCTGGGCGGTGCATGACGAAAAGGCCGCTTACATTGAGGCCTACCGCAAGCATCTTGAAGCCAAGCATCGGCAGAAGCTCCTATGGATGGATCGAGAGCAGGCGCAAAGCAAAGCGCTCGCTGAGCGGGCAGAGCTTGACGCTTCAACGACAAAAAGGTAATTGCACCTACCCATGTCCTGCAATCGAAGCCCCTGGAAAGGGGCTTTTTTGATCTTCAAGCATTGACTTTATTGGGCAGAGCCTTTTGATAAGAACATGCACTTATTTAAGGAGCTCCAATGTTTGGATGGTTTGCTAAGAAGAACGCGAAGACACGAGAATTCCCGAGCTCATACTATGACCAAAGTGGCACGATCAATGCCAATAGTCATTTGATACCACTACTCATCCCAAAGTTCGAGTCGTGGATCACTCAATTTCCGGACGAAGAAAAGCAACGCGTTGCCGCATGTGAACGGTTGATCGCGGCTGGATCCCTCGAAGAGTTGAAGGTTGCACTAGAGGCAGGTGCTTTCGTTGATTGCTATACCGGCTATCATAAATTTCCCACGCCTTTGACGAACGCTGCTTGCTCTGGAGAGCTTGATCAGATCAAGCTACTTTTGGAGTATGGCGCTGACATCAATGAAATGAGTGGAACTGATTTTGGCTTTGGCAGTCCCGTCGATACGGCGTATTCCCACAAACAGTTTGGTGCAGTCGCTCTGTTGTTGGAAAG